>JAWLFL010000352.1:0-3391 GCA_041685605.1 Cyclobacterium sp. | reverse complement strand
GCCATTAAAAGGAACTGCCAGATGTTCACATAGCTGAACAAAAAACTCAGGTACCAGGGAAGAAAACGGTTGGAAGAGTGATAATCGGGATCATTCTCCGTAGCCACGTATTGGTGATGCTTGTGGTGATTAGGAAAGAGTCTCCAGTAAAAATTATAGGAGAACAGCAGGGCGGCGATCCAGCCAATGGCATGGTTAAGCTTCTTGTTGGAAGAAACGACCCCATGCATGGCATCATGAGCGGTAATAAAAAGCCCGGTGTACAAATGCGTCTGGACCAAAATGCCTACATAAACCAGCGGGTTGGAAAAATCGACCGCGTATCCTAATAAGAAAACCAAGGAGATGCCCCACAATAACATGATGGATACGGCTATCAAGATACCTTTTGGATCGATTTTCTCAGATAGGTGGTAGGCAGCTCGCGAATTGCTCATGAAAAAGAAACAATGAAAAAAATGAAATCATTCAAAATTCTCTAATCCGATCCCGTACTTTTTCCATCAACCACATGGGAGTAGAAGTGGCCCCACAGATTCCCACGCTTTGATTATTTGAAAACCAGTCCTGTTCTACTTCCTCCGGACTGGACACAAAATAAGTATTCGGATTTTTTTCTTTGCATACGTTAAAAAGAACCTTCCCGTTGGAAGATTTTGTGCCGCTTACAAACACTATATGGTCAAATTTGGAAGCAAATTCCCGAAGCTCTTTATCCCGATTAGAAACCTGCCTGCAAATGGTATCATTGGTATTGATGGTAATTCCATTTTCTTTAAGGATCTTATTAATTTCGTAAAACTTATCCGTACTTTTCGTAGTTTGACTGTACAGCGTAATGTTTTTAGGTAGGGAGGGAATGTCCAATTCACTTATATCCTGAAATACTACGGCTTTATTTCTTGTTTGGCCAAGTAAACCGATCACCTCGGCATGTCCATGCTTTCCATAAATGTAGATGGTTTCCTCTTTGTCGTAAGAATTTTTGATCCTGTTTTGTAGTTTCAATACCACAGGACAACTCGCATCTACCAGGGTTAAGTTATTTTTTATTGCCAATTCATAAGTAGACGGAGGCTCTCCATGGGCCCGGATTAGGACCTTCTCATTTTTCAGATCGGTCAACGATTCATGATCGATAATGATTAGGCCTTTTTGAGTCAGTCTTTTTACCTCTTCATCATTGTGTACAATATCACCCAAACAATACAAGCGTCCTTCATTATCGAGAATTTCTTCTGCCATTTCAATGGCATAAACTACTCCAAAACAAAAACCGGAATGTTGATCAATATGTACATCCAAATTTAACATAGACTATAAACCATACTATTTTGTAATTGTTTTGCGTTTCAGGATTTTTTCGTAAATACTAATATTCAAAAGCAAAAGCCCTAAAGAATAAACACTATCTTCTACTGGAACGGTTCCAATTCGAATTCCCAAGTTCTCTTTATTATTATAACCCACGATGGGTTCTTCTATCCAAGAGCCCGTTAAAACACCATTTACAAGCATAAAGGGAATCAGGCTGACTAGAAAGCCCGCCAGAAATCGACCCAATATCTTATCTTTAAACACCAGGTAATGACCGAGAAGTAGAAAGGAAGTAAAAATAAAATTAACCGAAGTGTACATTTTATCCCAATGGTACAGGCCGAGGAAGAACAATACCGGTACTCCCAAAAAGACAAATGGTTTGCCCAAAGGGCGCAGCCAATCTTTTTCCATAAAGTAAATCAGCACTTCATAAATAAATATACAGGCAAAAGGGACGATAAAGAAAAACGATATTTCTTCCAGGGGAAGGTCGAAAAGGTACCAACCCAAAATGTATCTTTCATTAAACCACCATACCCCTTCCATTGTAAACCAATGATCCCACAGGATATAAATAACGGCTGAAACCAATGTTGCCGGCCAGAGAGCGTGCCACTTTTTATAGTAGTAGATCCGGGATTCAAATGACTGTGCCAGTGGATAAGAGATGGTGAAAAGCATAAGTCCCAGGTAATAAAATTCCTCTTTCATCATCCAAGTCCCGTTTTGTATCCAAAATAAGTCCTGGCGAGTAGTGCCATTTTTCGAATATTGGGTATGCGTATTCGTTGACTGGTGATTACCTCAGGTGGCAGGCGTTTTATTTTAAGGAAAAGTTTTTGATAATACAAATAGGCTATTTTTACACCTAACTTGGCTCCTTTGGGTAATTGATGGATGCCTTCTAATGCCTCGCTAAAATCTTTTGCAATGTCGCTTTCAATTTCCCTTTTTACCGTATAATTGAATTTTTCGAAATCAACACCCGGAAAATAGACCCGGCCTCTGTCTTCAAAATCACTCTTCAAATCCCTCAAAAAATTTACTTTCTGAAAAGCAGAACCCAATTTGCAAGCAGCTCCTTTTAGTTTTTCGTACTCGGATGCATCCCCTTCGCAAAAAACCTTTAAACACATCAGTCCAACTACTTCTGCTGAGCCATAAATGTACTCCTTGTACTTCGAATCGTTGTAAGTAGTAAAATCCAGGTCCATCTCCATGCTGGCCAGAAAGGCATCTATCAGCTCCCTTTCAATCTGATACTTATTCACCATTAGTTGAAACGAATGGAGAACCGGATTCAGACTGATTCCATCGGAGATGGCCTGATAGGTATCTTCTCTGAATGAATTTAGTAGCGCCTGCTTGTCCTTGTCATGAAACGTATCTACGATCTCATCCGCATAGCGCACAAAACCATATATGGAATAGATAGGTAGGTGAAACTTCTTATGCAAGGTTTTGATGCCCAGTGTAAAGGAAGTACTGTACCTCTGGGTTATTAGTTTACTGCACTCCAGTGCAGTGTCATCAAAAAGCTTTTGGTGATCGATCATAACCTCCTCAATATATAGATTTTATTTATTTTCCCAGGGATTTAATCACTTCTTTTGCCACCACTCCTCCCGAAATCAAAGACGGAGGAACGCCAGGGCCCGGAACAGTCAACTGACCCGTATAATAAACATTGGAAAGTTTCTTGTTTTTCAATGAAGGCTTCAGGATAGCGGTTTGCATCAGGGTATTGGCCAATCCATAGGCATTTCCCTTGAAGGCATGGTAGTCCTCCTTAAAATCCTGGTGAGCATACGATTTTTGATAAACAATGTGGGATCGTATTTCCTGATGGGTTAATTTTTCCAATCGATCCATCACCAGATTAAAATAGTATTGCCTGGTTTTTTCGGGGTCTTCCAGATCGGGAGCCAGCGGAATTAAAATAAACAGGTTTTCCATTCCTTCGGGAGCTACCGTTGGATCTGTTTGTGAAGGCACCGAAACATAGAACAATGGTTTTTCAGGCCATTTCGGATTTTTGTATATCGCATCTGCATGGGGACCCAGAGGCTCG
>JAWLFL010000351.1:0-3461 GCA_041685605.1 Cyclobacterium sp. | reverse complement strand
AGGACTACTCAAAAAGCATGCTGAGCATCCCGAATACCAGGATCTCAACATTTTGTCCTATGATCCATTTGGAAATATCCTGGAGCAGAAGCCCCGGACCGGTCCCAGGCAAAGTTTTCTCTGGTTTGAAGAGGGGAACCTGATGGCGGCCGCTGTACAAAATGCAGCTGCTTCGGAAATTGCCTATACTTCCTTCGAAACTGACGATAAGGGAGGATGGACATTCAGTGGTGAACCCTATGGCAGCAATAGCGCCAAAACCGGAGTAAACCAGTATCACCTGGGAAGGGGTGCCATCAGCAAATCCAACATTCCGGCAAATAATGAAAAGGTATTTCTGCTTTCCTTTTGGGCAAAAAAAACCAGCCGCCGGACTTCCAACTCCTGGAGCTTTTTGGGCAAAACGGAGATCTTGACCGATGAATGGCAATTGATTCAAAGAGAGGTGACCAGCGACAAGCTTATCCTGACCGGACAAGGTGTCCTGATAGACGAATTAAGACTTCACCCCAAAAATGCCTTTATGGAAACCTATACCCACGAACCCCTGATCGGCATCAGCAGTAAAACCGACCAAAGACACCATACCCGCTACTATGAATACGATGCCATGGGCAGGCTGGCAACCATCCGAAACATGGATAGGGATATTCTGGAACACTACGCCTACAGCTACCAAGCCCAAAACCAGGCCATGCCATGAAAAACATAATCCTCATCCTGCTGACCGTGTTTTCCTGTGCCGGCATGACTGCCACTGCCCAGGAGAACAGCATCCGTACCTTCATCCCTGAAGTGCCGCTAAAGGAGACATCCTCATTACCGTCTGCTCCCTCCGTAAAAATATCCACCCTATACCTGGACGGACTGGGCAGAGACCTGCAAACGGTAAAACAGGGGGCTTCGCCAGGTGGTGGGGACATTGTCAAGCCCCATCATTACGATTCCTTCGGCAGGCCACACCGGGAATACCTCCCCTATGCCACCACCGCAGAAATGGTGCCCGGTGCATTCCGCTCAGATTACGAAGCAGAACATGCCGATTATCACCGCAAGGCCTACTCCGGAGATGCCTATGGCTATCAGCAGACGGTTTATGAATCTTCTGCTCTCCATTTACCTCAGGCCATTTCCCCTCCCGGGAAAGCCTGGAGACCCGGATCGGGCAGGGAGACAAAATTGCATCAACGGCCCAACCTTGCCGAGGAGCAGGTCCGCCGCTGGACGGTGAATGGTGACGGCCTGCCCTTGACGCAGGAAAGCTATGCAGCAGGAGAGCTTTGGGTCAGCACCATTACCGATGGAGAAGGAATCCGCAGTCTGATCTACACAGACAGGTTGGGCAGGGAAATCCTGAAAAAGACCCAGGCCACACCGAATCCCTCAAAAGCCCATGCAGGATGGCACTGTACCTACTTTGTATATGACAAGCTGCTGGATTTAAGGGTGATACTCCCTCCCAAAGCAGTAGAAATCCTGGACGGCAACTGGCAGCGTTCCCTGGAAACCGACTTGTCCGATGGCTTGTATTTTCTGTATAGTTTTGATGGACTGAAGCGCCTCATCGAGAAAAAAAGCCCAGGAAAGGAAACCGAACAATTCCTCTATGACCAGAGGGGTCGGCTAGTGGGAAGCAGAGATGGCAACCTGAAAGCATCCGGCCGGTGGAGGTACACCCAATATGATGTCCACAACAGACCTGTGCAGACGGGCATCGTTGCAGATGGCAGAGACAGAAAAACCCTGCAAAATGACCTGGATGCCGAAAGCCCCCGGCATGATCAAGCCAAACCGGAGACTGGCAGGGTACGGTTCGGACAAACAATAACGGCTAGTTCCTTTGACGGGCACCAACGCTACACGGCTGCGCAAGCCGTGGTACTGAAACCAGGCTTTCAGTTTGTAGCAAAAGGAAACCGCTCTTTTTCTGCAGGCATCGGTTCACAGCCGGAAAAGCAGGTACCTACAGGAAGCTTTCCCCGGGATGATGGTGAGATCCTTACCGTCAGCTATTACGACGACTACAGCAATAGCAAGAAGGCATTCCAGGAGCCTGCATCATCCAGGTCCCCTCTCCCTGCCACCGGACACTATACAGGAGGGCTGATCAGGGCAGAATACCTGACAGAAAGAGCCGTACACTACGACAAAGAGGGCAGAGAGATCCTCTTGCTGACAGAAGATCACCTGGGAGGAGAAACCAAACAGACCAACAAATATGACTTTGCTGGCCGACTTGTGGAAACCCATACCCACATCAAAGGAAGCCTGGCATTCGATTATTCTGACCGGTACAGCTACAGTCCGGAAGGCTACTTAAATGCCATATACCGACGCCTGGCTCAGGAGCCGGAAACCCTGCTGGCCTCCTACTCCTACGGATTGACCGGTCAACTCGAAGAAAAGCATCCCGGTGGCCTGGCCACTTTCCAATATGAAAGGCATATTCAGGGCTGGAGTACTGCCATCAGGCCCAAGAGTAAGGATCCCGGCTTGTTTGCCATGAGCCTCTCTTATGAAACCGGCCCTCAGCCCTTGTTCAATGGTAATATATCCGAAATGGTATGGAGCGGAAGGGACCAGCAACACCGGGCTTATCGATTTGCCTATGATCCGGCAGGCCGACTGAAGGAAGCGCGCTATGCCGTTCCAGGTAAAAATACCGAAAATGACAGGTACAGCCTTAAGGAAATGCGCTACGATACCAATGGTAATATCCTTGGCCTTACCCGGCACAACAGGCAGGGAAAAGACAGCTTCGGAGAAGTGGACCGGCTCAGTTACCACTATGCACCTCACAGCAACCTCTTGGTAAGCATCAGTGATGCGGTACCCGACGCAGGTTTTGATGCAAAGGATTTTAGCTCCGCTCCAGTCCCTGGAGATTACCGCTACGACCCCAATGGCAACCTGACAGCCAACCCGGACAAGGGCATCAAGCGCATCCGGTACAACCACCTGGACCTTCCCCAAGAAATGGTGTTTGACTCAGGCGAAAAACTGCTGTTTGCCTATTCGGCCGAGGGGCAATTGCTATACAGAAAGCTGGAAAAAAATGGAAAACCAGCCGGGCGAACCGACCAACTGGGCGAACTGGTGCTGGCTGACGGCAAACCCCGACAGTTGTTGCACCCGGAAGGAAGGTCAGTTTGGGAAAAAGGAAAGTGGGTTCCCGAGTTTTTTATCAGGGACCACCTGGGGAATGTAAGGCAGGTGCTCAGAAAACCGGTAAGGTCCACCGTTCTGGCCAGCATGGAACCCAGTAGAAGCAAAGAGGAAAACAAGCATTTTGAAGGAATAGACCAAAGCCGTCAGGCCGGGGTGGAAAACAACAGCACACCGGGAGGCAGTCATTCCGCCTGGCTGCATGCAGGCCGGGGACGAATCCTTGGCCCTGCCAGAAGGCAAAAGGTGGAGATTGGAGAGCAAATCACCCTATCGGTCAGGGGTAAATACCGGGA
>JAWLFL010000350.1:0-3488 GCA_041685605.1 Cyclobacterium sp. | reverse complement strand
GGCATAATAGGCCAGCTTCATGGCCCGCCCCAGCAACGATACCGACTCGAAAGTAGTCATTGCCTCTGACTGGTTCTTTATCTTTTGAAGGACCTGCTCGGGAATTTCCTTTTGTTTTAATGTGTCTACTATTTTATCCAGCTCCTCTTCAGCTTGTTCGGCGGGAATTCCTTTTTCCATTTTACCGGTAAACATCATGAGCCCAGGGTCTATGTTACCCAAAACGTACGCCTGGCAACTGGCAAAATTGGCACTGTTTTTCACCAGTTTTTGCTCCAATACCGAGGATCTCCCGAAACTTAAAATATCGGTAATTAGATCGCAGTGCAGGTAGGCATCATCCAGCCTGCCGGGAATCCGGTATACTTTGTATAGCGCCTCAGTAGGTACCTCTGCGAATACCTGCTTGCTTCTTTTTTCTTTTTGGAGAGGTTCGGGAACAGGCGTAGAAACCTGATGTAAACTCGCCGGAATTTCACCAAACCAGTGAGCTACCTTATCCCGGACTTCGTCAAATGTTACTTTCCCGGCAATGCACAAGATGGCATTATTGGGGGAGTAATGGTGCTGATAGAACTGCAGCAAATCCTTTTTTTCCAGTAGCTCGATGTCTTCTATTTGTTGCCCGATGGTGGGCCAGCGGTAAGGATGCTGCTCATATGCCAGGTTTCTGACATGATGCATGGCATCCCCATAGGGCTGATTGAGATACCGTTGTTTAAACTCCTCCATTACCACTTGCTTTTGAGTCAGCAATTGCGGGTCATTCAAGTTCAGGTGGAGCATTCGGTCAGATTCCAACCATAATGCCGTATCCAGATTGACCGCCGGAAGGGTAATGTAATAATTGGTAATGTCCGTATTGGTAAAGGCATTACTGGAACCCCCTACCCTTTCCAGTGCACTGTCAAATTCAGGAATGTGTTGCGAACCGGAAAACATCAGGTGTTCAAAATAGTGAGCCAAACCGGTTTTACCAGCGGTTTCATTTCTGGAGCCTACCTTATAGAGTAGGTTGACAACGGCCATTTCCGATGTGGGATCTTCATGAACCAGCACCTGCAGGCCATTGTCTAATGTAAATTCTTTGTAATCGATCATAGAATAGGGTCAAAAGTAAGAAAATTTTGTCCCATCCGAAGCCTGTTTTTCTAAATTGATTCCCCCTTGTATCCTGATTTTTCCAAAGCAGCCTTGACGGATTCGGGATCGACTTTTTCGTTTACGGTTAGAATTCTATCCGGGGATTTGAGATCCACTTCCCATTGGTTTGGGGCGAGTTGATTCAGGGCCGGACTCACGGCAGCAATACAAGCTGCACACTTGATGTTGGTTTTAAATTGCATGGATTTTTCGTTATTCATGGTTTTTATTTGATTTTGGTAAATTTTAATCGAAGGCTATTACTCACTACGGAAACGGAACTCAGGGCCATGGCGGCACCGGCAATCATGGGGTTTAGTAAAAAACCCGATACCGGATACAACAGCCCTGCGGCGATGGGAATTCCGATGATATTATAGATAAAGGCCCAAAATAGGTTTTGGCGGATAGTGCGGACCGTTTGGGTGCTTAATTGTAACAGTTGAGGGACGCTTTTCAGGGATGAATGCATCAGGGTGACCTTGGCGGTTTCCATGGCAATGTCCGTACCCGCGCCCATGGCAATGCCTAAATCGGCCAGCACCAGTGCCTCGCTATCGTTGATACCATCACCGACCATGGCCACCTTATGCCCTTTTTTCTGAAGTTCCCGGATGTAGTTTCCTTTATCCTGGGGCAACATCCCACTTTGAAAATGCCGGATACCGACCGCTTGCGCCACAGCGGCGGCGGTTTTTTCCTGATCTCCGGTCAGCATGTGAACGGTGATTCCCATTTTTTCAAGGGCAGCGACGGCCTCCGCAGAGTCTTCCCGGATTTGATCGGATATGGCGATCCATCCCACCAGGCTAGTGCCTACAGCCAAATAAACAAGAATGCTACCCTCCTCCAGGGCTTTTTCTCCCGACTGAATCAGGTCATCTTCCATGGCTACGTTCAGGGATACCAGCCATTTTCGGGTGCCAATACGGTACGTTTTTCCTTCGTAATGCGCACTGACCCCTTTTCCCGTTTCAGACTGAAAATTTTCGATTCCCAACGATTTGTCAGAAGGCGTAAAATACTGTGCAATGGCCGCGGCCAAGGGGTGTTCACTTTTAGACTCAAGTGCCTGAAAAACCTGGCTCAGCTGTTTTTCATCCACGCCTGTTTTCCACTTCACCGCTTTCACTGTGGGCTTTCCAAGGGTGATCGTGCCGGTTTTGTCCAGGATGAGGCTGTCTGTATGCTTCCCTCTTTCCAGGCTTTCGGCATCCCGGATCAGGATGCCGTAGGAAGCTGCTTTCCCCATTCCCACCATGATGGCAGTGGGCGTGGCCAGGCCCAGCGCACAGGGACAGGCGATCACCAATACGGTAATTCCGGAGAGCATCCCCCGAACCACCGCCTCTTCCACACCACTGAAGGTCCAGACAAAAAAGGTAAGCACAGCCAATCCCAGCACCACTGGCACAAAGACAGCCGTTACCTTATCTACCGTCTTCTGAATGGGAGCCTTGGAGCCCTGGGCTTGTTTTACCCGGTCAATGATCGCCGCCAATAACGTTTCTGAAGCGGATACGGTTGCTTTGAAAGTAAAGCTTCCTTTCTGGTTGATGGTGCCGGCATAGACGGTATCCCCTGGTTTCTTTTCGACAGGAATCGGTTCTCCGGTAAGCATGCTTTCGTCTACGTAGGAATTGCCTTGTTCCAGAATTCCGTCCAGGGGTACTCGCTGCCCAGGCTTGATCATAATGACCTCTCCGATTTCCACCTCTTTCACAGGCAGGCTAAGTTCCTTTCCATCCCGAATAGCGATCAGACGATCAGGCTGCAACCCGATCAGTTTTCTCAGTGCTTCCGATGTTCCCGCCTTGGCTCCTGCCTCCAACATTCGTCCTAATAGAATAAAAAAGACAATAACAGCGGCCGTTTCAAAATAGACGTGTGCGACGATGCCTCTTCCTTCCAGCCATTGGGGAAAAAATGTAGCAAAAGTACTGTACAAGTAGGCAATTCCGGTACTCAATGCTACCAGGGTGTCCATATTCGCCTTACCGATTTTCGTCTGTTTGGCGGCATTGGTAAAAAAAGCCCCTCCGAAAACGAAGAGGACTGGTGTTGTCAGAAACCACATGATATAATTCCCATAGGGCATCTCCATCCAAAACATGCCCATCAGAAACACCGGAAGGGCCAATATGCCCGAGGCAATGGTGTTTCTACGCAGTTTTTTATAAGCCGTTTTTTGAACCTCTTCCAAGCTATCCTTTTCCTGCTGGTCAATCAGTAATTCATAGCCTACCGCATGAATATTCTTCCTGGCCTGATTCAGGTCGGTTGTTTTTTCATCAAATACCAGGGTGGCCGCTTGTGTGGCATAGTTCACACTGGCAGATTGAACA
>JAWLFL010000349.1:0-3490 GCA_041685605.1 Cyclobacterium sp. | reverse complement strand
AAAGGGAATGAATACAAAGGCAAGGATGAGGAGTTCAATTCCGGAGAACCACTCAAAATTTCCCCAAAGGATGCCATCCGTAAACCCGGATTCGGCCAGCCCTACCAGGTGTACGGTAGAAATATTGGAGGCAAAGAGGGAGGCGCCGATTACTGCCCAGGACAATGATTTGCCCGCTAAAAAATAGCCCTCGCTCGTTTGTTTCTTTTTCCGAACGGAAAAAAGCCCGATACCGACAATGCCTAGCAGGTAGCCTACGATGACCAAAAGATCTACTAGTTCAATTGAATTCATAGCATACAGTTTGTTCCATGGAGCAACCTAACCTGAATAGAAAGCCGGTGGTTGAATTTATCTTCCGAGCTCCCGATCTGGTAAATAGGCCCTATCTTTCCAAAGGCCATTCGGATGCATACCTGCATTTTTTTTAAAAACTAATCCGGCCAAAAATATACAATCTAGGGCAAAAGACCTAAATATATTTTTAGAATTCTTCTGTGGTGATGATCCTCCAGGGTCAAGTGTGGTGGGAAAGGTGTGCGGGATTGAAATGGATTTTGGGGGTAGTTTGGATGCGTACCCGACACAATTAACCTTTCGGATAACTTAAAAGAGATTGCGGAATTATAAAAAGAAAAGCTAAAATATCGTTAAGGAAAATATCCATTGAGTTGGGTAGTTACTTTTCAACGGTAAGTGGTAGCACATCAATGCGCTAATGTAAAAAGGGGTGTTGGAAAGAGTAGGGGAGACAATGGGATATTGGAAGTTATTATCCAAGACTTAATGATTACTGAATAAGTTCAGAGAGCTAGTTGAAAGACCTCGAATCCCGGAGTTCTGGAATGGACGAAGGTTGTCGAAAATAATCTGTCTACTCCTCAATTAATTTCAACTAATTTTTTATTAAATAACGTTGGAGGGCTTGATTTCACCTTTTCAACTCTACCTCCCAATCCAGTGCGTTAATTTTTGCTTTCAGGCTAAGTAATCTTTGGATTAATTCTTTAAAGGGCAGGGATTCTCCATAAATCATTTGTTCCTGCATGGTTTTATAATCGGCTTCCCAAGATTTTAAAATAGTTGTAGGAGGGATGGGATTGAGATACTTTGGCGCATGCCGGGTATAGTCCATGCCATTAATACGTGTGAGCTGGCATCTATGTTTGACAATTTCTAAATAGAGATCCGGTTCAGCCAAGGCTTTTTCTGCAAATTGGCTGTCCATGATCCGCTCGATATCATAGAGGTGTCGGCTAAGCCTGTTGATTCTGATTTTTTTTTCTGGTTTTTGGAATTCTTCGTGGAGTAAAAACAACTTCTCAAGAAAGGTGCGCTCTACATTTGCACAAGGGATTTTGGCTGGGACATCTGCAAAAAACCTCCCCTTGAAATATTCGCCCACATAACTGTTGATCTCTCTCTGAGTAAAGGGTTCGTACAATGACCTACTCCCAATTTCAATCAACACCCTTGGACGGATATAGGCTGTAACTTGTGGAAGCACTGATGGATAGATAAGCTCGATCGTCTGTGGATCCTTGTCCGATTGGGTGCTTTTAGGCAAGTCGAACGTCACATCAGCAAAGCCGGCCTGGTCAAACTTCTTAATCAGATTGGGAAAAAAAGTTTTTCTGATAAACTGGTGGGAGGCCCTTCTAAGTTTGTCAACCTGGTGTTTTGGAAGGTCTCCTTCAAATCCCAAATATTTTCTATCCAAAGCAAGGTCAATATCCTCAGACAAGCGATTTATCATGCCCCAAGCCTTACTTAATGAAGTTCCACCTTTAAACACCAACGATTCTCCCATCTCCATGTCAAAAACCATCCTGAGGGTCTGCACTACCCACCAGTCCTTTTCTACAGCAATGGGACCGAGATTTTTTTGCCTAAAAATTTCATTGAATACCTCTTGCCGGTCTTCTTTATCAAGTGTCAAAAACTCAATGGACATGCTGCTGCTCTTTTATGGCTTGATTAAAAATTTTAGCAATCCAGGCAGGCCCCAACTCCTTATCATGAATAAGGTCCGTTTCTTCTTCCTCTTGCAAAATACCGATTAATTTTTCAACCTGATCTTCGTTAACATGGTCTTTACCTATGGACTTTAAAGCCTGTATAACAAGACCGCTGAGATTTCCCCGCACAGAAAGATTCTTTGGACTCGTCCTTTTAAAAAGAATGGTTTGATTACGTACTTTGATCAATCTCGAGGAACCGTCGGTCAGGTAAACCACTTGGGTTGGTACCTGTGTGGAAAGCCCCAACGCATACAAGGCAAAAGCTCCCGTGGGAATGATCCTTGCTCTATCGCGTTTGGCGATAGCTTGGGCTACTTCATCCACAGAAGGATACACTTTTCCGATCAGCTTTGATTGTTTTGGTAACGTGTAGATTCCCTGGGTAAGTCTGTCTATTTCCCCACGTTTGACCAATCGATGCAGTGCCACTCTAACGGCTTCATCACTTCCGCAGGACCTAAAATCCTCAGGAAAGAACAATGTACCCCTTGGCAATGCGTTTATTTGATGGCTAATTTTTGTCTCGGTAGCTTCCACAACAAATCATTTTGTAACAAATTTAGTAAATATTTATTACGAATCGAATTTATTCGAGATTGAAATACTCTTGGTTTCCGAATCTACTTTTGGAGGAACTAGGGGGAGATCACTGTATGGAATAGTTCTGTCAAACATAATCAGCTACAAGGGTAAAATTTACCTGCGTATGCGATACAAGGGTAATTTCTTAGATTTTTTACGCTCATCGGGAAAAAGGAAGAAAATTTTACACTCATTCCTACAATGAAATTTTGGCTTCCCATCCGGATGAAATGAATGAATATCATAGCCCAATCCATCACTCGCTTCTCGTGATGAATAGTTAATCTTTTTGGACTTCTGCTGTGGCAAGCTCACAAAGGCTCAGATAGTGTCAGCTATTTATAATTCTCCTTGCTGCGGATAATTGGGGTGTGCTCCTTTTTCAGCGAAATTCTTCAATATCCCAATTTTATCGAAAAATTTCTTTCAGGATCATTCATCCCAGGCAAAGGATGCGACAACCGGGTAGTGATCGGAGAGCCGATCGGGTGTTCCGGTATTGATTACCTGGGCATCGGTACAGCGAAATTCGAAAAAGGGGCTGACCAGGATGTAATCGATGCGCTGCTGGTAGCCGGCCCGTTCTTCCGGAGATAGGTCCTGCGTGATCAAGGGCGTAGGGAAGGAGGATTTCCGGTTTTCTTCCGTGTGGTTTTGTACCACGTCGATCAGGGGAAGGGATAAAAACCGGGACATGACGCTGTAGTCAAAGCTGCCGTTACGGAGTGTCTGGAAGGCTTCCGCACCCTTTTCTTCGAATCGCAGACTGTCCCCGTCCCGATTGCGGCGAAGGGTTTCCGGATGAGCAAGGTCAAATCCGGCATCAAAGGGGGAATGGGCGTTAAAATCCCCGATAACCATGTATTTGTCCTGTCCGTTTTTGACCA
>JAWLFL010000348.1:0-3513 GCA_041685605.1 Cyclobacterium sp. | reverse complement strand
GAATTTGCCAGCTCCTGAAAAATTTTTGTTATAGTTAAATTTTACCAGGGGTGCCGTTTCCATAAGCGGGAATTTTCTTCCGTTTCTTATCCGGTATTTCAATCCAGGACGCCACTCGATGGATCCACTAACCAATACTGCCTCATTAGTTTCAAAGGCCTGGTTCCCTGCTTCCTGATTCATGGGTAGATTGGAAGTGTACCTTCGTTCCGGCTTATTGTAAAAGCTGTAATTGGAATTGTTCTCCAGATTCACCCGATCCTCGAATCGGAAATTCACCCTATAGGTGAAGGCATCGGTGATTCTATGAGCCAGGTATAATCTGGTAAAGGTTTTCTCATACAGTTTCATGTAATTTTGCCTGAAAAATAAGGAATAAAGGGCGTTGACTTGCTCATTGATAGGGTCCTCCCCATTGTATTGGTAAAGGTATTTCCCTCCTTCTATTCCCCAGGTGTGGCCCGGCCTTCCTTTGGTCACCGAGCGCCTGATGTGCAGCATTCCATAGGGCTTCTTACTTGCAAAACCATACCTGAATTCCGGTCTGAGATTCCAGGACCGCAAGTGGTTGGTTACACTGTCTGCCATTTTTGTGTTCTTCTCAGCCCGGTAATATCCTGAAAATCCGATTTTAAACCCTTCTACGGTGTTGAATGACATGTTGGTCCAATTGGAATGAAACCCTGCTGACCTGCCTTTCCCAAAACTGTAATCTCCACCCGTTAGGAAATCAAGTGGTTGGAATTTTCTTTTGGCTTTCTGAGCCACGGAGTCAACATCACTTTCACGGGCAGCCTCCACCACAGCCAAACTATCATCCCTGCGATAGCCTTGTATTTCTTTGGCAGTCAGTTGGACCGGCCGGATGCTATCCCAATATACAAGATCTCTTTTGGTGGCCATGGAATCTACCTTATAAACTCTTTCGGATAGGACTTCGGCCTGCTCCCTTTCCTTCAAGGATTCCTTTTCATAGGCATTGACCATTTTTCTAAAATCCTTTCTGCTCATCTGATCAGCGGCTGCCAACTGCTCGATGGGGTCTGCACTTTTGGTCACTTCCGGAAGGTGATCGGGAATCTCCTCTACCTTTTCATCCAGAATCCTGGTATCCACCAGAAGATCGGGATTCAGCGTGATTTGGTAATCCCTGGTTGATGCCAGGTACTGGTACTCCCCGGCAAAACCAAAAAACTTGCCCCCGAAAGTATAGGTATGGGTCAGGGGCATCCAGATGTTTTCCTCCACCGGAGCATATTGTTGGGTTACCCCAATATCAAAACCCATGAGGGAAGTTTTCAAATTCAGGCTATGAATGGCCCATAAATCCTCAATGATATAGATATACCCATCAAATACCTTTTCTCCCTTTGAACGGGGAATAACCCTTATTTTATTTACCATAACCCCGTTTTCAAAAAAATTCCCTTCCAACCGGAACCGATAATAAACAAAGGCGGACCTGGAGAGGGGGGAAACCACGCCATTGATCTGGTCATCGTAAAAACTGGCCCCGATATACGGAGCAGGAGAAGTCTGGTTGTTTTCACCAGTGGACCGTATACTGATGACCGTCTCAGTAATTTCATCTGGCTGCTTAAAGTGAATTTCAGAAACCGATTCTGAAGTATAGGCTTCATTGAGTCCAACTCCCTCCTCTTTCAGTTTTTTCTTTAAGAAAAAGGGGGCATTGGTCAGTTCTCCCGTTCCTTTAATGTACACCATCATGCTGTATTCCTGAACCTGCAGGCGGTGAAATTTTGCTTTTGCTATGGCTTTACGCATGACGGTAAGTGCCGGATCTTCCTGGTCCCCTTTTACCTCTACTTCCTGCAAGGCAAACGTTTGCATTTCCAGACTTACATCCAGTTCTACCCAGTTATCCTTTACTTCCACTGCCTGTAATTTGGACTGGTAGCCAAGGTATTGGACAATGATATCATAGTTTCCAGGGGGTAATTTCCATTCAAACCGCCCGTCCTGGTTGGTAGGGATGCCATCATTAAGGTTCCGGGCAAAGACCGTAGCATACGCGAGGGGTTCCCCTTCTTCAGAAGTAACCAAACCCCTGATCCCTTGTGATGACCCATTGAAAATAAAAGCTTGAAAAAGCATAAAGCAAGACAACACCTTTAATTCCCTGGAAAAATCAATCATATCGTAAAAATAAAGGTAATTTTACCTAAAAATACGGTATACAAATAAATAAAAAATAGTTTTGACATTTTTTAAACTGCGTTCAATCAAAAGCATGCTGATGGCTGTGTAGAGATCCCCCCCTGAAAAATCAGGGCAGTCTACCCCTGCTTGACAAGGACGATTTTGTTCGCGTTCGAAAGGTCGGTATCCTAAAGCCTTGCCTTTCCTCAGCCCGATTACATTTTCCAATTTCAGCAACAAATCTCCATTTCCACAAGTCCCCCTTTCTCAAAGGGGGCTGGGGGATTTACTTACGTAAACTTCAATAAATCTGTACATTGAATCCGGTAGGTGCCTGGTTTTGCATTTCGATTGGCTGATTAAAGATTACCAAATCCGCTCCTCAGAATCTGAAATTCCGTGGTTCAGATAGGGGGGATTTGTAATCCCCAAAACCCCCTCTGGGTCAGTTTGCAACTACATCCCAGGTATCCGATAAGTTACGTAAAGGAGGCATTTAAAATGCCGGAAACCAGAGACCAACCGTAAAGAAAATCATTATATTTATAACTCCTCCGGTTTAAACCCTACAAACACCATCTGGTCTTCCGATGGATTGTTATCAGGGTGGTTTAGGGAGAGGTACAGCTTGCCATCATGGGTGAAATACATGCGGGTATAGATGGTATTGACAGGGAGATCTACCTCTCCTACTTTCTCAAAGTCGCTATTGATAATAATTACAGAAGGGGGTTTATTGTCCCAGTTGCGCCTTTGTCCATCCGGTCCGATATAATCCACTCCTTGGTAAGCCAGCCGATAGAGGAGTTGGTTTTCTTTATCATAGGCAATCTCTCTGTAGGAGTTGGAAGGAACGTAGAAGCTTTCGCTCATTCCACTCACTGCATTATCCCAAGGAAGAGCGTCTCCAAAGTGTTTGCTTCCTGCTGGTTTTTCAATCAGTTCCTCCGTCTCTAGGTCATATATCAGGATATCATTGTAAAAGGGTATCGCCAAAACCAGATAACGGTCGTCCATCAACAGATGGGAACTGTGGGTAAAATAGGCGCCGTGCACATATTTGCCTAAATGGGAAGGCAGTTCGAATATGTGTCTGGCTGATTCATCATCCAGTTCGGGAATCTTCAGAAACACAGTTCCCGTCCATTTCCCTGGAAAGTTAACATCGGTATCCGCCCGTGCAAGTACGAACAAATCATTTTTTTTCCTATTAAACATCAAAGGCTGGTAGGTATAGTATAGCTGAACAAACGGAAGGCCCTTACGCTCTATAATATCTGTTTTTAAGGTTTTTTGTAGGTTACCCTCCAAATCAGTGACATATAAACGGATCCGTAGGGAGCTTCCGATAAG
>JAWLFL010000347.1:0-3521 GCA_041685605.1 Cyclobacterium sp. | reverse complement strand
TATTCATATCCACTTCCTTTCGTTCGGCCAGGTAGTCCAGGGCCCGGATGGCATTCCATAGCTCCACAGCGGCGGGATTGTATCCGCGGGAATACCAGTGAAACCAGCCTTTGTTATAGGGCCCCCAGTGATGGCCGTCCACTTCGCCAAATTGCAAGGTTTCAAATATCAGGGAGGCAAAGCCCAGTTGGGCAAGTCTACGTGGGTGGGCCTGGTAATGCGCTTTTTGCCCAGGTGCGTGGCCACAAAGATACAAGACCAGCGGCCGTGGGGAGCTGGTATCGTCTGGTAAATACAAATTGGCCGGTACAAACAATCCCGGCAAGGACTCAAAATAAAATTTTTCAATCGTAAATCCATCTTCCTGAATGGTCCCCGTATGGCGGACGGCGGGTGCGGTACGCGGCCCCTCCATGGAAAAGCCCATCATTTCGATAAACTGCCGGTACCGCTCCGGTCTTTGGGTTTCCCAGTCGGAAGGGGAAAGGGTTGGAGGAGGAAAATCAGCACTCAGGGCAGCAGCTTCCTGTTGCAAATAGGACAGGATCGAGTTTTGGATCGGACCGTTCTGAGCCAGGGAAGAAAACAGGGGGCAGCTGAGGAATAGTGCCAAATAGAATGAACGTAGCTTGGTAAGGCTTATCATGGGCATTTCATCAGTTTATAATTTGATTTTCATAGGTCATAACTTGTCCCGTACCGCAGGTCGGGATGCCTGTCCCGATCCTGAATCGGGAGAATCTCGCATGATTGATAATCATCCCATTGTGTGACGGCTACGTCATGCCTGCCTGTCCGGTAGGCAGGCTCGATTTCAGTTATTGTAATTCGTCACACACGGGAACAATCGCAAAGCTGGCCCGGCGGGGAAACGACCGGTGAAGCTAGTTAAAAAACACTAAAATACCACCAAAATTGCCTTTCCTTTTATTTTTCAGTAATTCTGTTTAGATTAACTCTATGAAGCCATTTACAAAGCAACAAACCGAAGATTATGCCCGCGATGGATACCTGGTGGTACCTGGATTTTGCTCCCGGGAAGAGACGGATAGATTGTATCGGGTAGCCCTGGACGACGAGGCCATGCGGAAAAATGCCATGGACCTCAACGATCAGTCGGGAAAAAAGACCCGCTTGTCTCTCTGGTTTAAGCCAGGAAAGGATGTTTTTGGCTACCTGACCCGCAGTGAAAAGATGGTGAATTGCGTAGGGCAGCTATTGGACAGTGATGCCCCGGTATGCCATTTTCATTCCAAGTTGATGCAGAAAGAACCCAAAGTGGGAGGGGCCTGGGAGTGGCATCAGGACTACGGCTACTGGTACAAAAATCAGTTTATGTTTCCGGATCAGTTGCTCAGCGTGATGGTTGCCCTTACGCCGGCCAACAAGGAAAATGGTTGTTTGCAGGTAATTAAAGGTTCCCACAAATTGGGAAGGGTCAATCATGGTTTTGCAGGTGAACAGGTAGGTGCCGATCAGGTAATGGTGGACAATGCCTTGAAAACAATGGAATTGGTATATTGTGAGCTTCAGCCCGGCGATGCCTTGTTTTTTCATAGCAACCTGCTTCACCGATCGGCCGCCAATTTATCCGACAAACCGAGGTGGAGCATTATCTCTTGTTTTAATTCCCTATCAAATATCGCTTATAATGAAACCTCCACTGCCTGGAAGGAACCCATTGAGCAGGTACCAGACGAGGCCATTTTGGAATGGGAAGCAGCTTCCCTTTCGGAGGCGGATTTTCTAAAAAAAGAAAATGACCCGGCCCTTAAAAACACAGGATGGGAATCGGATGTGGAGGTTCAGAAAGATAGCTGAAATTGCTTTTTCTATAATTAGAGAACCGGAGCTTTGCCGCTTCTGATAAATCCTTCCATTTTTCAGGTTTGAAGGTAAATTTGCTGGGACCCGGATCAGCTGATTGGGTTTGCTCTTGTTTGAACTTTATCGAACCCAGATGGTCGAAAGTAGAATGAATTATATTCATGAGAATCCGGTAAGGGCGGGAATCGTGGAAATATCGGAAGATTATATGTATTCGAGCGCAAGGAATTATGCGGGATTAGATGGTTTGATAGCCGTGGATTATTGGTAATGATGTCCATTTCCAATTGCAAACTGAAAAGGATAGAAGGGTGTAGTTGCAAACTACACCCAGATGGGGCTTCCAGTTCAGTTTTTAGGGACAGGTATTTTTTGGTGAGCTTCTTAGCCTCTTTTTTGAAATGATCAGTAAGTTCAATCTCAAAGTTCATCGAGGAACTCTTGAAGCGGTGTACCCTTCATTTTGCCTTCCTGGATCAACTTCACCTCCCTAAAACCCTGCTCAAGCCCGTCTAAAGCTTCCTGGCTTGCTTCTATTGGTTCTTCCTTTATCTTTTCCAGTCCCAGGTTTTTCACCAGTTCCAGAAAGAAGGAATACTTGTGCTCGGGTATCATAATCGTTATCTTTTTCATAATCAGAAAGGATTATTTTGATTTTATTTTTTGTAAAAGCGGTTCGTAAAGGCCACCGTGTTCACATGACATTTTTTTACGAATTAGGTCATTTTTGTAACAAACCCTTTCTATTTAGTTTATTTCCATTTGCATTCATTAAAGCGTTTAATATGCCAATATAGGAACCTTTGGCCAGTGAAAAAAGTTGCAAGGGCTCACTAAACAATCTCTTGGTAAACAAATGCCCAAAATTTTGAACAGTGTCTAACCTAGATTTGAAAAAGTACACATGAAAACCATGCCATTGAACTATATCGAACTTAATTAGCGATTTCCAGTTTTACCTTCACTTTTTTTAGTTTCTGGCCAGATGTATTTTTCAGCAGGTCCGAAACCTTTTGACGGGGAATGGCTACATAAGTCGCCGTTTCCAGAATACTGATCAAGCCAATGTCATTGCCCTTCAGTCCACCAGTTTTGGTTAAGAAGCCCAGCACATCCCCTTTACTGATCTTATCCTTTTTCCCCCCGCTGATATACAGACATTCCATGCTAGGAGCTTCGGGAATGGTGAAGTCCGCTGGGACCTGGTATTCCGGTAATTCTTTGGTCAAATATTCCGGAAGCTGTTCGTCATGGGCCAATACCAGGTAGCCGGTTCCCGAAGCATGCATGCGTGCCGTTCGGCCATTGCGGTGAATATAAGCCTGCTCCGAGGTAGGAAGTTGGTAGTGCACCACCTGCCTTATTTCGGGAATATCCAGACCCCTGGAAGCCAAATCGGTTGCAATTAGTAGGTTTTGGCTGCCATTCCGGAAACGTATGAGGTTTTTCTCCCGGTCTATCTGTTCCATGCCACCGTGCAGCAGGGCATGAGCGAAGTTGTTTTCGGTAAGCAACTGGCTGATCCGGTTCACGGCCTCCCGGTGATTGCAAAAAACCAGGGTACTTTCGCCAGCCAGGTCCGCTAGCAACCGGAGGAGTGTGTCCGCTTTTTCTACGCTGGAGGTTCTCACCAGTTTCAGCTCCAAACTGTCGGAAGATGTGCCTTTCAGGAAATCCAATGTCTCCCATTCTCT
>JAWLFL010000097.1:0-14636 GCA_041685605.1 Cyclobacterium sp. | reverse complement strand
TTCCCATCTTTGACAACACAAATATCAATATCTGTAATCGTTTTAGATTTCACTGGCTTTACATCAACCTCTATGAAAATATTTGAGGAATTAATTTTCTTCTCTAAAAATGATTTAACAATGTTTTCTGCGATATCTCCTCTATTTTATAAAGCTACACTCTTATATTGCTTATCTGTTATCATCCAAAAGAAAGGACTGTCATAAAGTGCCTCCGATAACAAATAGGGCATCGGAATAATATATTTTGTATCTGTTTTAATTACAGGTCTAAATTTAAACTGGTTTAAATCACCAACATCATTAAAATCTTGATTAAGTGTTTCATTTAGATTAAAGGAGAAAAGGTTTAAAATTGTCTTAAACTCAGGATATTTTTGAAAAACAAAATTATTAAAATCTATGCTATATAATTCTGTTAGGTGCTTAAATTCCTTTGTATTAAGCTTAACAGTCAATGCCGTTTTTATGAAATTATATAATTTCCCCGCTTGTTCAATTAAAAAACCTCTGTTTTCCTTTAGCCATTTTTTATCATTCTTATATTTTGTTTCTAAGAAATTTACCATTTGGTAATCATACGCACCTGACCCCGAGTAAAAAATCGTCTCCTTAATCATCTCAGCATTCTTAATTGATAGTTCGTGATATGATAACTTTGAATCAATTTTGGGAAAGCTCGAGAGGAACGTAAGATGAAAATCATCCATTAAAGCATGAACATGGTTTGCTATCTTATCCTTATCAGAAAAGTCCGCCTCTTTTTTACCCATGTTTTTCATCCAAATTCCAAACAAAAATGTCACTTCATTTTCATTTAGAACACTCCTTAAATCTCTATTTGCCAATTCATCGGTAGAGCAATTTAAGTGATTATTACAGATAATTAAGAGGACTTCAAGAAAGCCAACCGATGATGCTAATTCATTTAACTCTAATAATATTTCAGCTTTACTTCTCATTATGTGCAGGACGCTCTAATACTTGTTGCCAACATCAGTATAAAGCTATGTAGTTGCGTGTATATGTACTATGCCAAACATCCCTCTCCCAATTTTCCTTCGACAAATTAAGCATTTCGGTCACGGAAACAAGCCGAATGGGACCGTATTTTTCGTATGCGCCTATTGCGTTGGGAAAGCAACCGGTTTTTCAAAAGCCCCGCTGCTGCTGCCAGCCGTTTCCAATGGAGTACGCCACCTTAAATCCCCGCACCGCCAAGAAGCTCCAGCTCCTGTCCTTTGGCTGGCGGGCCGTCCAGTAAGGGCATGGCCTGGGTGATAAGTTCCCGTACCCCTTCCACTTTCAATGAATTGTCGTGGTCCTCTTTGCTGTCCCAGATTTCGGTAACGTATACGGAATGGCTATCGGCCTTGTCCTTTCCGATTACATATAGCCTACACCCTTTAGCGGTAGCCACCAATTCGGACGCTTGCAGTAAAATCGCTGCCAGGGCTTCCTGATGCCCGGGTTTTGCGGTCAATTTGCCATTCAATAGGTATTTGTTCATTTTATTCGGATTAGCATTTATTGTTCTAAGGAGCTAAAGGTAACGAAACCTACCTTTACTTTTTTTCCTGCAGACTTACCGTGTTACCCGGTTACCACCCGGTGTTCCGCCACAAAATCCGGATCCAGCGTTACGCCCAGCCCCGGTCCCGTTGGAACGGTCACTTTGCCGCCTTTACTGGAAAGGCTGGAAGTAGGACTTTCCAGGGGGATTTCATTGTTAAATCCCTTGAATTCGTGAAACGGTCCGGCATTGGCAACGGCCGATACAAAATGCATCATATACAGGTAGCCCAGGCCCGAGCCGGAAATATGGGGCGTGCAGGGCATTCCTTTCAAGGCCGCCATTTTGGCCACCTTCATGGAACGAACCATTCCCCCAAAATAAAAGATATCCGGCTGCACGATGTCCAGGGCATCCTCTTTGATCAGCCAGCGAAAGCCATGCATGCTGGGTTCCTGCTCCCCACCGGCTACCGGAATCGTTATCGCTTTGGTGACTTCCCTGGTTTCTTCATACCAGTCAAACGGAACGGGTTCCTCGTAAAAATCATAGGCATATTCTTCCATGAGTTTACCAATGCGGATGGCCTCTTTCGGAGTATAGGAGCCGTTGGAATCGGCGTAGATCGCCATTTCCGGCCCAAAACGCTCCCGCACCAGCGGGATTAGGGCTTCGGTTCTGCCGGGAGGATAATCGGCATTGTGACTCATCCGGCCACCGACCTTGAATTTCAAGGCCCGGGCATCGGTTTCCCGGACATGCTTTTCAATCAGATCTATGGATTCCTCCGCCGATTTGCCCCGGTAATTATTGGCCTGGTACACGGCAATCTCCGGATGGTGGATATCCCCGATTAAAGCACCAAGGCTTTTATCGCTCAGCTTCCCCAGCAAATCCAGGATAGCGAATTCCAGCGTGGCCAGGGGCACCCAGAAGGCCAGGTTTTGCAATTTGTAATTGCTCTGGTACACGTACACCTCCTCCAAAAGCTTTTCCCATTCCCGGGCATCCTTGCCGATAAAAAAGGGCTGAATGCGGTTGACAAAAATGGGGTATAGGTGCTTCATCTGCATGTTATTGCTTACGGATAGCCCTTCGGCGCCGTTTTTGGAGCGAACGCGACAGATATAGTTATCGTCCTTGCGCAGCAATTCTACCGTCTCAATCCAGACCGGATCCTTCAGCTCGTCCAGGCGCAACACCGGTTCGGCCAAAATTCGGTCCAGGGCCTCCTCCTGCCGGTCCGGCTCCTGCCCATTTTTTCCAGAAGCGCCCGCAGCCAGGCCGGTCATACCGACTACTGCACCCAGGGCAGAACGCTTGATAAATTTCCGTCTATTCTCTATCATGGTTTACTCGTTTCCGGCCACTTTTAATTCCACGGCATACAGTCCGGTTCTGGCGGTTACAAAAAGCGTTCTTCCGTCCGCACCCCCGAAAGCCAGATTAGAAGGGGTTTCCGGAAAGCGGATGGTGCCAAGTTGTCGGCCATTGGGCGCAAATACCAATACTCCCCCGGGGCCGGTAGCAAAGAGGTTGCCCTGTGAATCCACTTTGATACCGTCCGGATTGCCATTGCCCGGTAACCCCGAGGCGTTAAAAAAAAGCTTTCCTTTAACAACTTTCCCTCCTTTGCTAACCGGATACTTCATGTACTTTTTGGGCCCATCGGAGTTGGCCACATAAAGGGTCCGCTCATCCGGAGACAAAGCCAGGCCGTTAGGTCGAAACAGGTCATCTGCAATCAGGGTCGTTTTCCCATTGTGAAAGCGGTAGACGCCATTATATCCCAGGGTATCTGTAGCGCCGGATGGGAGTCCATATGGGGGGTCGGTAAAATAAATGGACCCTTTACTGTGTACTACCAGGTCATTCGGACTGTTGAGCCGGGTACCTTTGTATTCCGTTACTACTTCCTCATAATCTCCGTCCGAACTGATTCGGGCAATCTTTCTACCGCTGTGCTCGGCTACCAGTAGATTACCTTCTGCGTCGTAGGTCAGGCCATTGGAATTGTTGCTGGAATCCCGAAAAACGGTCACCCCCTCCCCTGGGCTCCATTTGTAAATGGTATTGGCCGGGATATCACTAAAAAGCAAATAGCCCCCCTCTTTGTTCCAGACGGGACCTTCGGTAAATTGAAATCCATCTGCCAATTTCTTTACCTCCACGTCTTCAGCTACCAGATCCAGCAGCGCCTGGTCCTTAATGTCCAGGTTTTGACCAAATACAGGGAAAAGAAAAAGTAAGAAAAGAGCAGAAAAACTGATTTTGCGGAGGCGGGACGTTATCTTCATGGTTTTTGGGTTTGATGGTTCTAAAGGAAATATACAGGAATCCATCTAAAAGGCAATGGCCTACCGCTCAAATCATTTGGAAAAGAGGGAGGATGGCCTTCAATAACTCATCTCATCAATCTTCACTTTGCCGCGGAAGGTAAGGTACACAAAGGTCGTGTACCCAATTACCAGCGGGGTACCGATGGCAGCAAAGGTCAGCATGATTCCCAGGGACTTGTCCGAAGCAGCGGCATTATAGACAGTGATGTTATATTGAGGATCCAGGGTAGACACCAGCAGGTTGGGGTACAATTCGATCGCTACCAACACCAGCAACAAACTAATCGTCAGGGAAGAAAAAAAGAAAGCCTGCCCGTATTTCTTTTTACTCGACAAGCGGGGCACATTGGCTATACTCAAAAAAACCAGCAGCGGAACGATAAATAAAACGGGTTGATCCCGAAACGTGTCGGACAGATGCGGAATGTAAATCAGCGTATACAGGGAGGTGATGCCAAAGCTCACCATAAAGAAAATCATGCCCTTTTTTAGTAAAACGGTTAGTTTTGCGTACATCCTACCTTCTGTTTTCAATAGCAGGTAGATGGCCCCATGGCTCATCATCAGCGCCAGGGTAGAAGTGCCCACCATCAGGGCAAAAGGGTTCAGGAAGGTAAAAAAACCACCGCCCTCGTATTCAAAATTTTCCCCAATGGGCAAGCCCAGCAAAACGTTTCCCAGGACCACCCCAAGCAAAAAGGGCAAAACGATACTGGATACGGAATAAGAAATATCCCACATCTTCCGCCACCAGGCCATTTCTTCCTTGCCTCGGAATTCAATGGACACGGCCCGAAAAATAATGAACATCAAAAACAACATAAAGGGAATGTACATTCCCGAAAGCAAGGTAGCATACATCACCGGAAACCCGGCAAAAAGGGCTCCCCCGCCAATGACCAGCCAGACCTCGTTTCCATCCCATACCGGACCAATGGCATTCAGTGCCAGGCGCCGGCTTTTTTCCTGTTTAAAAAACAAGTGCCAGGCCCCTGCGCCAAAATCAAATCCATCCAGGATGGCATAGCCCGAAAACAGGCCACCAACCACCAGAAACCAAAGTGTGGGATAATCGATACCGGCAAGTGTTTCCATGAGTCAGCTTTTTGGCGTAGAAAATGATTGGGCGACTTCCCGTTGAAAGGGACGGTCATCGTCTTCCTTTTCCTCATAGGGCCCATGTTTGATCTTTTTATTCAATAAATATAAAAATAAGAGCAACAACAGGGTGTAGATAAAGAAAAACATAATCAAGGAAAAAAGCACCTGATTTTCCGTTACCGATTTACTCAGGGCATCGCTGGTACGTAAAAGCCCATAGACCACCCAGGGTTGCCTGCCCATTTCTGCCGCAAACCAACCCACCTGGTTGGCTACCTGCGGCAGGATCACCGAAAAGGAAAAAACCCAGAGCAGGCCTTTGCTTTCGAACAAATCACCCTTGATCCACTTGTAACAGGCAAATAGGGTCAACGCAATCAAAAACATCCCAATGGATACCATGAGGTGGTAAAACTGAAATACGGCGTTGATCTGGGAAGGCCGATCCCACTCTTCAAAGGCATTGAGGCCGGTAACCGGTGTATCGAAGCGGTAATCCAGTAAGAATGAGAGCCCTCCCGGAATCTTTATTCCCCATACCTGTTGCGATTCTTTGTCTACCCAACCCAGTAAATACATATCTCCGGCGGCGGAAGCTTCGAAATGCCCTTCAAATGCCGCCAGCTTGGCGGGTTGATTTTCTGCCACGCCATTTGCTGAACTGTGACCGGAAACCAATTGGGACAGGGAAAAAATGGTGGCTACGACCAAGGCAATACGAAAGGCTTTTTTAGAAATATCCACAAACCTGCCTTTGCGCAGGTAATAGGCATGTACACTTAAAACCAGAAAAGCTCCTGCCAGAAAGGCCCCCTGCCAGGTATGAATCAGACGGTCCATGCTGGAGGGATTGAATACCATTTCCCAGAAATTGGTGATTTCTGCCCTGGCTTCCATCCCCTCGCCTACTACATGAAAACCAGCCGGTGTTTGCTGCCAGCTGTTGGCAATGACGATCCATACCGCTGAAAACATGGACCCCAAAAAGACGCCGATGGTGGCTACCCAGTGCACCCAGGGCTTTACACGGTTCCAGCCAAACAGCAGCACCCCCAGAAAACCGCTTTCCAGGGCAAAAGCAAAAATACCTTCTGCCGCCAGCGCACTTCCAAACACATCGCCTACATAGCGGGAATAAGTGGCCCAGTTGGTCCCAAACTCAAATTCCATTACAATGCCTGTCGCCACGCCAATGCCAAAAGTCAGAGCAAAAATCCGGGTCCAGAACTTAGCCAGGATTTCGTATTCTTTATTTCCCGTCTTCAAATACAGGGACTCCATGATCACCATGATCAGGCCCAGACCAATACTAAGGGGCGGGTAGATGTAATGGAACGCGATCGTAAATGCGAATTGAATCCTTGATAAAATCTCTACATCCATAACCGTCATTGGTTAGTGAAATGGAAATACCTATTCCAATTACTAAATCCAGGTTAGCCAATCGTTTCCACCTGGCATCCTAAATCTCTGAAAATCTGCCGAAAAATCCACTTCAACTTCGTGGAATTTTTACTGAAATTTATGATTAAATTGGTGGTGACTTACCTTTTGCCGGGATGATAGGTCTCTGCTGCCCTATTTTCTACATCCTCCCGGTAATAGGCTACCTCCTTGA
This sequence comes from Cyclobacterium sp., assembly GCA_041685605.1. Classification (GTDB taxonomy): domain Bacteria; phylum Bacteroidota; class Bacteroidia; order Cytophagales; family Cyclobacteriaceae; genus Cyclobacterium. The sequence goes on along the minus strand of JAWLFL010000097.1, from coordinate 8,065 downwards.
AGCTGCCATCGGCATACATCTGCGCCTGATCGTCAAAATGAGGGGATTCCGGATCACTGTTTTGCCCCCCGGCCAGCAGGCTTTTCGCCCTCACCTTTTCTCCAAATTCCACTGCTGCCACAAAGCTGTTTCCGGAAGAGCCGTAGAGCTTTTTGGTGTTTTCCCGGGCACTGGCACCAAAAGAAGCCAGGGCACCCCAGCGACCCGAGGCCAATCCAATGGGGAGGCTTTCTTTGGAATCATCATAGGTCAAATCTATATCCCCATTCAATCGTTGAAAGCGGTTGATCTCTCCCCAGGGCATTTCCCAAGAGCCAAAATCAGCTTCCAATTGCTCCACCGCTGCTGCAAAGGCCTCCAATACATCCTCCGCTTCATAATTCAATTCGTTCCCTTCCTTTTGGTTAAAAGGTATCAACCGATAAGGACTCCCAATCTGCCTGTTGAACCACATGCCGTAAAAATGAGCCAGGGACATGGCTAAGGAACTTTCGCCGGTCTTGTAGTCCCATTGTTTTAGAATTGCTATCGGAGCGGCTAAATCTCTGTAGGATGCCCCTTTCGTCTCAAATGCCGCCAGCAGCTCCGGAATAAGGTATTCAAACGCCGGCAGGTAGGGATCGTATCCAAGTGCAATCAAATCGTCCAGGGAAATTTCACCTGCCTTTGAAAGCAGGTCTACCGCATGGATGCCACGAAAATTCTCGGCATCGGGAGCCATGTAATAGGGATAATCCTCCTGTTTGGGACTGTAAGGGCCTGCCGCAGTAAAAGGAGTGGAATTGCAATTTTGGATCCATCCGGTTTGAGGATTGTGAATGACTATGCTCTCTGCTACCGTATGCAAGCCCTGCCAGTCGGTTGCCGGATCGCTGCCATCCACCGGCCTGGAAAAATCAAAGGAAGTGTCCCTTTTGGGAATAAAGTTGCCGTGAAAATAGGCAATATTGCCTTCAGCATCTGCAAAAACGGTATTGTTGGAAGAATTGGTCCGGATATCCATCATTTCTACAAATGCCTCGTAGTTATCCAGTTTGGTACGGGTAAAGCTTTGGATCAGGGCATTGACTGGATCCCAGTTGATTTTGGTGGCCACCCACTTGTCATCCAGTTTATGAGTAACCGGACCGTGATGCGTACGGCACATGGTAAAGGATTTTTCCTGCAATCCTTCAGGAGAACTATATGAAAGCGTAACAGGAATTTCCTCCACTGCCCGCCAATCATCTCCGTAAGCATACTCATGGCCATTTTCGGTTTCCCTTACCTCTTCCAGAAACTCATCCATAAAATCCAGACGGGTAGAGGTATGCATCCAGCCGGTTTTTTCGTTGAAACCCTGGTATACGAAAAATTGTCCCCAGGTAACGGCTCCGTAGGCATTCAATCCCTCTTCGCTGCTTACATGGATCTCCGGGCGAAAGTAAAACGAGGTATGGGGATTGATCAGCAACAGGGCGTTACCTGATTCGCTCAATTCCGGGGCTATGGCAATGCCATTGGAACCTTTAGGCTCTTCATAGGGATCCGGATGCAGCAGGCCATCCCCATACTCCGAATACGCAAGGGCTTTCTGATCCTCGTAGAATGCCTGAATGCGTTGGGAGGAGATGCGCTCGATATCTCCTCCGATAGAACCCTCACTGAAGTACATTGGAAACCAAGGCTCGTAATGGGTCAAAACTTGAGGCACTACTTCAGGGTGGGTTTCCAGGTAATAATTAATCCCCTCGGCAAACGCGTCGCAGAGTGCCTGAAGCCATTCCGGAGCGCCATCGTAAGCTGCTTTGGCTTCTGCTTCGGTCATGTATAGCCTGGCCCGAAGGTCGCTGTACAGGGCCTGCTCTCCTTCCAGTTCGGCCAGGCGGCCGGTGGCCCAGATATAGTTTCTTTCTACCCTTCTAAAGTCATCTTCACACTGGGCGTAAAGCATTCCAAAAACCGCATCCGCATCCGTGGCAGCATAAATATGAGGAATGCCGTAATCATCCCGGATGATGGTCACGCGGTTTGCGCGTTGTTCCAGGTCATTTGATTCGGTATGGACTGGAGCCTGGCAAGCCCATAACAACAGGGCCAGCAATGATAATTGTAATTTTTTCATGGTTGGTGGTTAAACGTTTCTAGTCAGAAGCCAAAAAATGATGCCCCCTATGGAATAGCGGCTGATTCCGGACCTCTGGTAATTGCTTTCAATAATAGGCAAAAATCCAGTATCTGGCAATAAAATAACCAACACAGAATAATTTTTACGCCAAGGCTTTTAAAATAGCACTTCAAAACATACAGTTCTACAACAAAAAGAGTCCCTAACCGAAAAAACACCTCTAAAACCAAGGGTGTTTGGAGACAACCAAATTTTTCAAATGCGTACTTTTTTAACCCATAAGGCCAACAGCAGACCGAAAGCGGTCTGCTGTTGGCTACAGAAATACAGTTGTTTGCCGATTTGATTGAATCAGCAGCTACCAAATGTATCCGTTCAGCTAAAACTCAGGATAGAACGGATCAATTGTCTATAGTAATGCTACCTGAACTTACTTCTACTTTGATGGTATGCGAGGAACCATTCATAATTATCAGGGATCCTGATGATTCACTTTCTCCAATTCTGGCCCTTCCGCTTCCAGTACGAATTTCGTAATTAAAAGCAGCCAAATTGCTGTTGGTCTGTATGGAAATATTACCAGAGGAGGCTTTAAAGGAGGTGTGTTCGCTTAACCCAAAGTTGCTCCCTGTCACTTGGCCGGAACTTAGGCTTACCCTTCCCAAAGCCTGTACCTGATCCATGACGATTTTTCCGGAACTCAATTTCACATCCAATAAACCTTGGAAGGAAAACTAAAATTCCAGATTTTCTTTTCCTGTTTACCTTTTATTGTTTTCATTTGGTGATGTTGCAAACTTTTGTTTCTATCAAAAAGATAAATCCAATCTGATGCCAATTACGAAAATACCCCCAATCGCTGAAATTTCCGGGAAAACCTTCGAAACATCGCTCAGACCTGTTCAAAATCGGACATATTCAAAACCTTTTCGGACAGCATAAAGGGTACATCAGGGCATCAATTGCCGCTTATGTAAGGAAGAGGGTCTTACTCCAAATTGATTCTAAATTGGATGCTGGCCCTGTCTCATAAAGTAATTCTTAATATATTTAACCTAAAGTTTCCGATCTTTTTTATAACAACCTAAACTACCCATGATCAGTGACACCCCCACCGCTCCTTACTATGCCGTGATATTTACCAGCATCAAAAATCCGGACGCCGGGGAAGATTATGCCCAAATGGCCCGGAAAATGGAGGCATTGGTAAAAATTCAGCCCGGCTATCTCGGTCATGAATCCGCAAGAGAGAACTTGGGAATAACGGTCAGCTACTGGGAAAGTCTGGAGGCCATTGCTGCCTGGAAAAACGAAACCCGACACCTACTCGCCCAACAGCTCGGTAAGGAAAAATGGTACCAAAACTACAAAATACGGATTTGCAAAGTAGAAAGGGAGTATGGCTTTTAATGCTACCCTTAAGCATCATCAACCATTATTATTAATTCACTTATGACAACCAAACTTTGTGCATTGCTTGTATTACCGGCCATCCTTTTGCTGGGTGCTTGTTCCGAATCCCCTGAAACCGCCACCCAGGTATTTACCGGCGGCATCCTTTACACGGTCAACGAAGACCAACCCACCGCCGAGGCCATGGCCATACAGGGAAATACAATCATTTATGTGGGAGATCAGGAAGGGGTAAAACCTTTTATCGGTTCTGAAACGGAAGTGATTGACCTGGAAGGAAAAACCTTGACACCGGGTTGGATTGAAGGACACGGGCATTTTATGGGCCTGGGCTACAACGAACTGAACCTGGATTTATCCGCTACCAAAAGCTTTCGGGAAATCGTCGCTATGGTAAAGGAGGCCGCTGATCGGACGCCTGCGGGCGAGTGGATTACCGGTCGTGGCTGGCACCAGAGCAAATGGACTGAATCGCCGGGAAAACAAATAAATGGCTTCCCCTTACACCAGGCCATTAGCGAGGTATCTCCGGATAACCCGGTCTTTTTGTACCATGCCAGCGGTCATGCCGGCTTCGCCAATGCCCGGGCCATGGAAATTGCGGGCTTAAATCCCCTCGGAAAAGAACAATTAAGGGATCCCAACCACCAGGAAGGAGGGGAAATAATCCGGGATGAGAACGGAAACCCCACCGGTATTTTCAACGAAACGGCCATGGGTTTGATTACCCGCCACATTCCTGCCAATAGCCCGGAAAAGGACCGGCAGGCATTCGAATTGGCGATGGCTGCCTGCCATCGGAATGGCATCACGGGATTTCACGATGCGGGAATCGGTTCCAAAACGGTACACTTATACCGACAAATGAAACGCGATGGGAAAATGAAACTCCGCATATACGCCATGATCGCAGGAGGAAACCGGGAGTTCCTGGAAGAATGGCTGGAAAGAGGACCTGAAATAGACAGCCTGCTTACCTTCCGTTCGATAAAGTTGAGTTGTGACGGGGCCCTGGGTTCCCGCGGGGCCTGGTTACTGGAGGAATACAGCGACCGACCTGGCCATTTCGGCCACGAAACCCTTCCCATGGAATACGTCTATGACGTTTCAAAAATGGCCTTGGAAAACGGGTTTCAACTCTGCACCCATGCCATTGGGGACAGAGCCAATAAGGAGGTACTGGATCGATATCAGGTTGCACTGAAAGAATATCCCGAAAAAAGCAGGGACCACCGCTTTCGCATCGAACATGCCCAGCACTTGCATCCGGATGATATTCCCCGTTTTGCCGACTTGGGGGTGCTTCCGGCCATGCAGGCCATTCACCTCTCCTCAGACAGGCCCTGGGCCATTGAGCGACTGGGAGAACAGCGGATCAAGGAAGGGGCTTACATGTGGCAAGCCCTGCTCCAGTCCGGGGTTCCCATCATAAATGGTACGGACGTGCCCGTAGAACCCATCAACCCCCTGGCAAACTTCTATGCCAGCGTGACCCGCAAAACCCTGGAAGGAAGCCCCGAGGAAGGCTACGAAGCGGATCAAAAGATGAGCCGGGAACAGGCATTGAGAAGTTACACCCTGGATGCGGCTTATGGAGCCTTTGAAGAAAGCATGAAAGGCAGCCTGGAAGTAGGAAAAGTAGCCGATTTTGTCGTTTTCGATCGGAATATCATGGAAATCCCAGAGGCTGAAATCCTGCAGACACAGGTCTTCCTGACGGTAATGGATGGGGCAATCGTCTATCAAAAATGACTTCTATCATGTCCCTAACTCGTTAAAATCCAATAAACTATTTTTAACTTGCACCAAACACTACTTTAAATGATTCACCGGATAATCGCTTTCAGCGTAAAAAATAAGTTTATTGTTCTTTTAGCTGTTTTGGGCCTTGTGATCTGGGGACTTTTTTCCTTTCAGCGCCTATCCATTGGATCCGTTCCAGACATTACCAGCAATCAGGTACAAATCATAACTGTTGCCCGAAATCTGGCTACGGAAGAGGTAGAACAATTTATCACTTTCCCCATAGAACTTTCGGTGGCCAATTTGCCCGGAGTGGAAGAAATCCGATCGGTTTCCAAATACGGATTATCCACGATCACCGTGGTTTTTGAGGAAGGCATGGGCACCTACCTGCCGCGACAATTGATCGGAGAAAAACTGGCACAGGCCAGCAAGGACATCCCGGCGCATTTTGGCAATCCGGAAATGGCCCCCATTTCCACAGGTCTGGGTGAAATCTACCAATACACCTTAGAGACCCGGCCTGGATATGAAGACCGGTATTCGGTAATGGAATTGAGAGAGATCCAGGATTGGTTGATAAAAAGGCAGCTCACCGGCATCAAAGGCGTGGTGGAGATCAATACCTGGGGGGGATACCTGAAGCAATACGAGGTCGCCATGCAACCTGAAAAACTCCGAAGCTTGGATGTTTCCCTTCTCGAAGTTTTGCAAGCCCTGGAGGACAATAATGAAAATGCCGGCGGGGCCTATCTGGAAAAAAACCAGACCAACTATTTTATTCGTGGTGAGGGCATGATCCAATCCCTGGAGGATATCCGGAAAATTGTGGTAACCAACCGCGGCGGCGTGCCCCTCACTATCGGAGATTTGGCAGAAGTACGATTCGGCTATGCCACCCGATTCGGTGCTATTACGGGAAACGGTGAGGGGGAAAAAGTGCTGGGGCAGGTCATGATGTTGAAAGGGGAAAATTCCTATGCGGTGATCAATAGCGTCAAAGAACGCATTGCTGAAATAGAAAAAATACTCCCGGAAGGGGTGTACATCAATGGATTTCTGGACCGTTCCGTGCTGATCGACAAGACCACCTCCACCATACAGGAAAACCTTATCCTGGGAGCCTTGTTCGTCATCTTCATTCTGGTCATCCTGATGGGAAATTTTCGCAGCGGATTACTGGTGGCTTCCGTCATCCCCCTCTCCTTGCTTTTTGGCATTTCGCTGATGAGTCTTTTTCGGGTAGATGCCAACCTGCTGAGTCTGGGTGCCATTGATTTCGGGATTTTGATAGACGGAGCAGTAGTAGTGGTCGAGTATGTCGTCTACCAAATGAGCAAAAAATTTCCCGGCTTGAAAGGGAATACCCAAAAAGAAGAAGTGGACAAACTGGTCATTGAAAGTTCCAACCGAATGATGAACGCAGCCATTTTTGGTCAGATCATCATTTTGATTGTTTTCATTCCCATCCTGAGTTTTACCGGGGTGGAAGGAAAAATGTTTCAACCCATGGCCTTGACCTTTATGTTTATTCTGGCAGGAGCCATGATTCTCTGCCTTACCTACGTGCCGGTCATGGCGGCCCTTTTTGTCCGGCCCTCCAAAAACGAAAACAAGACGCTATCTGCCCGGATCATCCGAACCGTGCACGGTTGGTACGAGCCAGTACTGATTCGTGCCCTAAAGCATTCGAAGTTTGTTTTGATAACGGCCCTGATTGCGTTTGGAATCAGCCTGTTTATCTTTTCCCGGCTGGGTGGAGAATTTTTGCCCACGCTGGACGAGGGCGATTACGTGATCCAACCTGTATTGAAGCCGGGAACTTCCCTAGCCCAGACTATTGAAATCACCACCAAAATCGAGTCCATTCTGCTGGAAAAATTTCCGGATGAAGTAGACCAGGTCGTCAGTAGAATCGGAGCGGCAGAAATCCCCACGGACCCCATGTCCATGGAAATGTCGGATATCATCATCAAGCTAAAGGACCCGGACAATTGGTCAAGAGTGGATTCCAAAACAGCCCTGGCAAACCTTATGACGGAGGAGCTCGCTGTTTTACCGGGCATCACCTACCAGTTTACCCAGCCCATCGAAATGCGCTTCAACGAACTGCTTACAGGGGTGCAATCCGACCTGGCCATCAAGATCTTTGGGGAAGACCTGGAAACCCTGTACCGCTTCGGCCTGGAGGCCGCTGACATTATAAGGGATGTGGAAGGGATCGACAATATCAAAGTAGAACAATTGGTGGGCCTGCCGCAGATTTCCATCCGTTACGACCGGGAAAAGCTGGCCCTCTACGGCCTCAGCATTGCCGATGTGAATCAGGTAATCCGTACTGCCTTTGCCGGCAGCAGCGTAGGTACTATTTTTGAAAACGAACGCCGCTTTGACCTGGCCCTGCGCCTGGATAGGGAGACGGTAAGCACCGAGGTGGTAAATGAGTTAAGTCTGCCCCTGGAAAACGGGGAAAAAATATTATTGAAACAAGTGGCCGACATCAGCTTCCAGTCCGGTCCGGCACAGATTTCCAGAGACGATACCAAACGAAGAATTGTATTAAGCCTGAACGCTACGGAAAGGGACGTGGAATCCATTGTTACCGATGTGCGGGAGTTGCTGGATGCTGAGTTGGATTTGCCCACAGGCTATTCCATTGCTTACGGGGGGCAGTTTGAAAACCTGAACCAGGCTCGAGACCGTCTGATCAAGGTGGTGCCGCTTGCCTTGTTGTTGATTGCCATTATGCTTTACTTTACCTTTCATTCTGTTTCTGAGACGATCATGGTATTCTTGTCCATC
>JAWLFL010000096.1:0-14684 GCA_041685605.1 Cyclobacterium sp. | reverse complement strand
AGCTGAAACGATTATTTCAGAAAAAGCATTTCCCGGTATTTTACTAATGGCCAGTATTCGTCGTCCACCAGCAACTCCAGTTTGTCGACCGCATACCTTATCTTATCAAAATAGGCATCCTTTACGTCAGAGCTGTATAATTTAGCCCTTTTCGTGACATCTTCCTCCTTATTCACCCTTTTTCTTGCCTCAATCATATTGCTGACATTGGATTTCAGGGATTCTATATGCTTGGAAATTTCCTCGATGGTATCGATCGCTGCCCGGTGATCCAGACCCAACCCTTTCAAGCCATTCGCATTGACAATCAATTTATTCTGATAGAGAATGGCGGTAGGAATAATGTGGTTAAGTGCCAGATCGCCCATCACACGGGATTCAATCTGTACTTTCATCACGTAATTCTCAAGCCTGATCTCATGACGGGCATGCAGTTCCTTCTCGTTTAACACATTGTGTCGTTTGTAAAGATCTGCCACCGGCTTGGATAACAATACGTCCAAAGCTTCTGCCGTACTTTTCAGATTGGAGAGTCCGCGCTTTTCAGCTTCTTTTTCCCAATCTTCGGAATAACCGTCGCCTTCGAACCTGATATTTTTACTTTCCTTGATATATTTTCTCAACACATCGACGATGGCCAATTTCTTTTCTTTACCGCTATCGATTTCTTTGTCGATATCTTTCTTCAATTCTTTGAGCACATCGGCAACAATCACATTCAATGCGGTCATCGGTCCGGCCGGGTTGGCGGTGGATCCTACAGCACGGAATTCAAATTTATTTCCGGTAAATGCAAACGGAGAAGTTCGGTTACGGTCGGTATTGTCCAATATGATTTCCGGGATTTTAGAAATTCCCAGCTTCATGTACATATTGTCCCCTTTTTCGATTTTGATATTTCCGTTTTTCTCCAGTTCATCCAGAATTCCGGTAAGGGTAGATCCCAGGAATATGGAGATAATGGCCGGAGGAGCTTCGTTCGCACCCAAACGGAAGTCGTTACCTGCAGAAGCAATACTTGCTCGCAGCAGGTCCGCATTCTTATACACCCCTTTGATGGTGGCTACCAGGAAGCAAAGAAATTGCAGGTTTTCCCTGGCAGAATTGCTGGGTTGAAACAGGTTAACACCCGTATCGGTGATCAGTGACCAGTTATTGTGCTTTCCACTTCCATTCAGTCCGGCGAAAGGTTTTTCGTGAAACAAAACCTTCAGTCCATGTTTTTCAGCCACTTTTTCCATCACATCCATCAGCAACAAATTGTGATCCGTCGCTTTGTTGATGTCTTCAAACAAAGGTGCTACTTCGAACTGACCGGGAGCCACCTCGTTGTGTCGGGTTGAAACAGGAATTCCCAATTTCAGGGCTTCTATTTCAAAATCCTTCATGTATTCCTTGACGCGGGAAGGGATGGATCCAAAATAGTGATCATCCAATTGCTGTCCTCTGGCAGGGTTGTGACCAAAAACAGTTCTACTGGCCATCACCAAATCAGGACGGGTAGCATACAGAGCCCGGTCTATGACAAAATATTCCTGCTCCACACCCAGGGAAGGGTTGACTTTCTTTACGTTTCGGTCGAAATACTGGCAAATATCCACCGCCGCATTGTTGATCGCTTCAGTAGATCTAATGAGTGGGGTTTTAAAGTCGAGTGCCTCTCCCGTGAACGAAACAAAAATGGTAGGGATACAAAGCGTCTGGTCAAAAATAAAGATAGGCGAGCTGGGATCCCATGCAGTATATCCTCGCGCTTCAAAGGTGGTACGGATTCCTCCACTTGGAAAGGAAGAAGCATCCGGCTCCTGCTGCACCAAGGCACTGCCTTTGAATTTTTCCATGCCTGACAAGGCATCGAAGAATGTATCGTGTTTTTCTGCAGTGGATCCGGTCAAGGGCTGAAACCAGTGCGTGTAATGCGTCGCCCCTTTAGACAAGGCCCAGCTTTTAACAGCGGTGGCAACCTCATCAGCGGTTGACATATCTATTTTGGTCCCTTTGTCAATTGCCGTGCTGACTTTCTTAAATACAGGAGAAGCCAGGGTTTCCTGCATTTCTTTCAAGCCGAACACCTGCGATCCGAAATAATCTGAGATCTTTAAGGAGGGAGCTACAGCAGAAACCTTTGGTCTGCCCTGCACCTTCATTAATGCTTTTTGTCTTAGTGTTGCCATTGTTAGAGTTTATGGTTTAAAAACTACTTACAAATGTAGAAAAATAAATGAATTTTCAACAAAAATGGTAGAAATTAGAGGGAAGCGAGGCAATTATTGCACTTTTGTCAAGAAAATACGGCCCTTTATCCATTCGATCCGTTAAAAAACCCTTCTTTCACGATTTTTATTGCAGAAATGGAAAAGCCAATCCTATTCACTAAATTTGCACCTGGGCAAAGAAATACCTTCGGTTTGAAAAAAGTAGCATTTTATACACTCGGTTGCAAACTAAATTACGCAGAAACCTCCACCATCAGCAGGATGTTTGAGCAAAAGGGCTATATCAAGGTATCCTTTGAGGACGATCCGGACATTTTTATTATCAATACCTGCTCGGTTACGGAGAATGCAGATAAGAAATGTAAAAAGATCGTTCGGGAGGCGAAGAAGATTTCCCCCAACGGATTTGTAGCCATTATTGGTTGCTATGCCCAACTAAAACCCAAGGAGATTTCAGAAATCAAAGGTGTCGATGCGGTATTGGGAGCTGCCGAGAAATTCAGACTGCTGGAGTTGCTGGATGATTTTGCCGTGCAACAGGAGGCAAGGGTGTTTGCTTCCGAAATTCAGGCAGCGCAGGAATTCCATCAGGCCTTTAGCATGCACGATCGTACCCGTACCTTTCTGAAGGTTCAGGATGGCTGCAATTATGGATGTGCTTTTTGTACCATTCCGCTGGCCAGGGGGAAAAGCCGTAGTGAAACGATCGCCAATATCCTTCGATCGGCAGAAGAGATCGGCCGCACAGATGTAAAAGAGGTAGTCCTGACGGGAGTGAATATTGGAGATTTCGGTATTCAGGAGGGCAAGCGGAAGGAAAAATTCATTGACCTGATTGAATCCCTGGACGGGGTCAACGGCATTGACCGCTTTCGTATCTCTTCGATCGAACCGAACCTGCTGACAAACGAGGCCATCACCTTTGTGTCGCAGTCAGCCCGGTTTGTACCTCATTTTCACATTCCCCTGCAATCAGGCAGCAATGCCCTGCTCCGAAAAATGGGGCGGCGGTACCTGAGGGAATTGTACCGGGACCGGGTAGAAAAAATAAAAACCCTGATGCCCTACTGCGGTATAGGAGTAGATGTGATCGTTGGTTTTCCCGGAGAAACGGAAGCACATTTTCTGGAAACCTATGAATTTTTAAATGCTTTGCCCGTATCGTATTTACACGTTTTCACCTATTCGGAGCGTGCCAATACCCGGGCGGCCGAAATGGAAGGCGTAGTGCCGATGAAAATCAGGAACCAGCGATCCCGTATGCTGCGGATTCTCTCTGAAAAAAAGCGTAGGGCTTTTTATGAAGAAAATCTGGGCAAAACCTTTCAGGTGCTATTTGAGGAAGATGTATCCGATGGCTACATGCAGGGTTTCACTGAAAATTACATTCGGGTGAGGGCCAAATACGATCCGGTGCTGATCAATGAAATCAAAACTGTCACGCTGAGCGAAATCAATGACAAAGGGACGGTAGAGGTATGGGAACCGGAAAATGTGATTGCCAGCCACTGATGTGGGGTTAACGAATACGTGCATTTTGCCAGGCAGAGCGGGTTTGAAAATGAGTCATAAACGGGTTATTGCTTTTTTAATCCATTGAACTAACACAATAAATAAATTAGTATCAAACTTTGAAGTTATATTTTTAAACCATTTTCTTTCCTGTATAATTTTATCCTTTTTTACCTTTAAACGATTTCCTTATCAAAAACAGCTTGAAGACCTCTTCATGTTGTATTAATAACGCACGCCAACGAACATTTTTGTCCGCAAAATCAGATCGAAAAAAAGCCAAATCGGCTAATGAGGCTTTTTGGAGCATATTTTTTTTGGTACGAATGTCGATAAAAGTTACGAAGGTTATGATAGTTAAAATGATGAGCAATGTGGAAAAACTACCTTAAAATCGCCTGGAGAAACCTTTTGAAAAAGAAAGCCTACTCCTTTATCAATATTTTTGGATTGGGACTGGGGATGACCTGTTGCTTTCTGATTTTCATGTATGTACAGGATGAGCTTTCAGTGGATTCCTACCACGAAAAAAAAGATAGGATATACCGTTTGACACACGGGACCCTTCCATCCAAGGACCAACCTGAAAGTGCCGGGGCCAATCCTTTTTGGGTTTGGCATAATGCGCCGGTGGGACCTGCCCTTAAGAGTTATTTTCCTGAAATTGACAAAGTAGTCCAGTTCTCCGGGAGCTCTGATATATTGCTGACAGATGGTGAAAATGCCTATCAGGAAGAAGGCGTATTTTTCATGGATTCAACTGCATTTGATGTTTTTAGTTGGCAGGTGGTTAAAGGTGATCCCAAAACAGCTTTGACTGCACCCTACAGCATGGTGATAACGGAGAGCACCGCCAAAAAGTATTTTGGAAACGAAGACCCTGTTGGCAAAATCCTAAAAGGAAGTGACTCACCGGGAAGGTCAAATGCAGGAGACTATAGGGTCACTGCCGTCATCGAAGATATTCCAGCTAACTCCCATTTCAATTTCAACATGCTGCTTTCTTTGAGTACATTCAGGCAATATTGGCCGGAGGTATTTAATAGTTGGGGATATGTGGATTTCTATACGTATTTCCTGGTCAACGAGAATTTCAACCTTGCCTCCTTCAAGCAAAAAATACCTGAGTTTCTGGCTGCAAGGCAAGATAACCCACTCTATACCGTCAATGTGGAACCGATGAAGGATTTTTACCTTAGATCAGATGCGGACAGACAACCGGGCGAAACGGGGAGCCTGTCCAATATTTACGTTTTTTCGGTGATTGGGATTTTCATCTTGGTCATCGCCATGATCAACTTTATGAACCTGTCCACCGCCAGGTCCATGGAGCGCGCCAAGGAAGTAGGCATCAGAAAATCCGTGGGTGCTGACAGAAAGCACCTCATTTACCAATTTTTAGGCGAATCCATTATCATCGTTTTTTTTGCCATGTTGGCTTCCATTGTTTTGCTATCTGTGGCGATGCCGCTGATGAATAGCATCACGGGCAAAGAACTGGGATTGGCAAGGTTTGGTAATTGGCAGACGATCCCCTCCATGATCGCAATTTTAGTTCTGGTTGGCTTATTGGCTGGATCCTATCCGGCATTTGTATTGTCAGGATTCAGGCCGGTTCAGATTTTAAAAGGTATTTCCGTGGCCAATAATAGTGGGGTCAGCCTTAGAAAAGGACTGGTGATTTTCCAGTTCAGCCTATCCATCATCCTGATTGCAGGGACCCTCATCGTCTATACCCAAATGAATCACCTCTTGGATAAAGACATGGGTTTTGACAAGGAGCAGATGTTGGTGTTGGATTACAATTATGATGAAATCGTCAATAATAGATCCAATACACTTAAAAGCGAGCTGGAATCAAATCCGGCGATTCTTTCCGCCGCTTTTTCCAGAAGCGTCCCGGGAGGCTATTTCCCAAATGCCGGGACAAGCATCCAAGGTCCGGATGGGGAAATGATTCAAAAAGGCCAGTCCATTTTTCAGGTGGGAATTGATTTTATTGACCACTTTGATATAAAATTGGTGGCGGGTAGGTCCTATTCAAGGGAATTCCCTTCAGATTCAACCTCAGCCTTGGTGGTCAACGAAGCCGCAGCACGCCAATATGGCTATGCTAAACCTGCAGACATCGTCGGAAAGAAATTTGACCAATGGGGAAGGGCTGGAGAAGTCATTGGGGTGGTCAAAGATTTTAATTTTATTTCGCTCCATCGGAATATTGAACCGTTGACGTTACCCTTTGAAGCCGATGCAAGCCGCTTCCTTTCGCTCAAAGTGAAGCCTGATAATCTGCAAAAAACCCTTGCTGAAGTGGAAGCGGTTTGGGAAAACATTGCCCCGCACAGGCCCTTTCTGTATAGTTTTTTGGATGAGGATTTCAATAAGCAATACCAGGCTGATTTCAAGTTCAGAAAGATATTTACCGTGTTTTCAGTGTTGGCAATCCTAATTGCAAGTTTGGGATTGTTCGGCCTGGCCACCTATACGGCAGAGATCCGAACCAAAGAAATCGGAATCAGAAAAGTACTTGGGGCAGAGGTTTCCGGTATTGTAACGCTGCTATCTAAGGATTTTATTAAGCTGGTGTTGGTAGCGATTGTACTGGCGACGCCGGTCACCTGGTACGCCATGAATAAATGGTTGGAAGGCTTTGCCTATAAAGCAGAAATAGGATGGTGGGTATATTTATTGGCGGGAATGGTGGCCGTCATCGTGGCGATGGTGACCATTAGTTCACAAGCAGTCCGTGCAGCCCTGGTAAATCCGGTAAATAGTTTGAAGAGTGATTGATTTTGGAGATTAAAACAGTAATGCGAATTTCAGGAAATCAGTTTAACTCGAGAACAAATAATGGATTAACAGGCAAGACATTTCCCCTTGGACTTCGCTCAGGAACCATTACGGGCATTTTATGCCCGCTAGCCCTGGCAATTATAACTGATGACTCACTATAAAATCAAATCCCATGACGTACATCGCTATCCCCATTCCTACGAGCCCTGAAAAGCAGGACATCCAAATCGAAGTGACGATCAACAAGCAAAAACAAGCTCAACACTACAAGGTGGAGTTGTTTTATTGGGAAGATTGCCGGGATCCCAAAGGTCACCGGGCAGACTGTATTTCAGAAATGCTGGCCCATCATGATCCCAATTGGGGGCTTTATTTTATTGGCGCGCCGACGGAAAAATTTGTGCCGATTACGTTTGTGGAAAAGGGAGAAGGAGGTAAAATACCTGAGATTTAAAGAAAAGCCGAGAAGGCAGGGAGGGAAATAAAGTCTTGGAAGAAATTTTACTGCCTTTTTGTGTCAGCAAATTCCTTTTTCAGGCACCTCTCTTACTACAAAAATCACAACCAACTTATTGACCAGAACGTTAGGTAAGTTGATTGCTATTTTTCTTTATTTGTCCTTTTTCGTATTTTCGAACGAAGAATTTATTAAAAATATTATATTATGTCAAACCCTCTAAATGAGACACAATTGGAAATTCTGAAGCTGTTCAGCCATGAACAATCAGAGGAAGATTTGCAGGAAATTAAATCATTACTGGTTACCTACCTTTCTGAAAAAGCTGTAAGGGAAGCGGACAAAGCATTTGAAGATAAGAACTATACGCAGGCAGTTTTTAATAGATGGAAAAAAGAGCATTTTCGAAAACAAGGATAATCAACCATGGTGATCGTTTTAGATTGCAATATTTTAGTAATGAGCCTTACTTCCAGGTCACCATATCATATTATATTTCAATCTTTGGTCAATGGAAAATTTGAATTGGCAATCAACGAAGAAATTTTGCTGGAATATGAAGAAATTATCCAAATAAAATACGGAATCCGCACCGCTGGTAGTTTAAAAACTTTGTTGAAAGAACTTCCCAATGTTCGTTTCACAAATACCTATTACAAATGGAATTTAATAGATGCTGATCCAGAAAATAATAAATATGTTGATTGTGCAATAAGTTCAGGAGCATCTTTTCTAGTTTCGGAGGACAAACATTTTTCAGTTTTAGCATCCATTCCTTTTCCAAAATTATATCTTTTGTCTTTGGATGGTTTTATGAAATTAATTAACACAAAAATGTAAATAAAAAAGAGAAACTAATAAACTTAGATTTCTTTTCGGATTTATGTATTTTTATATTGAAGTCTTTTTAATTTTTTATAGTCAAGCATTTATTTTTGTGAAATTTAAGGAATGTGATTCATAAAAAGATGATTTCTAAGATTCTCAAAGTTCTCATGGAACTCCTTAATTTCTTTGAACTGAAAATCATGAAATGGTTTTTCACCAGTAAAGAATTAGTTGTGGCATCGGGGTCTTGACTTTTGTTCCGATCGCAATATGGGATGATGGAGGGCTGAATGCCTTCTTTTTAATCCCCAAATTGATTATATTCAGGTATGGAAAAAGAGGACAGCAAATCTCTGGTTAAAGAACCCGATTTGAGTTATAATAACTATACCTATGCAGATTACCTGACATGGGATATGGAGGAGATGGTCGAACTGATCAAAGGAAAAGTTTTCAAAAAAGCCGCTGCTGCTCCAAAGAGAATCCATCAACGTTTGGCTGGATCGCTTTACACGGAATTTCATCTGTTTTTGAAAGGTAAAAAATGCCAGGCCTATATAGCTCCCTTTGATGTCCGGCTTCCGGTAAAGTCAAAAAAAGACGATAAAATTTATACGGTTGTACAACCGGATATTTGTGTGGTATGCGATCTGGACAAGTTGGACGACCGGGGTTGTGTCGGTGCACCTGACTTGGTGGTGGAAGTGCTGTCACCCGGCAACAAACAGCTAGAACTCCAACACAAATACGAGGTTTATGAAGCATCCGGAGTAACCGAATATTGGCTGATGGATCCCGAGGGAAAGACCCTTCTGATATATACGCTGATTCAGGGCAAGTATCAACCCTCACGCTTGATGACCTCCGGGGATACCGCAAAATCCTCGGCTATTGTAGATTTTGAACTGGATTTGAAGGCATTTTTTGCTGAAATCAATTGAAAATCCGAAATAATTTTCATGGAACATCTCCATTGGCTATAGTCAATGTTTTATTCACCCTAATTGGCAGGCCATCCAATCTTTCATGGTCCATGGGTTAATGCCGTGTCAATTATTTAATTCGCTCCAATTTTCCTTTCCTTTTGATCAGGTTTTGTCAGAATTATAACCCCATAGTTGCATAGATCACATAAGGATTCTTCGGTAAAAAGATAACCTCTCTCTTTTCAAAATAACGCTGTAGTCTTTAAATGCTCTGCTATAGCATTCACCTATAAAACCGACTTTAAGATATTGAAAAATTTAGGGTCGGACTTTTAATTTAGCTAATATTTTTCTATGTTTGTAGAATTAAATAACAAATAGTAGAATGAAGTTATCCAAATCCGAAGAAAAGCTCATGGACTTGATCTGGTCCCACCAGCCTTTGTTTATGAAAGAACTCTTAGAAGTTCATCCCGAACCAAAACCCGCTCCCAGTACCGTCGCCACCTTGCTGAAACGGATGCAGCAGAAGGGATACATAGGTTTTAAACTTTTTGGCAACTCACGACAATACCATGCCCTGGTAGAGAAGCAAGATTATTTTTCCGGTCAGGTAAAAAACATTATTAAAGATTTCTTCTCTGACAATCCCCTTCAATTTGCCTCCTTCTTTACCAAAAAAGCAGACCTGACAACCGCGGAGTTAGAAGAATTAAAAAAACTGGTGGAAACTGAAATTGAAAGGAGGAAAAAATGATGGTCCTGGTCAAATTTATCGCTTGTTCGGCAATTCTCCTGCTGCTATTCCAAATCTTTTTGGCAAAGGAAAAATCATTTCAGCTAAACCGCTGGATACTGTTAGCACTTATTCCCGCCGCCATGATCATTCCTTTCCTTAATTTTCCGATATTTTTGCCACAGCAAACCCCTGTACAGATTGATTACCTTCCTATTGACCTTCCTCAATCTACCACGGTTAACCAATCATATACAAGTCACACACCGCCCTTATCGCCGATACAATGGTTTCTTGTTGTATACATCCCAGTGTTCTTATTTCTGCTTCTAAAAAAATTAAAAGCTCTGAACCAATTAATTAGCTGGACAAAAAATGCCTCAGTGCAGCACATCCAAGGAGCATCGCTGATTTTATCAGAAAAAGTCTCATCCCCGTTTAGTTTTGGCAACTACATTTTCCTGCCCCCAAATCTTTATAAAAAATGCAGTTTAGAGACTGAAATGATTCTAACACATGAACGATACCACATGGCACATCGGCACCATGTTGACCTTATATGGATGGAATTACTGACGGTTTTATGCTGGTTTAACCCCGTGGTTTATTTCGTAAAAAAAGCCATGGTGCTTAACCACGAATACCTTGCTGATCAAGAAGTCCAAAAAATTGCTCATCCAGCAAGGTACAAACAACTCTTGCTTGAAGTTGCCGTCAATAACAACTTGGAAATTTTGACCAGTTCAATATCTTCCTCCGCATTAAAAAAGCGATTAATCATGATGAACAAACCCTTAACCAAGACTAGTATGCAGTTGCGAATCTTTATTTTCAGCCTATTAACTTCATTGTTTATCGCAGGTATTTCATTGGAAATTAATGCCCAGCATATACCTGTGCCTTCTACAAGCAAAAAACAAGATCAGGCCACGGATGACACCTATTTTGTCGTTGAGTCACAGCCTGAATTTAAAGGTGGCATGACAGACTTTTACAGGTATGTCATAGAGAACGTTGGGTATCCTTTTCGGGCACGGAGAAATGGGATTGAAGGACAGGTTGCCGTACAGTTTGTGGTGGAAAAAGACGGTTCCGTTTCCAACGTATCGGCCATGAACGAGATTGCAGGCGGCTGTGAGGAAGAAGCTGAAAGGGTGGTAAGGAATTCTCCGGATTTCAAACCGGGTATGCAAGGGGGCCGCCCGGTTAGGGTAAAAATGGTATTGCCCATACACTTTATCCTTGATAAGGAAAAGGTAGGTCATGACGGTCATCCTATAGGTAAAGTAATCGTGGAAGGAGTAGAGCAAAGAAACGGTAAGCTGGAAGTTGATGCCAACTATACGGATGGTCTGTGGACGGGTAAAGTGCGAGATCCAGAGGGAAATACGCTTCCAGGGGCAACCGTCCTGATAGTGGATTCTACCAGAGGAACAGTAACGGATATAAATGGGGATTTTACGATATCTGCCAATCCATCCCAGAACCTTGTGGCCAGCTTTGTGGGATACCAGTCTGTGAAATTACAAGGAAATTGAAATTTGGTTGCTAAAAAAATCCTACCGTTTAGGAGTGCACATAGGGACATATTCCTAATCCACCATTTAAAAAAAACATAGCTGTTACGTGCACTATGCTTCTTTAAAAGGGAAATCCAATTTCGGCTTTCTTTTAGCCACATAGAAACATAGTACACATAGGGATTATTAAATTAATAATAAGATTCCCCTATTGTATTTTAATCTCCATCTTTCAAAGCCCATACTACGCTTCCTCCCACTTACTGGTCCATAAATGATTTCCCAATAAATTTTTAGGCGTCTCTAGAAAGAAACCTATTTCTCAAACGCCGGCAATAGATGCTCCCAAATGAGGTTGAGTTCAGCTTGCATATTGGATATAGCTGCCGTGGTTACAATCACCGCATTCTTCTCAGGAAGCACCAGGATAAACTGCCCGTCCCGACCATCTGCCCGGTAGGAGTTGTGCCGGCTTTGCCATAGCTGGTAGCCATAACCCTGTAACCAATCGGAATCTTCGGAATTGATTTTCAATTCATCTCTATTGGCACCAGCGGGTAACGAAGGCACTTGAGCCACAGTTGCTTCATCAAACCAGTATTCGGCAAGGAGCTGATTGCCCTTCCATTGGCCTTTTTGAAGGTAAAAGAGTCCCAATTTGGCCATGTCTTCCGTCTTTACCTTCAGCCCCCAGCCTCCGATAGCGATGCCCTGTGGACTTTCGTCCCAGGTGGCTCCGGTTATTCCCAAGGGCCTGAAAAGCCTCGGTTGCAGGTAATCCAAAAGCCGT
Source organism: Cyclobacterium sp. (assembly GCA_041685605.1). Lineage (GTDB taxonomy): Bacteria > Bacteroidota > Bacteroidia > Cytophagales > Cyclobacteriaceae > Cyclobacterium. Next base: position 2,906 of record JAWLFL010000096.1, on the reverse strand, counting down.
TTTCCTGTCACTTCCGTAAGAATAGCGGATAACATATAGGTGGCCAGGCTGTTGTATACGAATTGATCTCCCGGTTTATGGGGAATAGGAAAGGCCAAAAAAGCTTCTGCCCAGTCCGAATCGCCGCGTTCCCGAAGGATACCGGTAGGGTCCACATCGTGGCCTACGGTCATGGTCAGCAAATGCCGGATTTCCAAAGCCTGAAGATTAGGACTCACCTCTTCGGGTAGTTTGTCTTGGAAAAAGGAAATAACCTTATCGGACACATTCAACAGCCCTTCCTGAATGGCAAAACCGATGGCGGTAGCCGTAAACGTCTTACTGACGGAGAACATGACATGAGCTTTATTGGCCGCATTGTCTCCCAACCAGTGTTCAAACACCACTTTTCCATCTCTAAGGATCATCAGGCTGTGAAGATCCTGGTTATGGTTTTTAACCGCTTCCAGGTATTCTCTAATGGCCGTTGGATTAACACTTTCCTTTTCAGGATCGCTTCTGGGTAATGCGTTGGTAATGGTATTGAAATTGACCAGTTCGACACCATTTCGGACGATCGCTTCCTTAACTCCTGTACTGGTCCAGGTATCGGTGACTCCCTGTCGATCCTCTGCCACATTTTCATAGCCGATATGGCTCACGCCTTGCATTTCGAGATTGTCATAGGCGGGGTGGTCCACAAACTGATACGCTTTACCCGCCTCCAGATTTTTTAACATACGGATAAAGGAAGCTTCTTTTTGCACAGAAGTTTCCTTCGGCCCATCGTAACTGGCTCTGGCAATACCGGATGCCTGCATGAAATCACCGTCTATCAGGAGAAGTCCATATTCATCTGCCAGTCTTGAAACCATTGTTGCCACCTCCGGATGAAAACCGGTCGAACCCATGTGCCCCGAGAGATGATTAATTTGAGGAACATGCTTCAGGGCCATTTCTATCTGAGCCCGAAATTCCCGTTCCACATCCTCCAGTTTCCATTGGTTTTCCAAGATGGCCAGGCCGGGATAATTGGGATTTGCCCGTATCATAGGGAAAAAATAGCCATCTGCATCAGTCAAACTGGGGCATGCTGTCAAAGGTCTCCACTTGACACCATCCCATTCACTGGTAATGGCCAGGTGAAGGCCGACCTCAATGCCCGTATTTTCCCTTAATAATTGTGCAGCCTCAGGAAACCAGGGCGCCACTGCCATCACTTCTATGGATGTTTCGATCCCATTTACGAAGGTTTCGATGCTGGCCAAATTGGACGATCGGGAAGAGCCCATATCGTCCCCCCTGACAATCAGCCTTGGTCCCGGAACATCTTGAGCATAAGAAAGGTAGGAAAATAATGTGAAAAATAGAATTGAGAGGAATTTCTGGATAGGGCTCATGGTTTCAAATTTTCAGACAATTTTTTGTTCCTAAATTAAACGTTTATTTGTAAATATCCCCTTAGGAACCGTATTTTTATAATAGCGATCGAGATCCTGATCTATAAAAAGTGAAGGAAAACCGTTTACAAAAATCGATGTTATGACAACGAGTGAACAACACGATGAACGAATGGCGACGATGACCTTCGCTTCTGTTTATCCGCATTACTTGAAAAAAGTCGAGCGAAAAGGCCGAACCAAAGAGGAATTGCACCAGGTCATTGAGTGGCTAACAGGCTTTGAAGAGCGAAAGCAGCAGGAACTCATTGAAAAAAAGGCCACTTTTGAGACCTTCTTTCAGGAAGCTAATTTAAACCAACACGCCGACTTGATTACCGGAATGATATGTGGGTACCGCATCGAGGACATCGAGAATCCGTTGACACGGAAAGTCCGGTACCTGGATAAACTGGTGGATGAACTGGCGAAGGGCCGGAAAATGGAGAAGATTTTGCGCCAAGCATAAAGGTGAAACGGTTTAATGGTAGCTTATAGTTCGTTTTAATCTAGACCCTCAATGACCTCAACGGATAAAGACATTGACCATTGTGGTTTCCAAATCCCCGACGGTCTCTTCGCGGGGGGCGTACACTAAAAAACCCTCGAGGTCGGGAAGACCTCAAGGGTTTTATAAATACGTTGAATTTACCCGTTCCGGTCAATTAACCCCCTTTTCTTTTATCCTGCCAATCCATCGCTTCACTTCTTCTTCCAGAATTTCCAGCGGAAGGGCTCCTCCGCCCAAAATGGTGTCGTGGAATCCGGTAAGGTCAAATTGGTCTCCCAACTCCTCCTCCGCCATCGCCCGGAGCTTCTGGATTTTAAGCATCCCAATTTTATAGCCGGTGGCCTGCCCGGGAATGACCAGGTAGCGACGCACTTCGGCCTTGATAGCTCCCTGAGAAATAGAGGAATTTTCGGAAAAATACCGGATGGCCTCTTCCTCTGTCCAGCCTTTGGCATGCAGCCCTGTATCTACCACCAGTCGGATAGCCCGCCAGATTTCATTAACCAACCGGCCAAAGTCGTAATAGGGATTTTCATAGCCGCCCATTTCCTTTGCCAGTATTTCAGAATAAAGTGCCCAGCCTTCCACATAGGCATTGAAACCCATTTGAGTCCGGAATTTAGGGATACCGGTTAGCTCCTGGGCAATGGAAACCTGCATGTGGTGGCCTGGATTCCCTTCATGATAGGCCACACCTTCCATGGTAGATTTGGGCATGGCATTCATATCGGACAAGTGGGCATAATACGTTCCCTTCCGTGAGCCATCGGGGGTTCCTTTCGAATAATGCTGCGGTGCGCCATCCTGCTCCCGGAAAGCTTCCACCCGCCTGACCTGCAATTCCGCTTTGGGCAACAGCCCAAAATAATCAGGAAGTCTTTCCGTGATGGCATCCAGAAAGGCTTTCGAATCGTCCAGGTAGGCCTGCCTTCCCTGATCCGTATTGGGATAGAAAAACTGCTCATCGGTATTGACAA
>JAWLFL010000346.1:0-3573 GCA_041685605.1 Cyclobacterium sp. | reverse complement strand
TGATCCAGGATGAAGCGGAGAATTAAACAAATTCCTTGATTTGTTCCATGCTGTACTCCCAAAGTTGATCCCTTAATTTTTTTGATTTGGCCTGAGAGGATACACTTGCGGTTTTTGACTTCTTAAAGTAATCGCCGTTTTTACCGGGAACCTGTTTAGTGGTGGCCAGGAAAATCCCGGTTTTCGCTCCTTTTGCGGGGCTGATCATTAAGGGCTTGAACAGGGAAAGCAGGATTTTAAAAATTCCTTTGCTTTGGTTTCCAAAGCCAGTATTAACTACTCCGGGATGAAGGGCATAGGCCTCCAGGTTTTTATCAGCGTATTTTTCGGCCAGCGATTTGGTGAAAAGGATGTTGTATAATTTGGCATTGGCATAGGCCTTAAATGAACTGAAATTCCGGATTAATTCCAGGTCCTTTCTGTCTACGGAGGCACCTTTGTGCGCCTCAGAACTTACGCTGATTACCCGTCCTCCGTCTCCGTTAGTGAGTAAGGGCATCACTTGCTGCGTCAGCAGAAAGTGCCCCAGGTGGTTGGCGGAAAAGGTGAGTTCATGCCCATCTTTGGTTAATTTCTTTTCGGGAAAAATCCCCCCTGCATTATTGATCAGGAGGTCCAGGTTATCGGTGGCCTCCCGAAGTTCCCTGGCCGCAGCAGCCACGGATTGGAGGTCTGCCAGGTCGCAATGAATAATGGTGAACTTATCTTTATTGCCGGAAGGGTCGATGGATTGTATCAGTTCTTTTGCTTTTTCCTGATTTCGGACCAATAGGAAAATACGGCTGCATTTTGGAGCGAGGACCTTTGCTTTTTCTGCACCAATTCCTGATGTGGCGCCTGTAATTGCCAGTTGCATCATAAGCGTTTCTGTTTAAGGGTAGTAACATGGAGGCTTTGTCGAATGTTCAGCCGGTTAGCGGATCATGACTTGTTGGAATAATTAGTCAACCTAAACACAATGCACCAGCACGCGTTCAAGAAAGTTTGGAGCAATGCCTACACCAATTAAAGCCAATAAATTTATTTTCCCTATTTTTGTTAAAGATTAATATACGGTAAGTTTAGTTTCCTAGCCAGGAAGTTCGCCGGAAAGTAGAGGGCTGCTGTTTTCGATCATTCAATTAATTGTTTTTTGTGGAGCACGAGAAATTTATAGATATTAAAAAGGTAATTGCATCCAAAAACCCTGCTTTATTGAAATGGATGCCGGGATTTGTTCTGGGATACATCAAGAGAATCGTACATGAAGAGGAGGTAAATGACATCATGCTGCGTCATGCTGATTTGAAGGAGTTGGAATTTGTGGACGCGCTCATCAAGGAATTTGGGGTAAACGTGGCAGTAAGTGGGGAGAAGAATATCCCACTGGACAGAAGCGTGATTTTTGCATCTAATCATCCCTTGGGTGCCTTGGATGGCGTTGTCTTGATGCATGTGCTTGGGAAATACCGGGAGGATTTGCGGTTTTTGGTAAATGACCTGCTAATGAATATCCCCCATTTTGGAAAATTGTTTGTTCCGGTCAACAAACACGGAAGCAGTGGCAAGAAAGGGGCAGAGCTCATTGAAGAAACGTATGCTTCTACCAATGGCATCCTGGTCTTTCCGGCAGGCCTGGTTTCCAGGAAACAGGAGCATGGGATTAAGGATTTGGAATGGAAAAAAAGTTTTATTAATAAGGCAAGAAAGTACAAAAAAGACGTCGTTCCTGTTTACATAGAGGGGAGGAACTCGTCTTTTTTTTATAATTTGGCAAGCCTTAGGAAAAAAGTAGGAGTAAAGGCCAATATTGAGATGTTTTATTTGGCTGACGAGATGTTTGGGCAAAAAAACAAAAATATCGTAGTCCATATAGGAAAACCAATTTCTTACAAGTATTTTGATGCTTCCAAAACGGACAAATACTGGGCAGAAGAGGTCAAAAAAATAGTGTACAACATTGTCCAAGACTAGTAGGATTTATGCAAGCAATTATCAACCCGATTGACCGGGAGGTTATCCAACGTGAATTATCGGCCGAGCGGTTTTTGAGATATGTAAACAACGGAGAGAATGAAATTTATCTGGTTAATCAGCACAACGCACCTAATGTACTGAAGGAAATTGGCAGGTTACGGGAAGTGTCTTTTAGAGCAGCAGGAGGAGGAACGGGTTTGCCACTGGACATCGATGAAAACGATACCTGTGAAAATTGTTACGAGCAATTGATCGCCTGGAACCCCGAAGACAAGGAGATCATCGCAGGGTACCGGCTGATCAAATGTGCGGATGCCGGATTTACTTCCGATGGGGCAGTGAATCTTTCTACCGCCCACCTATTCAATTTTTCGGATCGGTTTGTAAAGGAATACCTTCCCTATACCATCGAGTTGGGAAGGTCATTTGTCCAACCAAATTATCAGCCAAGCGTGGATAACCGAAAGGGAATTTTCTCCCTGGACAACCTCTGGGATGGCTTAGGTGCAGTGGTCATGATCAATCCCGATATTAGGTATTTGTTCGGAAAAGTAACCATGTACCCGCATTACAATGCAAAAGCCCGCGATTTGTTGCTTTATTTTATGAATCATTATTTTCCGGACAAGGACGAACTGATCTGGCCGATCACCCCGCTGGGTTATAAGACCGATCCGCAAAATTATGAAGGCTTTTTCGATGGTATGAGTTATAAAGAAGGATACAAGGCGCTTAACTCTCAGGTACGGGTACTGGGAGAAAATATCCCACCGCTCATCAATACGTATATGAATTTATCCTCCTCCATGAAGACTTTTGGCACGGCAATGAATTATGAATTTGGCGCTGTGGAGGAGACGGGTATTTTGATCACGATTGCAGATATCTACGAGTCCAAAAAACACCGGCATCTGGAGACCTTTGAACGGGACCGGGAGTATGGCGTGAAAAAAAAATAAGCGATGCAGCATTGTGAAATTCCCGGAAGATGAATGTAAGTCCCTTAGGAAATACCGGCCTGCAGGTACCACCTATCATTTTTGGTAGCAGCTCCCTGGGAAATCTTTTTCAGGAGTATCCCAAAAAGGATAAGGTAGCCATTCTGAAAGAGATTTTTCAGGCGTGCTCCCCGAACACCGTTTTTGATACTGCCGGAAAATACGGAGCTGGCCTTGCACTGGAGGTGCTGGGGGATTTTTTACAGGAAGCAGGAATTAAGAAAGAGGAAGTCATCATTAACAATAAGTTGGGCTGGGTGAGAGTGCCAATGGAAGCCGAGGAGCCTACTTTTGAACCGGGCATTTGGAAAGGAATTCAGCATGATGCCGTCCAAAAGATTAGCTATGCCGGAATGATGGAATGCTTCGAAAAGGATAATGCCCTACTGCAGGGCTACCAACCCCAGTTGATTTCGCTGCACGATCCGGATGAATACCTGATGGCGGCAAAAGGCCAAGAGGAGAAGGCTCGTCGTTGGGAGCATATTCTGAGGGCGTATCGCGCTTTAACTGATCTAAAACGTGCAGGGAAGGTAGTGGGAATAGGAGTAGGGGCCAAGGACTGGACCATTATTCGCCGGATCTCCCGGGAAGTTTCACTGGACTATGTCATGCTGGC
>JAWLFL010000345.1:0-3590 GCA_041685605.1 Cyclobacterium sp. | reverse complement strand
GAATCCTGATCTGCAAAAAGTTCGGGCAGGATGTGTAAAATGGTAATGGCAAAAAGATAGGCCCCGGCAAAAATCAACCCCAGTTTAAAACTCTTTTCCTTCCATCCCGGGATAAATAAGGCTAGCAATCCTGCACCAAATGCAGCGATAAATAGAAAAAGAAAATGAAGCATAATAAATACCGGGTTATTTGGATTCTTCTTCCTGGACATTGGTAAGAAAAGGAACCAGTCCCTTGCTCACATAGGATTGCACCTGTCCCTGCTCATCGTTAAAGATAAGAAAGATTTCCAGGCCTTCCTCTGATTCCTGAATTTCCTTGGCTCTCTCCAATCCCAGAACCATAAATGCCGTAGCAAATGCATCTGCGGTCATGCAATCCGCTGCCAGCACCGTGGCACTCAATAAGCGATGTTCTACTGGATACCCGGTAAAAGGACTAATGGTATGTGAATATTTCACGGAATCTTGGATATAAAAATTACGGTAATTCCCCGAAGTAGCCATGCCCTTATTATCCAAGGCAATGATGGAATACAAGTCATTGGCCAGGCCTTCTTCGGTAGGTCTCGTTACGCCCACTTTCCACAGTTCTCCGTTTTCGTTTACCCCCCTACTTACCAATTCTCCTCCTATTTCTACCAGGTAATTTTGGATTCCCCGGCTTTCAAGAAATTCACCTACCAGGTCCACACCATAGCCTTTAGCAATGGCACTCAGGTCCAGGTAACTGTCCGGATTGGTTTTCTTAATTCCACTTTGATCAAACTGCAATTGCTCAAAACCTACCCGCTCCAACAGCTGCCGGACTTCCACGCTATCTTTCAAGGCGGCTCCTTCCGGGCCAAAACCCCACACATTCACCAGCGGCCCGATGGTCGGGTCAAAAGCCCCTGACGTGGCTTCATATACCTGCTCACTGGCCGCTAATACCGGATACAGGTAAGGGGAGTCGAATTTCAACGAATCATTCCGGTTAAACCGGCTTAATTCCGAATCGGAAATATAGGTAGATAGGGATTGATTGATATCGACCAGTAACGAATCGATTTCCTCCTGAAGATCCCTTCTGCCCGGGTCCAGGTAAACCACCCGGTAGCTGGTACCCATGGTAGGTCCTGTAAGCACCATTTTTTGATCATCCGATTCTTCAATGTCCGGTGCATTTTGGTTTTGCCTGTAGAGATACACCATAAATACCACCAACAATAACAAAATGCTGTAAATGATATTTTTCTTGGCGGATTTTCGCATAAAACGATGTCTGTTTTAATTTCCCGAAAGTTAATTTTTATTTTCCAAATGCCCTTCGTTTTTACCTATTATCCTTCGGTTGGGAGGTAGGTAAAGCCGAATGGTAACTGAAAACCGGACCAATTTTTTTATATTTGTAATTCTTAGCTAGTGAATATGAGAGAAGATTATCTGCGTGGTGACGAGGAAAGCCTGGGATCGGGGGACAAAGAAATAGAAAAGGCTTTAAGACCACTGAGTTTTGAGGATTTTACCGGTCAGAAAAAAACCGTTGAAAATATAAAGGTTTTCGTACTGGCCGCCAAAAGACGAGGAGAATCCCTCGATCACGTGCTACTTCACGGACCTCCCGGTCTGGGAAAAACTACCTTGAGCCATATCATTGCCAATGAGCTGGAATCCAGCCTAAAAATTACCTCCGGGCCGGTGCTGGACAAGCCATCCGACCTGGCAGGTCTTTTGACAAATCTCGAAGAAGGCGATGTGCTCTTTATTGATGAAATTCACCGGCTCAATCCCGTGGTAGAAGAATACCTGTATTCCGCCATGGAGGATTTCCGGATTGATATCATGCTGGACTCCGGGCCCAACGCCCGCTCCGTACAAATTAGCCTGAATCCCTTCACGCTGGTGGGAGCCACCACCCGCTCCGGCCTGCTGACCTCCCCCTTACGGGCGCGGTTTGGGATCAACGCAAGGTTGGAGTATTACGATGCGGAATTGCTTCGCACCATCGTCAAGCGTTCCGCCTCCATCCTGGGCACTCCGTTGGATGAAGAAGCCGCTTTTGAGATTGCCAGGCGAAGCAGAGGCACGCCGAGAATTGCTAACAACCTGTTGCGCCGAACCCGGGATTTCGCAGAAATTAAAGGGGATGGAAGGATCAGCCTGGACATCGCAAAAATGGCACTCACCGCACTGGACGTAGATGTAAACGGACTGGATGAAATGGATAACCGCATCCTGCTGACCATCATTAAAAAATTTAACGGTGGTCCGGTAGGCATCTCTACTATTGCCACCGCTTGTGGAGAGGAAGCCGAAACGATAGAGGAAGTTTACGAACCATTTTTGATTCAGGAAGGGTACCTTAAAAGAACCAGCCGGGGAAGAATGACGACTGAACTGGCCTACGGACATTTAAAAATCAAGCCGGATTTCGGGGGTCAATCCGGTAGTCTTTTCGATCTGTAAGCGTTCCGCTGCACCTCATTCGATACCCATAGTTTATGGAAAACAGAGAAAAAAACAGCCGGTTGATCAAAGAAACAGCCCAAAAGCTGGGTTTCGACTTTTGTGGCATCGCCAGGTCCGCCTTTTTAGAAGAGGAAGCAGCAAAACTTGAATCTTGGCTAGACAATAACTACCAGGGCAAAATGGCCTACATGGCCAATCATTTTGACAAAAGACTGGATCCGGGCAAACTCGTGGACAACGCCCAGTCGGTCATCAGCCTGATATACAATTATTACCCCCCAAAGAAGCTGCCGGAAGGAACAGAAGACATCAAAATCGCCAAATATGCTTATGGAAAAGATTACCACTTTGTCATAAAAGACAAACTCAAAGGGTTTCTTCAAATCCTGAAGGAAGAAATCGGGGACATCAACGGCAGGGCTTTTGTAGACAGCGCGCCGGTCATGGAAAGGCAATGGGCTCAAAAGGCAGGATTAGGCTGGACTGGCAAAAACAGTTTACTTTTAAATCAACACATGGGCAGTTTCTTTTTTCTGGCAGAGTTGATCATTGACCTACCCCTTCACTACGACGCACCCATTGCCCACGATTATTGTGGCACTTGTACACGCTGCATTGATGCCTGCCCGACGGATGCCATCCTGCAGGCCAACCTGGTGGATGCCTCTAAATGCATCTCCTACCTGACCATCGAGCTCAAGGAAGAAATTCCGGAGGAATTCAAGGGAAAGATGGAAAATTGGGCCTTTGGCTGCGATATCTGTCAAGACGTTTGCCCCTGGAATCGTTTTTCAAAACCTCATCAGGAACCTGAATTTTTACCCCAACCCGAGCTGGATGCGCTGGATTGGGAAGAAATGACCAAAGAAACCTTTGATCGGGTTTTTAAAAAGTCGGCGTTGAAACGCGCCAAATGGGAAGGACTGCGTCGTAATATCAAGTTTATTCAGGTAAACCAGTAATGATTGGTCATCATCTTGGTTTTAGTAATGACGGTTTTCAATCAGCCCAACTTTGACAAAAGCTATTAATTTTCCAAAATCCTTAGTTATTTTTTCACCATTTTTTTGCGAAAAAATAGAACAATTTTAGCTTTCCAGTGCTTTTATTACATAAATACAATTTAACTAATCAATTTG
>JAWLFL010000344.1:0-3597 GCA_041685605.1 Cyclobacterium sp. | reverse complement strand
GAAAACAAGAAAAGACCCGCCGCGTGCGCCGCGCCTTCTTTGCGTCCGCCGCGAGAAAAAAATGGGTTTCACGCAGCGATCGCAGCGAATTCGCAGAGATCGCAGCGGGTTTACTCCGGAGGATGTATTACTTCAAACAAGTAGAATCGTGGATAATGTATTGGGAAGGCATAAAAGCCCTCGCCGCGTCCGCCGCGCCTTCTTTGCGTTCGCCGCGAGAAAAATAGCGGGTTTCACGCCACGATTTTAGCAAAGACGCAGAGACCGCAGCGGGGAGTCTTCCAGCGGAAGTAATTAGCAAAATAGGAGGAGACGTACTTGGGAAAACAAGAAAGCACCCGCCGCGTGCGCCGCGCCTTCTTTGCGGCCGCCGCGAGAAAAAGTAGGGGTTTTCACGCCACGATTTTAGCAAAGACGCAGAGACCGCAGCGGGTTTACCACAAAGGGATGCATTACTTCAAACAAGCAGAATAGCGGATAATGTATTGGGAAGGCATAAAAGCCCTCGCCGCGACCGCCGCGCCTTCTTTGCTGCCGCCGCGAGAAAAAAAGTTAACGTCCCTATTCCCATTCAGAGCCGATTTTTCACATCAGTTCAATTCCAGTTTTAGAATTCCTTGATTTTGATATTCCGGAAATACACTCTATCGCCATGGTCGGTCAGCAGGATATGGCCACTTTCCAGCTCTCCATATTCGGTATCGTCTTTAAACTTATTGGATGCTTTCTTTTTCAGAAAGTGCTTGCTCCCACGCTGGTAGTTGACCACCTTTTTTCCATTAAGCCAGTGCGTTACTTTTTTTCCCTTGGCCACAATTTTTCCGGTATTCCATTCTCCGGCAGGGTGAAGGGTTTTATTTTTTGGCGGATAAAAAAGATACGCAGCGGCAGTAGAACTCAGCCCGTTTGGATCCTCCTTGATACCCGGGTAATTGTAATCGTCGATTATCTGATATTCAGGGCCATTTACCATCATATTCCCCGTTTCTCCATTGTAAAGCGTGTCCACAAAGTACTTGATACCGCTATTGGCGGAAGGGGTGAGGTTAAATTCAAATACCAATTCAAAGTCAGCGTATTTTTTTCGGGTGATGATATCTCCGCCTCCCTTGCTATCCAAAAAAAGTAAGCCATCTTCTACCTTCCATCCTTTTTGAGGAAAATCAGCGGACTGTTTCCCTCGCCACTTTTCCATGGACTGCCCGTCAAATAACACCTCGTAATCGCTACCCTGTGCTCGCACTTGAGTACTGCCTAAAAATAAAACGCCAACCATGGCAATTAGAAATACGTATTTGTGTCGTACCATATTATTAGTTTTGAGATGTTGCATTAAGAATTTTCAGTAATTGTTAGTTGTAGGGCCAGAGTATCAAAAGCAGAGAGAATTTGCGCTTCCAAACCGATTTTCCAGATCATGCTATTTTGCCTGTAAAGCGGCAGAATTGCCCACATCACCAAAAACAAAGTGAAAATAGGTAGCTGGGATAATGCCAGGTGTTTGGTTCGTTTTATTTTCATGTTTGGGTGCTGTTTTTGATGCCATGGCCTTTTTATTTCAATGTCCATTGGATCGCATTTTTCATCAGTTGCAGGAAATAGGGATGAGTAAAGTCGGTAGGATACCCCAGCGAGGTGTAAAAAACCTTGCTTTTCCCCGCCCTTCGCCTATAGGCAATCGGGTTGCTTTTCCCAGAGGAGATGCCACGTAACAGCACCTTAGCCTTCGGATCCAGGCTATCGCCAATCAAATATAAATTGCCATCGCTCTTCCAGGTTTGCCGATCGATCCCTGATAAAAGACCCTTTCCCGGCTTTTTAATAATTTGAATGGTTGTTTTTTTGGAGGCTGGCCCGTATCCTTTGTTTTCATGCCCCAACACCTCCGGCACAAAGTCCCACCAGTCCACAAAGCCGGAAGGAATTTCCTCACGCACTGAAAAGGCATGGTTGGCCGTTCGGATACCGATCACCGGTTTTCCTTCCTGAAGGTGATTTTTTATAAATATCATCTGATTCGTAGAAAGGGCTACCCTTCGTAGAAAAAACACCAGCAGATCGCTATCGCCGACGGTGTCCAGATGGGGTAAATAAAAGGCTGTTCGATCTCCTTCCCCCAAAATTACCTGGGTTTGGTAGCCGTTTTCTTTCGCGAGCTTCATCGCCAGGTAAGGAACCGTCAGATCTGCCTCGTAATTATCCGGATCCTTACTGATCAGAAAGGTGATTTTTTTGTCTTGCCCTATGTTGTTTTCTGCTGGTATGGGCAGGATTTTGCCATATACTTTTAATTGGTAATCCCTGTAGGTACTGTATCTACCCGAAAGCCAGAGGATCACCTCCCGGTTTGCATCCGCGAGTACGATGGGACGAATGTTATCTTCCGAAGATCCGAAGGTCACCGGGCTGAAATGCCAGGGACTATCTAGCGTCCGCCGTTCCGCCCGGAAGATCTCATACCTTCGTTCCCCATTTACCAGCAGTGGTTGTCCGGTCTTAGGGTGCACATCTGCAGAAAAATAGAGGATGTTTTTATTGCTGGGGTGAAGGCTGATCAGTCCGGTGTATTCATTTTCTCCGGGATAAAGCCTGCTACCCGCATAAGCCATTTCTTTTGAAACCCAATTGCTGCCATCCCATCGGGCATCGTGGTACCGGTGGTCAAAACCTCCCAGGCTTGTATTCACGGTTTCGCCCCTGCTGATAGGATCTTTGGTCACCGAAAAAGCGAAGTACGGCATGCCTTCCTCGTCCAACTGAATGTCGCTGGTCCAGGCCACATCCGTACGGGTTTGCAGGTCGCCATCGTAGACCAGGGTAAAATCGGAAGGCTTTAAATTACTGGTTTCGCCAGTACTCAATGGTCCTACCAGCGTTCCGTCGGAACGGTATGCCCGGCCATTTTCCAGGTAGCCGTGGTAGATATTGTTATTGAAATGCCGGGGATGGCCGTCGGTCGTTACAAAATGTATCCGGCTTTTTCCATCCGAAACGTATTTCAGGTAAGACCTCCCTGCAAACTGGAACAGCCTGCCTCCGGATTTCCAGCTTTCGCCAAAATCTTCCGAGACCAGGTAATGGGGGTTGTTTTCATTGCCCCGGAAAAAATTATAGGTTTTGCCTTCTTTTTCCAGGTGGTAGAGGTTGGCATAACAGACCCGGCCCTGGTGTTGAACCGTGGACTCTTCTTCCCAGGTGCGGATGTCGAACGGCTCCCGGGTGCTTCGGAATCTTACCAGACTATCAATGCTGTGGCCGGAATATACGGTCAGTATTTTGCCGTCGGGTCGCAGCATCAGCGCCCCCACATTGTGATCGTCTGCCGGGAGGCTGCCCTCGGTAAGCACCTTGCTATTGGTTTGGTGATTGCTTAAGTCCCATTCGCTTACCGTATTGTACCCTTCTGAAGTCACACCGGTAAACAGCACCTTATCCCCGATCAGCAGGGCACGTTCATCCTGAAACCAGCACCAACTACCGTTTTCGGAAAGCAAAATAGGCCCGTATGGATCCACCGTATCCTCTGGCTGGGACTGAGCAAGCGATGTCAATGAAAAAGGAAAGGTTAGCAAAAAAGCCAGCACAAAAGGAAAACAC
>JAWLFL010000343.1:0-3598 GCA_041685605.1 Cyclobacterium sp. | reverse complement strand
CACTACCAACCTGCAGCTCACGGGCGCAACGGACCAGGAACTGGATGTTCCCGGATTGCTGCTTTCGGGTTTGCTGATAGACAAAGTCGCGGGCCTGGTAACGATAAATGATGATTTGACGGTTACGGAAAACTATTCACAGGTGGGTGGAGACGTTGATTTTCAACAGCATCAACTTACCCTGGATTTTGATGCTACGGGCGCTTATACTCATTCCGGAGGAAATTGGTTTAATCTGGGGGAATTGCGCTATGAAAGCCTGCCGCTTACATTAGATGCCGGAAATGCCCTTTTTCCATTTTTTGATCAATCCCTGGATGCACCGAGGCATTTACTACTGGAAGGAAATTTGTCCACGGTTGGCCAATCGTTAGTTTTGAGCTATGTTGAAGCACCCGGTGTGACGTATGATCCGGGTTTTTTAGATGAAGGGGTGGCGGTCGTGTATCATTTGAATAGCTTTTTTGAAATCAGTACTATCGGAACGGATTCCGGCCAGCTATTAGCCTGGATTAGCGCAGAGGACCTGGCGGTTCAGGATATCGATCACCTGCGGGTAGTCGGGGACGGTTTGCCCGCTATTGGCATGCACCTGCCAGCCGAAGTGAATGGTGGATGGCTCTGGGCAAAAAGAGCGTTTGATTTTCAGGAAGCACAAAATAGTCTTCTGACCATAGGCAGTACGAGTTCCCTGAGTGTTTTGCCCCTGGATTGGAACGGACTGCAGGCCAATTTGCTGGGTGACAGGGTAGTCTTGTCCTGGGAGGATGATTCCGACGAGCCGGTGGATTATACCATTACCCGGTCAGGCAGCGAAGGGAAGGAGTTTTTACCTATCGACGGCTTTCAGGTAAATCCGGGCAATCAGATGGTGTCGTATGAAGATATCAATTACCCGCTCGATCAGCCGTTCTGGTTTTACCAGATAGTGGGCAAAGAAATGGATGGCCTGCTCACTTACAGCCCGGTGATTCGGGTAACCAACCCTCGTTTTCGGTATCAACGGCCGAATATCCATCCCAACCCTTATATTTCCGGACCTGTTAACCTGGTTCTGGGCAGTATGTCTTCGGAGGAAATAACCGTTTGCAAGGTTTGGAATATGGAGGGGGTTGATTTATTAACCGGCTACTTTAAAGGGGGTTTTCACACGCGAATTTTGGAGAATAAATTGGTATCCCTACCTGCCGGAAACTACCTGATACAGCTAGTAGGCGAAAGGGAAGTTTACACACTCAAATGGCAGAAACAAAACCAATGAAATGTGTATTTTATATACCAATAAATCTTTTTTAAAATAATAAATTGAAAAAACTAAAAAAACATTGTAAATATTCTTATTTATTCCTATTTTCATACTTCAAAAGAGGGGTGGCTAACCTCCTTTTTTGAAAGATTGCTATTTTTGTTAGCCTGATTTTTAGAGATAGGATCTCGGGGAGGTAGGATATGGTCTTAAGAGTATTGTATCGGTTTTTGTTGTTGCCGGTTTTCATGGCAAGTACTATTTCCCTTTCGGCTCAGGTCGAAATAACCGGTAATCAGAATAATATTGCGGTGGAAGAAGTCAGGTTGCGTGTGGCGGGCACCTTGCACGTGCAGACGACTGATGTTTCGACTCGAACCAATCCTTCTCCAACCACAGATCCCGTCATTATCGAAACCATTCTTTTGGCTGATGGCACTGAAATTTTTGCTACCACACGAACCCCCTCGGTCGGAAATTTGCATCCAGATCTTGGTACTACTTCCATACCAATTGATGGGGTAGGTGTGGCCAAATACGATGGAAATACGGTTAGTCATCGTAGCGTGGGCTTTGAACAGGCATTGGAGGAGGTGGTTTCAACTCCGGACCTTCGGTCTTACTGGGATATAGGAGGGGGATCTATTCCTTCTGGGGAGAGATTTATGGATGTAATGTATCCACAGGAGGTCCCGAAGTCGGGGTATTTGGTGGTATCGGAAAGGGACGGTAATTCCAAATTTAATTTCCAGGCCCTGGATGTCAATGGGGATCCCATTCCCGGTGCCGAAACGCTGCAACTAAGAGGCTACGAATGGAATACCCAAGTGGTAAATCAGGGGAATTATCCGGGGCAGCCTCAGCATTTAGTGGTCATTTCGCCTACGCTATTTGATACGGACTTGCCCATTTACGGTTTTAGTGTGATTAATCTGGACGGGGCAGATGGGAAAATTGTTTTTTTTCGTAATTCCATACACGTAAACCCGGACCTGCCAGAACCTGTTTTTTCTGGAGATACTGCCATAATAAATGTACTGCATAATGATGAATTGAAGGAGCAGGCAGCAACGGTAGCTAATGTCAGCGTTTATACCCTTACCGGGGTGCCGGATGAGTACGTGGTATTAAGATCGGATGGGTTTGTGGATGTAGCACCGGAGGCACCTGCCGGGACATATACCATCGTCTACAATATTTGTGAAATAGGGAACAGCACCAATTGTGACAGCGGTACCGTTACGGTTGAAGTCATGTATGCCCTACCGGTAGTCTGGTTAGATTATACAGCGGTAGCCGGAACGGGAGGAAATATAATTATTTGGAACACCGCCTCTGAAAAAGACAATAAAAAGTACCGGATCTGGCGCACATCAGACCCTTTACAGGGATTTAAATTGCTTGGAGAATTGCCAGCAAAGGAGGCGAGTACAGAACCGCTACACTACACCTTTCTGGATACCGTGGATTTTTCCGGAGATGCCTTGTATTACCGGATAGATCAGGTAGACGTGGATGGCAAAATATCAACCACTTCGGTTTTCAAGCTAAAATTAAGTATCAGGAAAACACCTGATTTCCAGGTTTATCCCAACCCTCATTTTGCCGGGCAGGTAGTCATAAATATTCCGCCTGGATGGAAGGGTAAAATGGGCACAATTGGAATTCAGAGTTATCTGGGTACTGTACATTACTTAGGGCAGGGAGAGATTAAGACCCTGGCAGGTAGCGTCTCCTCACGTTTACAAGAATTACCAAAAGGCATGTACATCCTTAATGTACAAGTTGAAAATGAGAGAAAGGTAATAAAATGGATCAAACGGTAAGTATGGGTGAATATTTTTTCCAAGTTTATTGGCTCTGAATAGGCATTCAGCGGAATATGCTGTATTTTTTGGATTCATTTCGAATTCATGATAACCTTTTTAATTGTCGGATTAAGCATATTATTGCTGGTAGGATTGATAGTTTGGTTGAGGGTAGAGCCCTTTATTGCCTTTCTGCTCACCTCTATTGCAGCCGGATTATGTCTGGGCATTCCGCTGGATGCCATTTCCGGTTCTATTCAGAACGGGATTGGAAGTTTGATGGGTGCTTTGGTGATTGTTATTGTACTGGGGGCAATGTTGGGAAAAGTAGTGGCGGATAGTGGTGCCGCTCAGCGGATTGCCCTTTTTCTCACGCACCGTTTTGGACAACAGCGCTTACCCTGGTCGGTAGCGATGACCGCATTTATAGTAGGGATTCCCTTGTTTTTTAACGTCGGGTTTGTGCTGCTGGTGCCCCTTGTGTTTTCGGTTTCCTATCAGTATAACATCCCGGCGATGGTCGTGGGCATCCCCATGCTGGCGG
>JAWLFL010000342.1:0-3604 GCA_041685605.1 Cyclobacterium sp. | reverse complement strand
GGCTTTGGGCATGATGAATGTGATCATCAGCGAAGCCCTGGTAGATCAGGACTACATTGAACGTTATACTTCTGGTTATAAAGAATTAAAAGAGCACGTCAAGTCCTACGACCCAAAAAGCGTTTCAGACATCTGCGGTTTGCAGGAAGATGACATTATCCAACTGGCCCGGGAGTATGCCAACGGTAAACCCTCGCTGATTCGAATTCTGGTCGGGATCGAGCACAACTATAATGGCGGAGATGCCACCAGAGCGATAGCTATATTGCCGTCGCTAACCGGTGCATGGCGTAAGCTGGGTGGTGGATTAATGCATTTGACGTTTGAAATGAGCGGTCTTGCACTCAACTGGGAACGGCTAGACTATCATCGTCAGATGCCAACACAACCGAAGCGTACGCTCAATATGGTCCAGATTGGACAGCTACTCAATAACCCCGACCTCAATCCGGCCATCAAATCGATTTTTATTTATAACTCGAACCCAATGGCCACAACTCCCAATGCAAACCTGACCAAAAAAGGGCTTGAGCGCGAAGACCTTTTGACTGTAGTGCTTGAACACTTCGAGACGGAGACTGCAAAATATGCAGATTATATATTCCCGGCCACAACACAGCTTGAACATTGGGATATTGGAGATTCATGGGGACAGGTATATATCAACATTAATCAGCCGGCTATTTCTCCAAGGGGTGAAGCCAAACCCAACAGTGAATTCTTCCGACTAATGGCGCGGGAAATGGGTTACACAGAAGAATGCTTTAAAGAATCTGACAGGGATATTGTAAAATCAGCGTTTGATTCTGATCACCCTTATTTGGAGGGTATTGATTTTGATTACATGCTAAAACATGGCTGGGCCCGCTACAAAATTCCAGAGCCGTATTTACCTCATGCTGAAGGTAACTTTGGTACTGCCAGTGGCAAATGTAATTTTCTTGGTCAAAGCAATAGCCTACCTACGTACAAGGAGGTGGCCTACTCCGAAGAGGAAAAAGACAACTATCCGCTACAGCTTTTGACAATTAAGAATACGAAAGGGTTTCATAACTCTTCCCATGCCAATGTCAAGCACCTCAGGCAAAAAGAAGGTCGTCTATGGCTTGACATACATCCGGAAGACGCAAATGCACGAAATATCCAAAATGGGGATGAATTGATGGCATTCAACCAACGTGGCAAGGTAATCCTAGAAGCGAAAGTCACAGAACGCATTCGACCAGGAGTGGTATGTATGCCACATGGATACTGGCCTTCATTGGTCAAAGGTGGCCAGGCATCCAACAACCTGACAGATGACCGATTGACGGACATAATGCTCTGGGGTGGTGGTGCTGCACTTCAGGATTGCCGTGTGCAGGTAGCGAAAACATAAATGTAAACTTAGGTTAATAAAGCCTGTAATACTGTATATGAAATCATAACGCCCTTTGCGATGCCAGGCTTCCTAAACTAAGCGTTGCACAGAAGCGAATAAGCAGGAATTTGTCAACCTTCGGTAAATCGACTAAATATAGAAAATGAAGGACCATGGACGGCAACGTCAGAACAAAAGTACAGTTTTCGGATCCATCAACTTTTTTCCCCTTAACGCTTGCACCATGCTGGCCCTGAAAACAGCAGCCATTTTTTTTACCGGAAACAGGAACCGACCTCTGGATAGGGAAGCCTTCCATTTACCGGAAGGGGGCCATCCACCGGCAGGAACCTCCAAATAAGTTTTAATTCCTCTTGCCAGAAGATCGCAGAGAGGCACATACCGGTCTTTTCGGCCCTCCTCACGTCCTGGCCCCTCACTAAAACTGTCCCCTGGACAGTTTCTTTACGATCGGCCTTCTTCCCGGATATGGAGCATTTTTCGGTCCAGGTCGATATCCGATATTTTGAGCTTGCAGCATTCAAAGTTCCGCAGCCCACAGCCGTAGAGCAGTGCCAGGATAAGACGGTGTTTGAGTCATTTTGGTGCTTTTTACAGTATATTAACCCGTAACTGCGGTTATACGAGACCGTTGGGTGTAATCAGTCCTTACTAAAAAAATCAATTTCGAGATTGAATAATACGGATTCTTTTGATATATTTGTACGTATAATTTAACTATTATGGACACAAAGTTGACTTTAAAGCTTAATCAAAGGATTATTGAGAAAGCAAAGGAATATGCTTCGAACAACAATACGAGCTTATCTCGAATTGTTGAAGCCTATTTGCAATCCTTGACCACCGAAAATGACAGCTCTGAATTTGAAATTTCACCTTTCGTGAAAAGCATCGCAACAGGAACTGAAATACCAGCTGATTTGGACTATAAAGATGAATATTCTGATTATTTACTAGAGAAATATAAATGAGTAAAAGGATTTTTATAGACACCAATATTATGTTGGACTTTTTAGGAGAGCGAAAACCTTTTTACGAACCGATTGCAAAAATTGCAACCCTGGCTGAAAAAGAAAAATTGACCATGGTTGTTTCCCCTATTTCATTCGCGACAGTAAATTATTTTCTTGCAAAATTCGAGAACCCGAAAATTGCGAGAGAAAAGCTACGAAAATTTAAAATAATCAGTGAAATATGTTCTTTGGATGAACAAACGATTGAAAAAGGACTTAATTCGTCAATAAAGGATTTTGAAGATGCACTACAATATTTTAGTGCAACCGAATCAGACTGCGAAATTATAATAACAAGAAATGGAAAGGACTTTAAAAAATCGTTACTACCTATAATGACAGCAGATGAATTTTTAAAATCTTTGAATAAAAAATAATTACACCCAATAACACATGACATATTGCTTGCGGCTTTCCGTGGTTTTTCAAGGATTGTAGCTCCTGAAAAAGTACGGTGCAAGCCGAAAAGTTAGGGCTTCGATCACCTCCACTCCCTGCCAAAAGCCGCAAAGGGAAATATTAGAGTGTTGAATACAGAGGAAACCTGTTTACTGTCCGTATGGCTGGTGTCATTTAGGCGAGCGTAGGCTGTCCCGCAGTTGAGCGGGAAACGCTATCCGGGCTCATTTACGGAACTCAGGAATTCCGATAAAATCGGGAGACTCACCTGCCCGTCCTAACCAGAATTTTCCTGTAACGGGATAGGAGTGAGTGAATGGGGCGGGTTATTCAGTCCTACTACATCGACCCACTTGAAAGACAGGATGAATTTATGGATGGAAATCAGTACGGTGCTGATCAATCGGAAAATTGATAACTGACGCAACTACTTAAAGTCGAGACCGTTAGTACAAATAAACGCAAATAGATATAGTTTATAATTGAATGCTTATAATTCTAAAATAGATGTTCAATGGAAAGCGATGATATTAAGTTTACAGCGAAACATTTAGCTAACAAACTTAAACTGCGAACTGGAAATTCTGAAGTAGTAAGGAGGCATAATAAACTGAAAGCAATCTATGACAATGATCCTAAGGAGGCATTAATAACGGATTCAGCAGTAGTTAATGGTGAAAACCTGGAAGATCCCTTCCACTCTAACGTTTTGATGAATGATGAACTCAACGTACCCCTAAAAACCGGTCTTCATCATGCTGTTGGAGGCGATCATGATTCCTCGACTCCTGGAGACAGTTTGTGTGCCGCA
>JAWLFL010000095.1:0-15006 GCA_041685605.1 Cyclobacterium sp. | reverse complement strand
GATCGGGACAGTGAACTATTAAAATTGCTGCAGACCCCTGTCACTAATAGTGTTATGGGAGAGGAAAATTGATTTTTCCTTATAAGATTCCTGGCTGGCATGAATGTAAAGACAGCTTTTGTCCCGGATCAAATCGATCACCTCCTCGTGATTTTCCTTTGGAAGCGCCGGACAACCCAGGCTTCTGCCTAACCTCCCGTGCCTCTTAACAAACGTTTCGGTTGCATATTCAGCCGAATGGATTACGATAGCCCTGGTTCTGGCCTGATCATTGATCCCCTCTTCCAATCCATCCAGACGTAACGAAGCCCCATGCTTGCCCACATACCTTTCTCCTGTGAGGTAAAAGCCCAAACTGCTCATAAAACTCTCCGATTTATTGGAGAATTTCCTGGCCAGTAACTCCCCGGAATTCCTGCCGTGCGCAACCAGCGATTCATGGGTCAGGCTTTTGGTACCCATGTCGATGATCCATAATCTCCGTTCGGTAGAAGGCAAATCAAAATCGATAATGGTAAGGGGTTTGTCCTCAGGCAATACTCCTTTTTCGAGCAAAATACGATAGCCTTGAACAGCAACCTTCAAAACCTCTTTCCGTAATGCTGGTGCTTGTTTTTTCACATTTGTCCAAATGCTTTCTACCAATTCAGTGGGACTGTTGCTTTCCGATGTTCCTAGCTGCGCCGAAGCCTTTAAATCCAACTCCGACAAGTTCGCATCGCCAGAAGAAAACACGGGGCTGGCGAAAAAAAGAAGAATAAATACAAGTTGTTGCATGGAATAAATTTTAGTTTCATGCGGGGTCAGGATAAAAGGATTCCCCGCCAAAGGTAGCTTAATAACAGCATTTGAATTCGGTTAAGTTTCACGCCGCTTATTTATTTTGATGTTTTTCTTTGGCTTAATAATTTTTTTTTGAACCCAACAGGCTTATTTTCTTGTTGTTTCGCTTGAAAAACGCTTAACATCAAACGATTTGTTGTCCTTTTTCCTTTAAGAAGCCAGCAACTAAAAAAATAAACGTGGAATTTTTGTTGAGTTTTTTGAATTAAATAATAAACAAAGAAAGGGAAATCCCTGTTAGTGAATCTATGAAATTAGCCATCTACCGAAAAGAACATTTTAATGCAGCCCATCGGCTCCACAATGCCTCCTGGACGGCAGAGAAGAACAAACAGGTTTTCGGAAAATGTAACAACCCGAACTATCACGGTCATAATTATGATTTAACTGTGAAGTTGGAAGGGCCAATCGACCCAGAGACGGGGTATGTGTATGACATGAAACGATTGAAAGACGTTATCCGGGAACATGTTACCGATAAATTTGATCACAAAAACCTAAATTTAGATACAGATGAATTTAAATTACTTAACCCAACTGCAGAAAACATTGCTGTGGTTATTTGGAATATTTTGAGGGAAAAAATAGAAAAGAAATACGACATAACAGTTCGATTATATGAAACAGAAAGAAACTTTGTTGAATTCAGCGGGAATTGATCTTAATCAGACCATTGAAGAATTGGGAGATGAACACCTTTCATCTTCTCACGATACACCACTAAGAGAAGATGCATTCGAAATGGATGATGATCTCAAAATGGAATTAATAGAAAAACATTTTAAAGAAATCATGCATGTTCTCGGCTTGGACCTCTCAGATGACAGTCTGAAAGGCACCCCAAAGCGAGTGGCAAAGATGTTTATAAAAGAAGTTTTTAGCGGCCTTGACCCAAAAAATAAGCCTGAAGCGAAGCTTTTTGAAAATAAATTTCGCTACAATGAAATGTTGGTTGAAAAAGACATCACCTTCTATTCTCATTGCGAGCATCATTTTGTTCCGATTTATGGAAAGGCGCATGTGGCCTATATTTCGAATGGTAACGTGATTGGTTTATCCAAAATAAATCGCATCGTTCAATATTTTGCCAAAAGACCTCAGGTCCAGGAGCGATTAACGGTGCAAATTGGTAATGAACTGAGAGCTGCCTTGAACACAGAGGATGTAGCGGTAATATTGGATGCCGATCACATGTGCGTATCCAGTAGAGGCGTTCGAGATACGAGTAGTAGCACGGTAACATCCTTTTACAGCGGTCGATTCGAGAACGAAGATCAGAAGCGAAATGAATTTCTCAAATACCTGGAATTGCCCAGGTAATATCACCGAGAAATGCGTTTATTGCGGTCAACGTCTTTATTTTAAATAATTACTCCGTCGATTAATTATCGGGGGAGTTTTTTTTAAAACGGATGAATCCTCTTTTTCGCTACTTTAAATTAAACAATTTGAAGATTTAATCATTATTATTTACGTAGTAACTACATATTATGAAAGATAGCAACATAGTACTAATCGGAGGAAATAGTGGAATCGGAGAGAAAGTTAAATCATTGCTTCAAGCTGAAGGAGCCAATGTGTTTTCGTATTCCCGATCTCAGGAAGGTGAAAACAAATTGGATGTGACGGAAGACTTTGAAGAAATTGCGGGTGTTCCTGAAAAAATTCACGGAGTGGTATATTGTCCGGGAACCATTCAATTGAAACCCTTTCACCGCTTCAACCTGGCCGATTTCAGAAATGATCTAGAAATAAATTACCTGGGGGCTATAAAGGTCTTGCAGGCCCTTCAGCGACCACTAAAAAAATCAGGTGCCGCATCCGTGGTGCTGCTTAGTACTGTGGCCGTTCAGACTGGCTTAGGTTTTCACGCATCCATCGCAGGGGCGAAAGGAGCGGTGGAAGGACTGGGTCGTTCTCTTGCTTCCGAATGGGCGGCGGCAGGTATTCGGGTAAATATCGTGGCCCCTTCGCTTACCGATACCCCCCTTGCAGAAGCCTTACTTTCCAGTCCTGAAAAGAAAGAAGCTGCCGGAAAAAGGCACCCTTTGGGAAGGTTTGGCACGGTGGAAGATATGGCAGAAGCGATATTATTTTTACTTTCTGAAAAGTCCTCCTGGATGACCGGACAAGTAATCAAAGTCGATGGAGGGATGTCAGCCGTAAGGTAGAAGTTTCGTTTCTTTAAAACCTTTATGTTGAACAAAGTGTAACGATTAGGGTATTGTCCCTGAAAAAATAATTGCATACTTATGAGGACTCCACCTGAATCATTTTTGATCTTTAAAGCAGAGCTTAAGAAGGCGCAGCTTGAGAAAGAGCGGTTGAGAAAGGCATACGAGGAAAAACTAGCTGAAATGAATCGCGAGCTCTCTCGTTTAAAAGAGCAAATTGGAGCGCAGCAGGAATTGATGAAAACGACCATCAATTACGCAATCAAGTTAGAAGAAGACCTGGGTAATTTTAAAGAAGAGGTGGAAAATGAAAAAAAACATCGGAAAAACTCTTTTCATTAAATCCAATATTCAAAAATTCCGTAATTTAAAAGGTATTTGATTTAAAAAGAGGCAAAAATGAACGACACCCTAAATAAATCAGCGATGGAAAACTTTGACCTTTCTTTTGAAGGAAGGTATGCCAAAGTATATGTCGATGAATCCCGTGGAATAATCATTTGCGAACTGCTTGTGGATTACGTTCCCATTGAAGATTTTAAAGAAACATTCCATAAAATAGCATCAGTGGTTAAAAAGGGTTCTTACCATAAATTTATTTTTGACAAAAGGGCATTGCGGGCATTTCATCAGCCTAGTATGGAATGGTATTTTTTAGATTGGAAAAAGGAAATGTATTTTGAGGGCATTACCGTGCACCGAAAAATCCTTCCCCCGGAAAAATGGTTTGAAAAAATGGTGATGATTGCCAAAAAGCAAATCCTTGAGAATAATCCGGGAAACATTATCGAAAATCTGGATATTAAATATTGTGACTCTGTAGAGGAAGCAATCCTAACCTGATGAAGCACTTTACCAAGCAAGAAATCCTCCAGGCTGACAAATCCTTTCGCAGGGATTTTGTTAATTGCCTGAGTGGCTACAAAAGTCTCAACCTCATTGGCACGGTTAATCTGCAAAACAACGAAACCAACCTGGCCCCTTTTTCGCAGGTTTTCCACATCGGAGCCTCGCCGCCAACGGTAGGGGTTTTATTCAGACCCCATACGGTTGAAAGACACACCCTTGAAAACATCATTCAAAATGGCTTTTTTACACTAAATCATGTAACAGAAGCCATTTACAAACAAGCCCATCATTGCGCTGCACGTTGGCCCATTTCAGAATTTAAGGGCACCGGACTAACAGAAGAGTACAGAGACGAATTCCCTGCCCCCTATGTAATGGAGAGCCCTCTGAAAGTGGGCTGTACGCTCCTGGATAGGCAAACCCTTTCTGTAAACGATACGGTGCTGGTTATTGGAAGCATCGATCAGGTCTATGTTCAGGACGATGCTGTAGGGACGGAAGGTTTTATTGACCTTGAAAAACTCGGTACGGTTGCAGTGTCCGGACTGGATGGTTATCATTTAGGCAAAAAATTAGCCCGACTAGCCTATCCCAAACCTGATCAACCGGTCAAAGAAGTAGGTAACTCTTAAAAAGAGTACGGATAAGCCAGCGAAAACCAGAAAACCGCAGGGGATAAGATTAGAAAAAAACCTTTTAGTACTGTGTCCGGTCCCGATACCATTCCCGGTCTCCATCCATATTTTTGTGCTTGACTGTTCTGACGTATT
Organism: Cyclobacterium sp.; assembly: GCA_041685605.1. GTDB lineage: Bacteria > Bacteroidota > Bacteroidia > Cytophagales > Cyclobacteriaceae > Cyclobacterium. The sequence continues at coordinate 10,370 of JAWLFL010000095.1, read as the reverse complement.
TATTATTGCGGCAGAGCTTACAGCTGCATGGCTTTCCCTGCGCCTTGAAGGCATAAGTCTTCTTCGGATCATATCCCATGGCTTTGCACCTTCTGACGTACTTAAGCTTTGTTAATTCCTCGCGTCTTCCTTTGTTCATGTCGCAAGCATTTTTTGAAATTTCCATTACCTGACACCAGAGGGTTGTTTATTTTAATCAGCAAGGAATATTGTTGGGCTACACCTAAATCTAAATTACACTTAGCTTACCTTTTCTGTAAGCTTACTTTTCAGTCTACCTGCCAGCTGATTTCCACCTTCTTTTTGCCCCACTCCATTGCCTGTCCTACATCCTCTCCCATATAGATATCAATCTTCTTTTTCCATCGTTTGTTCATTTTATCCAACACGGTGAATTTTCCAGGCAAGCCCGCTATCGATACCTTCGAGCCGTGTTCAATACCCTCAACCTCCAGTAAATCCCTGGAAACGGCAATTGCTTTCATGCCGGGCTCAAGTTTATCTCCCCAGGCGGCTGTCACGGCATCTCCCTTTTTGGTCTGGCTCTCTAATGAATTATAGGCCGTAGCCGTTACTTCCATTGTTTTGGTTTCCGAACAGGATACCCAAAACAATAGACAGGAAAGAACGATAAGATGATGATTTTTAGTAATATACTTCATGATTCAATGTGATTAACAGCAAAAATACCTGGGGATTCTCCTTCATACTTACCACAGGAAGCCATTGCACATGCGGTAGGTATAAAATACGCGGACGCAACAAACGTTAGACCGGTGCTTAGGCTTGCAGAATTGGCAGATTACCAGGTCACTGTACGTCGTTTACAAGTACAAATATACAAAAAACAAGTCAAATCCCGGACTGGGAAAGGCCTCATCGAATCAAGATCCTTGTCGGTAGCTGGATCCGGGGAACAAAAAAGCACTCCTGAGTTAACAATAAACTCCCCCCAAAATATAACTACTGAATCGTATATTCCTGCACAAATGGCCGACCTCCACCCGTCATTCCTTCTATTCTTAATCGCCCGCTGAACGCTTCAAGGTATTGGCCTATTTCCCCCGGGTCTTCTGCCGGTTTATTATTAACTTCGGTAAGGATGAACCCTTCTCCCATTCCCAAATCCCTAAGGTAGCCTCTGGTCAATCCCGTTATTTTCACTCCATATTCCAAGCCAAAACGATCCATTTCAATTGTATTGATAGATTCTAGTTTTGCCCCAAGCAAAGGGGAGGAGTAAAAAGATTTTTTAATAATGCCGGTTCCTCCTAATAGATTTTGGAGCGTTAATTCTGATTCTTGACGAACGTTATCCCTGAGGTAGGTTACGGTTGCCCTATCTCCAGGATAGTAGTAAGACAATACTTCTTCAAAGCTACCTTTTCCTGAAATGGGATTTCCATCTATACTCACGATTACATCGTTTTGCTGAATACCGGATCTTTCTGCTGCACCATTACGAATGACGTGGGAGACCACCACTCCATCCAGCGATTTCAGATTCATTTCTTCGGCCAGCTCCGGTGTAATTTCACCGACTTCCAGCCCAGGAATGGCCTTTTGAACCTCTCCAAACCGAATCAGGTCGTTAGCAATTTTGGTCGCAATATCCACCGGAACTGCGAATCCATATCCAGTGTAGGATCCGGTCCGGCTTAAAATAGCCGTATTGATTCCCACCAATTCTCCGTTGACATTTACCAGCGCACCTCCCGAATTTCCGGGATTGATCGGTGCATCTGTCTGAATAAATGACTCCAATGGAAATTCTCCTCCCATGATATTGATTTGTCTCTCCTTTGCCGATACGATACCTGCGGTCACTGTGGAAGTGAGGTTAAAGGGGTTTCCAACTGCCAGCACCCATTCCCCAATTTGTAGGGATCGGCTACTGCCGATTTCTATGGCTGGCAGACCGTCGGCCTCAATTTTTAACACGGCAATATCTGTATTGGCATCTGCTCCAATCAAGCTGGCTTTATAGGTTCGTTTTTTATGGACCACCTCGATGGTTTCTGCCCTTTCCACTACATGATTATTGGTAATGATGTATCCGTCCTCAGAAAAAATCACCCCTGATCCGGTACTTACGGTCGGTTGTGGAACTCCCTGACCGAAGAAATAATCAAAAATACTGTACCTCCGGGAGTCTGTTCCAGAAAAATTTTTTATAAACACCACTGATCCGGTACTTTTTTCAGAAGCGTCTACAAATGAGTCCGGAACCCTCTCCGTTTGATTTTTATCGGTTTCTACCCTCTCATTTGACCCTTCCTCCACATTGGAGGTGCGGTAGCCCAGGTTTTCCTGCCATTCTTGATCTGGAAGGTTATTCTGAGGGACATCCAGCTGAGTAGCAAAAAACCACGCTCCCAAAATTCCCCCTAAAAATGAAGTGATGATGACAACCAAATATTTTTGCATAACTTTGTGACTAGTTTTTCTGTTTTACGAAAACCTCCAATATCCCATCGGTTAATTTAACACAATTTAGTAAAGAAACCGGGGCCACCTTTTAGGCCGAAGTAATTTCTAATTCTATGCCAAAAAAAGGGAATGTGTAAAAAGGTCAAAAAAATCAGGGAAAACTGTTTTTACCTTGTAAATTTGTCAGTAGTTTTAATTGAAGCTGCCGGATTTAGCAGTGTACTTTTTGAAGAAAGTAAAACGACCCCATGTCAACAATCAAAAGAGTGGCTATCCTGGGTTCCACGGGAAGCATTGGCACCCAAACCCTGGAAGTCATCCAACAACATCCGGAAAAATTTCAGGCCGAAATTCTGACTGCCCAGAACAATAAGGAATTACTTATTGAGCAGGCCATCCGCTTTCAGCCCAATGCGGTGGTGATCGGGAATGAGGCCTTGTATGCCGATGTCAAGCAACGACTAGCGAAGTATCCTATAAAAGTATTTGCAGGTCAAAATGCAATTGCCTCCATAGTAGAAATGGACACGGTAGACATTGTACTGACTGCCCTGGTGGGATATGCCGGGCTAATTCCGACGTTAAGAGCAATAGAGGTAGGAAAACCCATTGCACTTGCCAACAAGGAAACCATGGTAGTGGCGGGAGATCTGGTCACCCGTAGAGCCCGGGAAAAATCAGTCAATATCTATCCGGTAGACTCCGAGCATTCTGCCATATTCCAATGTTTGGTGGGTGAATTCCACAATCCCATTGAAAAAATAATTCTGACTGCATCCGGTGGGCCTTTTCGGGGAAAAGATAAAAAATTCCTGGCGGGTGTCACCAAGGAACAGGCCCTAAAGCACCCCAATTGGGACATGGGAGCCAAGATCACCGTTGATTCGGCATCGCTAATGAATAAGGGTTTGGAAGTAATTGAAGCCAAATGGCTTTTTAATTTGAAAACAGACCAAATTGAGGTAGTGGTCCACCCGCAATCCATCATTCATTCACTGGTTCAGTTTGAAGATGGGTCTATAAAAGCGCAACTTGGTCTACCCGATATGCGTATCCCCATACAATTTGCATTGTCCTACCCGGATCGGATTAAATCCTCATTCCCCAGGTATGATTTCAAAAAATACCCGAACCTGGAATTTGAAGAACCCGATAAAGAAACGTTCCGAAACCTAGGCCTGGCATTCCAGGCCCTTGAAAAAGGAGGAAATGCGGCTTGTTCTCTCAATGCTGCCAACGAAGTAGCCGTGGCAGCATTTTTGCAGGATCGAATAGGATTTCTTGAAATGTCCGACTTGATTGAACAGAGTATGGAAAAAATTGGTTTTATTGAAACGCCGAGTTTGGATGATCTTATTCAAACCGATCAGGAAACCCGGAAATTATCAGAACAAATCATCAGTAGATTATAAAGAATGGATACATTAATAATGGTAGCACAATTGCTACTGGGCTTGTCACTATTGGTAGGTCTGCACGAAATGGGACATTTGCTGGCAGCAAAATTATTTGGCATGCGGGTAGAAAAGTTTTCCATCGGTTTTCCCCCCAAAATCGCAGGTTTTCAATGGAAGGGCACTGAGTATTCCCTTGGAGCCATTCCTCTGGGAGGCTTTGTCAAAATCTCCGGAATGGTCGACGAGTCCCTGGATTCAGAACAAATGTCCGCCGAGCCACAGCCCTGGGAATTTAGATCCAAACCAGCCTGGCAGCGCTTAATCGTTATGTTAGGAGGTATTTTCGTAAACGTTGTTACGGGTGTGTTCATTTTTATTTTTTTGGTATACGATAGAGGGGAAACCTTTTATTCCAGAGACCAGGTGATGGAACATGGAATAGTGGCGTATGACATTGGAGAGCAGATCGGTTTGCAGGACGGAGATAAAATACTGGACATCAACGGCATTCCTTATGAATCTGTGAACGACCTCAGTAGTGGCGATGCCTTGTTGAGTTCTGATGGGTTTTATACCGTGGAACGAGCGGGTGAACGCCTGCGTGTGGACATTCCCAGAGGATTCATTAACTCCTTTTCTAACGAAGAAAGCATGTCAAACTTCGTGCAGATCCGGTTTCCCTTTGCTGTATTGGACGTAAGTCCTGATGGCAATGCAGAAAAAGCCGGATTGCAGCCCGGAGATAAAATACTTGCCGTCAATGAGACGGAAGTTTTTTATTTCAATGAACTGCAGGCGGCCTTGGAAGAACAAAAAGGCCAGGACGTGGAGCTTATCATAGAAAGGGATAAACAGGAACTGATAACCCAAGTGGATGTCAGCGAAGAGGGCACGATTGGTATTGCAGTCGAAAACCTGCTGGAGCCGGTGAGAAAAACCTACTCTTTTATGGAGTCAATCCCTATAGGAACCGAAAGAGCCTTCAGTATCGTAATTATAAATGCCCGGGCCATGGGCAAAATGTTTACCGGCGAGGTTTCCGCCAAGAATGTCAGCGGTCCCATCGGCATGGCAAAAATTTATGGTTCTACCTGGGATTGGACTAAATTCTGGTCTATTACCGGTCTGATTTCCATGATTCTGGCATTTATGAACCTCCTGCCCATTCCCGCTCTGGATGGTGGACATGTCATGTTTTTATTATATGAAATGATTTCAGGACGAAGTCCTTCGGATCGATTCCTGGAAAATGCACAGAAAGTAGGGATGGTATTGCTTCTGGCAATCATGGTATTTGCCATCGGCAATGATATACTTAAAATATTCACAGGTGCCTGACCCTGACTCACTGGCAAAGTGAAAGCTTTTCCAGCAGGACGCAAGGCTTGTGACACGTATTACCTTACTACCTGACAATTTGTTCGTAGTACCAAGTTGGCACAAGCCTTGGTTACTTTTACCATAATCTCTGGCTTACCAGAGGTTTTTTCAACATCAAAAATTAAACATGGCATTACACCTGTCATTCTGTCTGTATGAACAATAACGACAATCAACTATATCATTCATTAATGTTAGGCGATTATTCGGGAGAAGGAGATCTGATACAACTGATTACTGATGACGAGGATGAGAGCGCATTACAAGAAGAGAACCTGTCCAAAGAAATACCCATTCTTTCGGTAAGAAATACGGTCTTGTTTCCCGGAGTGGTAATCCCCATAACGGTAGGCAGGCAACGGTCTATTAAGCTGGTCAAGAAAGCTCAAAAAGGAGATAAACTTATTGGGGTTTGTGCGCAGAAAAATCCCAACATGGAAGATCCTTCCTGGGAAGACATTTACCATGTGGGAACATTGGCAAAGATCATCAAGATGATTGTCTTGCCGGATGGAAACACAACCATAATCATTCAGGGGAAAAAACGCTTTGAGATCGATAAAGAACTTACGGAGGATCCCTATTTTTTGGCAAATGTACGCTACCTGGAAGAAACCTTTCCCAACAATAGCGAGGAAATCGAGGCCCTTGAGCAGTCCTTGAAAGAGGCCGCATTTAAAATACTACAGTTAAATCCAGAGATCCCGCGAGAGGCTCAGGTAGCCCTGGACAACATTGACAGCACGCCCTTTCTAACACATTTTCTCTCCTCCAATATCAATGCCCCGGTGGAAATTAAGCAAAAACTGCTGGAAATAAACGATGGTATTGAGCGGGCGACGCTATTGCTGGAATTCATGATGAAGGACATACAGATGCTGGAACTCAAAAGCGAAATCCAGAAAAAAGTCCACACTGATATTGACCAGCAACAGAGGGACTATTTCCTTCGCCAGCAGATGAAAGTGCTGCAGACGGAATTGGGGGAAGAGGGACCGGAAAAAGAAGTGGAAGAACTTCGCTCCAAAGGAAAGCGGAAAAAATGGCCTAAGGAAGTGGCGTTACAGTTTAACAAAGAGCTGGATAAAATCCTACGAATGAATCCTGCAGCGGCGGAATACCCTATCTCCCTAAACTATGCGGAGGTATTGGTAGATCTGCCCTGGAATGAATTTACCGCTGATAATTTTGACCTCAACCGGGCAAAAAAAATCCTGGACAGGGACCATTCCGGCCTGGACAAGGTAAAGGATCGAATCATTGAATACCTGGCTGTTTTGAAGTTAAAACAGGATCTGAAAGGACCTATACTTTGTCTTTATGGCCCCCCTGGTGTGGGGAAAACCTCCCTTGGGAAATCCGTCGCCAAAGCCTTGGGAAGAAAGTACATACGCATGTCTCTTGGAGGACTTCATGATGAGGCGGAAATCAGGGGGCATCGAAAAACCTACGTAGGAGCCATGCCCGGAAAAATTATCCAGAACATGAAAAAGGGCAAATCCTCAAACCCGGTATTCGTCCTGGATGAAATTGACAAGTTGAGCTCTGACTTCAGAGGGGATCCTTCCTCGGCTTTTCTGGAAGTTTTAGACCCCGAACAAAACAGTGCCTTCGTAGACAATTACCTGGAAGTCGAATACGATTTGTCCAAGGTCTTATTTATAGCTACTGCCAACACCCTGGAAACACTCCAGCCAGCACTTCGGGATCGGATGGAGATCATTGAAGTGACGGGTTATACCATGGAAGAAAAAGTAGAAATAGCCAAAAGACACCTGGTACCCAAACAGCGCAAGGAGCACGGCTTAAAAGCCAAAGATGTCACCTTTGCCAAAGAGGCACTGGTAAAAATCATTGAGGACTATACGAAAGAATCGGGAGTTCGAACCCTGGAGCGGCAAATCGGGAAAATGATACGGAATATTGCCAAATCGATCGCTTTGGAAGAAACCTACCAGAAAAAAATAACGCCCCAAATGGTGCGTAAAGTCCTGGGGGGAGAAATCTTTGATAAAGAAATTTATCAGGACAATTCGCTGGCGGGAGTAGTCACCGGTCTGGCGTGGACCTCTGTTGGCGGGGAAATCCTTTTTATAGAGGCAAGTATCAGTCGTGGAAAAGGAAAATTAACCCTCTCCGGTCAACTGGGAGATGTCATGAAAGAATCAGCGATGACAGCCATTTCCTACCTTAAATCACAGGCGGACACCTTGAATATCGATCACCGGGTATTTGACCAATACGATCTGCATATACACGTTCCCGCCGGGGCGGTGCCGAAAGACGGCCCTTCCGCCGGGATTACCATGCTCACCGCCATTGCCTCGGTGTATACCCAGCGAAAAGTAAAATCCAAGCTGGCGATGACGGGCGAAATTACCCTTCGGGGAAAGGTAATGCCGGTTGGGGGAATTAAGGAAAAAATTCTGGCTGCCAAGCGGGCAGGAATCCAGGATATCCTGCTTTGCAAGCGAAATCAGCGGGATATTGAAGAAATAGATGAAAGCTATCTAAAAGGAGTTAACTTCCATTTTGTGGATCATGTAAGTGAGGTATTGCGCATCGCGCTGCTTCCCGAAACAGTGGACCATCCGGTGACGTTTACCTTTGAAACAAAATCCCGGGAAAACGGGGGAAACTAAAGACAGGAACACCATGAATCATTTGACACCAAAGCAGATTGTTGCTGAGTTGGATAAATACATTATTGGGCAAAATGATGCCAAAAGAAATGTGGCCATCGCACTTAGAAACCGGATCAGAAGACTGATGGTCAAGTCCGAACTTCAGAAAGACATCGTCCCCAATAATATTCTGATGATTGGATCTACCGGGGTAGGTAAAACAGAAATTGCCCGAAGGCTAGCTAAAATCGCCAATGCCCCTTTCACCAAGGTAGAGGCCTCTAAATTTACCGAGGTAGGTTATGTGGGCAGGGATGTAGAATCCATGGTCCGGGACCTGGTAGAACATGCGATCAATTTGGTCAAGGAAACCAAAAACGAAGAAGTGAAAGAAAGGGCAGCCCTGATTGTGGAGGACATGCTGCTGGATATACTTATCCCTCCGGTAAAAGGAAGTGGGTTCACTCCCAGCACTACTACCAGAGAAAATTTCAACCCGGATCGGGCCTCCGAGCAGGAGTTGAATGAAAAAACCCGCGAACGGTTTCGGGAGAAATTGAAAGAAGGGGAACTGGAATCGCGTAAAATTGAGATCAATGTCAAACAATCTGCTTCTTCGGGAATAGGCATGATAGGCAATGGTATGATGGATGAAGCCAGTATGGCCGGTATCCAGGACATGCTGAGCAATATGATGCCTAAAAAAACCAAAAAAAGAAAAGTAACCATCTCCGAAGCCAGGAAAATTTTAATGGAGGAAGAGGCATCCAAATTAATAGATTTCGATGAAGTAAAGGAGCAGGCAATTCATCTCGCTGAAAATAACGGTATTATTTTTATTGACGAGATCGACAAAATTGCTTCCGGCTCCGGAAAATCCGGAGGAGGGCCAGATGTGAGCCGTGAAGGCGTGCAAAGAGATTTACTGCCCATTGTAGAAGGAAGTGCGGTAAATACCAAGTATGGCCTGGTTCAAACCGACCATGTGCTTTTCATTGCTGCAGGAGCCTTTCACGTCAGCAAACCTTCGGATCTTATTCCGGAATTGCAGGGCCGGTTTCCGATCCGGGTGGAATTATCCAGCCTGACCAGAGGTGATTTCTATAAGATCCTGAAAGACCCCAAAAATGCCCTCACCAAACAATACCAGGCTTTGTTCGAAGCAGAGCAAGTATACCTGGAATACACGGATGATGCCATTCATGAGATCGCAGCCCTGGCCTTCAGCATCAACGAGGAGGTGGAAAACATCGGTGCCAGAAGACTTCATACCGTAATGAGTCACCTTTTAAACGATTTTCTTTTCGAGGTTCCCGACACGATTGGACCCAATAGCAAAATCATGATCACCAAAGAAATGGTTCAGGAAAGGCTAAGCAGCCTGGTCAAAAACCGAGACCTTTCTCAGTATATCCTGTAGTGGGGAAAGGACCTTTAACCCATTCATTATGACCGGGGAACAACCCCCGAAGGAAGCATGGGCAAATCATAGAGTTTGACCCCGACGGCATCGTCTATCGCATTTCGAATCGCAGGAGCAATGCAGGTAATGGGCGCTTCGCCTGCTCCGGAAGAGGGGAGATCCTTGCGGTTGACCAGCACAACCTTCATTTCAGGAACGTCCTTGAAGCGAGGAACCCTGTAGGAGGATAGAAAAGCGTTGGAGACATTTCCTTCGTTAAATTCAACGGCCTCAAAGAGTGCCCCTCCCAGCCCCTGCAGCACACAACCGGTAATTTGACTCTCCAAATGCCTCGGATTAAGGATGGCTCCGCATTCAAAGGCAGTAACCGCCCCCAAAACCTTCAATTCCCTGCTGTCAGGATCAACCGCCACTTCGGCAAATGTAGCCACAAAACCTCCCTTAACCGCCGCACAGGCCATTCCAAATCCACGGTTGGAAGCAGCCTTTTTTCTGTTCCAACCAAAGGACTTGGCAGCAGCCTTGATAACGGCTTTTAAGCGTTCGTCTTCCAGATTATCCAAGCGGAATTGCATTGGGTCTGTCCGGACCATCCCCGCGAGGTCATTGATGATGGATTCGATGGCAAAGATATTCGCCGTAGAGGCCAACGCACGATAGGACCCCTGCCTTAAGGGAGAATCAGAGCGGTGGTATTCCTGGTAGTTGTTCTGTCCGGAATAAGGGGATGAGATTCCGGCTCCCCCCGAATTGAAATTATGAAATTCCCAGGAGGAAATGCGGTTTCCGTGTACCGCTGCCTTTACCCGAATCAGACCTGCCGGTCTGAAATAGGCCCATTTAAATTCCTCTTCCCTGGTCCAATTGACCTTAACGGGCAGGCCGGTTGCCTTGGCCAGTTTGGCAGCTTCTATTCCGGCCTCTCCCGTATGCTTTCCTCCATATCCGGAGCCGGTATCGGGCATGTATACCCTGATTTTTTCCTTGGGAATAGAAAATGTATTCTCCAGCTCTTCCTGTACTCCAAAGGGTCTTTGCGTGCCGGTCCAGACCTCCAGTTGGTCACCGGCCCACCGGGCCAAACCCGCTCTGGGTTCCAGGGGTACATGTGCGATA
>JAWLFL010000341.1:0-3681 GCA_041685605.1 Cyclobacterium sp. | reverse complement strand
ATACCGCCAATGCAGGTAATAGTGGTGTCCCAGCCAGGCACTTACGGTGGGTCCGAATGCATATTGTATCCAGCCGCCCATAGGGTCTCCCTCCAGCGTGGTCACTCCGGGTACATTCAATCCATTCGTTCCAAAATATTCCCGGGTGTATTTTTCAAAGGTGGGTTGATGTTGATTGAGCCAGTCTATAAAGCCTTGCTCCAGCTCCAGGTGGTTGCCTGCATAGGTAGGCCAGTAGCTTAATTGGGTATTGAGGTCGTGGTGGAAGTCTCCTTTCCAGGGCGGTAATTTCCCATTGTCCGCGGTCCAGACGCTTTGCAGGGAAATGGGTGGTGCCCCTTGTCTGGCGGCAGCACCCAGTTTATACATGTCCATGTAATACTGCTGCTGCAAAAGTGAATCGGGAAGCGTAATAGAGGACTGCTGCCAGAAAGAATCCCACCAGGCCACATGACTCTCCTGATAATCCTCCATGCCCTTGTTAAAAGTCTTTTCGGTAACCTTTTCGGCCAAAATAGATGTCTCCTGACCTTTCTTTCCGGAGCTAATACTCCAGCTTCCCTCCAGTTGGTTTCCATTTTCTTTCCATCTCGTATTCACCTGAAAACGGAAGCCATCCCATCCTTCCTGTTCATAGGTAATGGTATTTTCTTGTACTGAAAGCGTTCCAGGGCGATAGCCCAACCTTCGCAGGTCTTGTCCACTGACCGGGTCCAGGGCTTCTGATGGTCCGGCTCCTACATAAGGAGGGGGCACCATTTCTGGTAACAGGTCAACTTTGAGGTTTTCAAAACGATACCAACCAACCGGTTCGGTGGCGTGTACAAAGGTCCTCAATAGGGTGCCATTTTCCCACCGGATTTCACTGGTTGCTTTTTGAAGATCCAGTTTGACGGATGCTATTTCGCCCCATTCGGAAATATCAAATTCAAGCGCTGCCCCCGGGATTTTGGAAGGTCCGGCAAGGGTGTCATAGGGAAGGTCATATTGTCTCTGCACTGCCGCATATTGCTTGTCTTCCCATTGTTTTTTCACCCAATTGAAATCATGGTTTTCAAAGTCCAGGTTTTTCATTTCTCTCAGGTCCCAAAGATCTGCCCTGTCAAGTGAAAACCTAAGCTTGCCTTCCTTTTGCCAGATTAGGGCGCCCAACATAGCATTGCCCAGTGGAATGCCCTCATCCCAGCTTTGAGCCAGATTGGGAAAACTGAGCTCCATGTAATAGGGTACTGGTTGTTTTTTTTCCTTGCCGGTACAAGATGCCGCTGCAAACAAACAAAGAAGGGTAAATGCCAGGATATTGCCAGATAGTTCTCTTATTTTCATTGTTTTTCGGGTTGATAGGATGGATTGGGATAGGGCAGTTGCACTGCCATTTCCCCCAGCCAGTTTTGCAATTTTTTATTGAATCGGGCTCTTTTCTTTGGGAGTTTCTCAGCCAGGTCAGCACTTTCCTCCCTATCCCTTTTTATATGATACAATTCGCTGCTATTGCACTCAAAATTATGGATTAGTTTATAATCCCCCTGCCGGATAGCTGCAGCAGGTCTTCCGCCAAGCCCACCACTGTAATGGGGGAAATACCAAAATAGAGATCTTTCCGCCATCGATTTCCCTTCTAAAAGAGGTTTCAGGCTAATCCCATCCCTGTGTTGATCAGGTAAAAGTGCCAGGTCTGCCATTTCAAGTAGTGTGGGAAAAAGATCGGTTCCGGTTACAGGTTCCTTGCTCTTGCTACCGGGTTTAATGGTGCCAGGCCATCGGAAAATCAGGGGAACACGAAGCCCTCCTTCATGTAGATAGCCCTTGCCTGTCCTTAAGGGTGCATTGGACGTAGGTATTTGGTCCATGATATTGCTTGTGGCCATGCCTCCGTTATCGGAAGTAAAGATGACCAGGGTATTGCGGTCAAGCCCGGATTGGGAAAGAACCTGCAACAGCCTTCCGATATTTTCGTCCAGGCTTTCCACCATGGCTGCATAGGGGGGATTATCCTGCTGCATTTTGATGTAGGTTTCATCTTCCTGCTCATATCCTTCCCCTTTGTACTGCATGGCATTGCGCTTTTCCCTGTATTTTTCTACTTTTTCCGGTTTTCCCTGCAGGGGCAAATGAACCGTGTAATAGGACAGGAAAGCAAAAAAGGGCTGCTCCCTTTTTTGTGTAATAAAGGTTATGGTTTCATCCGTTAGCCGATCCGTCAGGTACTCTCCTTTCGGTCCATCAGGTAATTGGGGATTATTATAGGGTGAAAAATAGCCGCCGGCAGGGTGCCCGGTATGGTTTCCGCCCTTATTGATATCAAACCCATGATTTTCCGGATAATGCATCTTTTTCTCGCCCAAATGCCACTTTCCGGCAAAAAAGGTGGCATATCCATTTGATTTAAAGGCTTCCGCCAGGGTAGTTTCTTCGGGATCGAGAAATAACTTGAAGGGATGGGATGCAAGTTTTTGGTCCGGATGGGGCCCGTAATGCCGGTTGCCGGGGATATAGTCGGTAAGGTTTAATCTGGCAGGGTATTTTCCCGTCATGATGGCCGCCCTGGAGGGAGAGCAAATGGGGCTGGCGGCATAAGCTTGGGTGAATACCATACCTTCATTGGCCAATTTGTCAATATGCGGTGTTTCGTAAAAACGGCTCCCGGTGTAGCCCAGATCATGGTAACCCAAATCATCCACCAGGATAAAAAGAATGTTTGCTGGCTCATCTCCTGCAGGTGCAGCCTGTGAGTGGCCTACAGATGGGAGCAGCACCAATAGAATGGTGAATCGGAGCAGGTGTGCAATCATATTATTGTGGAGGATCAATTTTGTAGACTGACATGGATTTTAGCCGGGGCTCCCCTTCGAATGACCTGGCCACAAACCGAATTTTATCCGTATGTACCGGATCTATGGTTACGATGTGCTTATGGCCAATGGAAGAGCCCCTGTAAACCTCAGTCCACTTCCCATTTATTTCGGCCTCCAATATAAATTCGCGTACCAGTTCCCCTTTCGATATGTCTTCCTGTAATACTATGTGGTCAATTAGCTGTGCTTTGCCAAGGTCCAGGGAAACGGTGTTTCCCGTACCCGAAATCCGGGCCAGGGGATTGGAAAATCTCCGATCGATTTCCTCTCCAAATTCTTTTAGCCGTTTTACATCAGGCTCCGGCATCAAGCCATCCGCATTGGGCGTCACGCCCAGGATCAATGTAGAATTGTGACCTACCGAATTATAATACATTTTCACCAGGTCTTCAAGCGGATAAATTATGTGTTCACGATTGGGCTCCCAAAACCAATCGTGGCCGCCATGTCCACGCAAGGGGGCATCGCTCATGGCAGGCATGTAATAGCGGCCGTTGGGATCTCCGGTCTTCAGAAGGGCAAAATTATTGGCTGCAATTTCCTTTCGGGTACTTTCACCGGCTCCAATTGCCGGATAGGGGAATGTCCCCCAACTGGGGTAGGGTACGGTACCCGTTTCGCTGCCACCCCAGCGGATATCTGCCCGTTGGAGGTTGTGGTAAAAAATACTGTTTGGCTGGTGTTTCTCAAAAACGGAGAGTACATCCGGTCCTCCTTGTTCAGGACCATGTGCGCCCCCGTCAAACCAAACCATTGCCCAGTCGCCATAATTGGTGAAGATTTCTTCCACGATTTTTTCGATCATTCGGTTGTAGTGCTCTTGTCG
>JAWLFL010000340.1:0-3714 GCA_041685605.1 Cyclobacterium sp. | reverse complement strand
GTACCTTTTATAACCATTTTTAATTACTGTCATGAAAAAAGTAATTTCTATCTTTTTGTTGTACTTTCTTTTTGTTCTTCCATCAAATGCTCAGAGTCACTTTTTCAAAAATGCTGATTTTGAAACCATCGCTGAAAATCACGAAACCATCGCCATCCTTCCCTTCCTAACCCGGGTGACCTTAAGACCGAGTCAAATGGAAAACCTCTCTTCCGGAGAACTGGCGAGCCTGGAAAAACAGGAAGGAGAAAGCATCCAAAAGGCCATTTTTGGTTGGTTTCGGGAACATGGGGAGAAGGGAAAAATAGCCGTAAAAGTACAGGATCCGGACATCACAAATAGAAAACTGAATACCGCCGGGATTAGCCTGGAAAATTACCAGGACTTCAACCCTTCCCAACTAGCTGCTGTGCTGGGTGTGGATGCCATTGTAACCGGTAATTTCGAGACCAATCTGCCCCTGGCCGATTATAATCAGGATTGCAATGGGGACTTGCCGAAAATCTCTCCGGAGAACAGCCTGGCATTTATTAATCTATTGATTTACAATGCCGAAGATGGAGAATTGCTGGTTCAATTCCATAATGGAATTTACGGCTATAAAGCGGATTTGAATGAAGCCATTATTCACGCCTTGCTGAAAAAAGTCTCCCGAAAAATGGTCTATACCAAGATCTAATCCCTTTACCTGCCGTCGGTTCGTCGAATTTTCGTATGTTAACCCCCCGAACCAATTCAGTAAAGATGGATAAATGGATGCAAGCCGCCATAGAGGAAGCTACAAAAAGCCTGGACCAGGGAGGAATCCCCATTGGTTCGGTCTTGGTTTATCAGGATCGGATCATCGGAAGGGGCCATAACCAACGCATTCAAAAAGGGAGTAGTATCCTCCATGGAGAAATGGATGCCCTGGAAAATGCTGGCAGGCAACCGGCTGCCGTATACAAACAATGTACCCTGTATACCACCCTTTCTCCCTGCCCGATGTGCTCCGGGGCGATTTTACTCTACGGGATTCCCAAGGTAGTCATCGGCGAAAACCGCACTTTTATGGGAGCCGAAAGCCTCCTGGAGCAAAATGGGGTCCGGCTTACCGTGCTTCAGGATGAAATTTGTCAGGGGCTTATGCAGCGATTTATCCAGGAAAACCCCAACCTCTGGCAGGAAGACATTGGTGAGTAGTGTCAGTGACCCCTCTTTTGCCTTGGTTGCTACTCTTATTTTTGCCGGAATGTATCCGAAACAAAACTCAAAACCTGCGGGAGGGATTCTCTCCAATAGGTCCAATTGTGTGCACCGTCGCGGATTCTGAATTCATGCGGAATTTCTTTTTTCTTCATCGCAATGTGCACCAGACTATTCCCCTCGTATAGAAAGTCATCGTCCCCGCAGTCAAAAAACCATTTTACCGACTTCATGTCTTCAGGAGCGTTAAGCGCGATCTGCCGTAGCGCCTGATGCCTGTCATAGTAAGCTTCCAGACCTGAAGGATCCTTCACCTCCGTTTGGTTGTTTTCCAATCCCTGTTTAAAATCTTCAAAGCTGCTGTTTCGTAACGACGCGCTTAAGGGGCAAGCGGATGAGAACAAGTCGGGCCGGTGCATGGCATAGAAATAGGTACCACCCCCTCCCATGGACAAGCCGGCAATCGCCCGGTAGCGTTTATCTTTTTTGATCCGGTATTGAGATTCCACATAGGGCATCAGCTCCTCAAAGAAGAAATCTTCATACCTCCAATCGTTATTGACGTCGTTAAAATAGCCCCTCCGTCCGGTATTGGCATCCGGCATGACGATGATCATTTGCGTAGCTATTCCTGAGGCAAAAGCCTGATCGGCGATGTACTGCACCTCTCCAAATTGGACCCAGCCAGTCTGATCATCTCCTGCCCCATGAAGCAGGTAGAGTACCGGATACGAACGCTGGGAATATTCGTAGCCGGGAGGAAGGTAAATGGCAAATTTTCTTTCCATATTCAGGATCTCGCTTTTAAGGCTAAGGGCATCAAACACCCTGCTTTCCTGGGCAAAAGATGCGGCAAGAGGTGCTAAAAAAACCAAGCAAAACAAATGGAACAGTTTCATAGGTATCGGGTCTATTTTAGGTAGTAGTAAATGCAAGACATATGTGCGCACAAGCTACTCAATTAGTTTTTAAACTGGTAAAAAATAGTGCCTTTTTGGCAAAAAAGAATGGAAATAGAGTGGTGTAGGCCCGCACCAAAACACATAGCCCGGGAACTAAAATTGAATATAGGGCAAGCCCTAAACAACCATCAGCCTCAGCCAAGATAATTGAATCCCGATACAGAAGGGCAGCCTGCAAGACTCAACTAATTCACTCCTTTTTCGTATAAAGCATTGTTCTAACCTTTAAACTTCAAAACCAATGGTAGCAAGTCTATCCAGACTTTCATTCGTGCTTTTTCTCCTGATCCTTCCGGGTTTTTCCGGCAAGGACCTCCCCGAACCCGACTTCAAGATCATTTCTTTTGAAGAATTTGAATCGCTGGCGGCCAAAGAATCCGAAAAGCTACGAATCTTTAACTTCTGGGCAACCTGGTGTGCGCCCTGCGTTCGGGAAATGCCCTATTTTGAGGAAGCAAACCAATCCAATACGGATATGGAGCTGTATTTTATCTCTATGGATGATGCCCGGAGACCCGAACGGGTCACCTCTTTTATTGAGAAGCGGGACATTCAGTCGCCGGTTTATCTTTTAAATGACGTGGATTTCAACTCCTGGATCGATAAAGTTAATCCCGATTGGACGGGAGCGATACCGGCCACCCTTTTTGTGCAAGCGGACGGCACCCGGCATTTTCATGAAGGTGCCATGGAAGAACCTGAACTGCTCACACTCATCAACCAACTAAAATAAAACCAACATGAAATCGAGCATGACGAAAACGTCACATACTGGGATGAATATCAACCATGCGAGATTCTCCCGATTTAAGATCGGGACAGGCTATGTGGCCATTAAAGAACAAATTATAGACACATGAAAAATTTCCGAACCCTATTCCTATTGCTCTTTTCCATTTTCCTGACATCTTCCCTGTCCCTGGCTCAAAATGGCGGGTACGAAGTGGGAGACACCGCTATGAATTTTGATTTGCCAACCGTGAATGGACCTCAAGTATCCCTGGATGGCCTGGAAAACAATCAGGGAGCGATTGTAATCTTTTCCTGCAATACCTGCCCCTACGTAAAAGCCTATGAGGACCGCATGATCGAACTACATCAACGCTACGCTCCGAAGGGATACCCCATTATTGCGATCAATTCCAATGACGATGAGGTTAGTCCGGGGGACAGTTTTGATGCCATGCAAAAACGGGCCCAGGATAAAAGCTTTCCTTTTCCGTACGCCTACGACCAGAGCCAGGAAGTGATCAAAACCTACGGGGCTACCCGAACCCCACAGGCATACCTATTAGAAAAACAGGGTGACGAATACCTTGTACGCTATATCGGTGCCATTGATAATAATTACCAGGATGCTGCTTCAGTGAGTGAGCCTTATCTCGCCAATGCCGTGGATGCTCTGTTGGACGGATCTGAAATCAACCGCCAAACGACGAAAGCCATCGGCTGTAGTATCAAATGGTCTCGTAAATCGGAATGAAAATGAGTAATGACCTGTAGGAAAGGCTGTAATTCGATTTCCAGTTTTTCCTTTTTAATCACTTTACCGTACCATCACTGCGGA
>JAWLFL010000339.1:0-3720 GCA_041685605.1 Cyclobacterium sp. | reverse complement strand
AGTGGACCGTTCCGTTACCGGACGCGTAGCCAGACAACAAACCACCGGTCCCATCCAACTGCCCTTAAATAATGTAGCGGTGATGGCCATGGATTACAGCGGCAAAAAGGGCATCGCCACCTCTATCGGCCATGCTCCCATAGCTGCATTAGCCAGTCCTGAAAAAGGATCCCGGCTGGCCATTGCGGAAGCCCTGACCAATTTGATCTGGGCTCCACTGACAGCGGGAATGAAGGGGGTATCCCTTAGTGCCAACTGGATGTGGCCTGCAAAAAATCAGGGAGAAAATGACCGGCTTTACCGGGCAGTGGAAGCTACCAGTCATTTTGCCATTGCCCTGGGCATCAATATCCCTACCGGAAAGGATTCCCTTTCCATGACACAAAACTATCCCGACGGGCAAAAGGTGCTCGCCCCGGGCACGGTCATTATCTCCACCGTAGGTGAATGCGATGACATAAACCGCATCGTATCCCCGGCACTTAAAGAAATCCCCGATTCCACCCTGCTCTATATCGATCTCTCTAATGATGAGGCACAATTAGGGGGAAGCTCGTTTGCGCAAATACTGAATAAGGTGGGTAGCCAAGTCCCGGACATTACGGATACAGGTTATTTTTTAACCGCATTTGCCGCCGTTCAGCAATTGATCCGACAAGGCTATGTTATGGCCGGTCACGACATTTCTTCAGGAGGAATCATTACCACCTTGCTGGAAATGTGTTTTCCCACTGAAGGTTCCGGTTTGCAAATACATTTAGAAAATCTGAACGAAAAGGATGCTGTCAAAGCCCTGTTTTCGGAAAATCCGGGATTGATCATTCAGGTTCAAAACCCCGAAGAAGTATCGGACTATTTAAAAGAAGAAGGAATTGCCAGCGTAACCGTGGCTACGGTAAAAACCGATAGAAAAATCACGATCGAATCCCTTGACCTGAGCTGGGAAATGCCCGAACTCCGGGACACCTGGTACCGATCTTCCTACTTGTTGGACCGGGAGCAATCGGGCGTGGTATTGGCGAACGAACGATTCGAAAACTATACGAAGCAAGCCCTACGGTATCAATTCCCTGAAGGCTGGAAAGGCAGCTACCATGCTTTGGGTCTGAATCCGGAAAGAAAAACGGCAAGCGGAACCCAGGCAGCCATCATTAGGGAAAAAGGAGTCAATGGTGACCGGGAAATGGCTTATGCCTTGTGGCTGGCAGGATTTGATGTGAAGGATGTCCACATGACCGATCTCATTTCTGGAAGGGAAACCCTGGAGGATGTAAACATGATTGTTTTTGTAGGAGGATTTTCCAATTCGGATGTGTTGGGTTCTGCCAAAGGCTGGGCCGGTGCTTTTCTTTACAATGAAACAGCCAAAAAGGCGTTGGATCGATTTTATGCGAGGAAAGACACCTTAAGTTTGGGAGTGTGCAACGGTTGTCAGTTAATGATCGAACTGGGATTGGTGAATCCCGAACATGCGCAGAAAACCAAGATGCAGCACAACGACAGTCATAAATTTGAATCTGCCTTTGTCAACGTGAGCATACCTAAGAACAACTCCGTCATGCTTCAGTCCCTTGCAGGAATGCGCCTTGGTGTCTGGGTAGCGCACGGGGAAGGAAAGTTTCATTTGCCGATGAATAAAGCGGATTATCATACCTGCATGACCTATTCTTACAGCTCCTATCCAGGAAACCCAAATGGTTCAGACCATGCGGTCGCTGGATTGGCCTCCGTTGATGGCAGGCATTTGGCCATAATGCCCCATATCGAGCGCTCCTTAGCACCCTGGAACTGGCCTCATATCACCGATGAAATGGCCCAACAGGAGGTTACCCCCTGGATTCAGGCATTTATTGATGCCAGGGACTGGGTGGAAGCCACTAAGAGTAAGTAAAACGTACCTATCGGGATTGATATATTACCGTATCAATCCCCTATTTTCACCCGGATAAACCGGGGTCTATAAAAGTTTGGGGAGATTTCTACATCTGCAAAAAATTCGAACGAATTAATATTATAACTTATTAACAATTCCCCGGGCATCGACAAACTAGGATGAGCTTTTGCATTGTAGCTAAATAGGTGTTTTCCCTCATTAAGGTCAGCTGAGGCATCCCATACCGTGATTATGGGACCAAAAGGACCTTGCGGAGATAGGGCCAAACGCAGCCCGACGGTGGATGCGATGCCGTCTGTCTGGAAAACCATGGCGTACCTGCCATCGTCCAGGGAGGTTACGCTCAACTCATTGGAACCTCTATCCGCAATGGATGCTGCCTGTTTCATTTCACTTTGCCAGTCAGTCCCATCCCAAAACGTCCAAAGATTAAATTTTTCGATGTCGTTGGGTTTTACCCTTGCTACCATCACCTCTTTTTTATTTCCCTTTACCCCGTAGATGTATACATACCCGTCGGGTCTCAAGGCTCCGGCATCCTTTGTATTTACCAAAATGCCCGCCCCAAAGGAACCTGTGCTTTCCGGTTTTCCTTCCATGTAAAAGGGAGTATCTATTTGGCGCTGATCTTTAAACGGAGGCTTACTTCCGGAGGGAAGGACGATCAACGTATTTCCTACCTCCTTAAAATTAAAGGCATCTGTTCCGGTGGTGGTAATTCGGTAACCAAACAAGTAAATATCATTGTTCCGGGCTTGATTCACGAAACCGTCCCCTAACCAAAAATATTCCCCTGGGTTAGAATTTGGAGTATTGGGTATAAAAAGAGACTGAGGTAAATTTTGCTCATCCAAGGCCCAATGAAAAGAAATATTGGATTCTGTTGGCTCTGCCCCTTCCAACCACGCAACTGAATTATTGATCATCACAAAGGGACTGTCAAGCTTTCCATCAGTTATCTCTCCAATCAGACTGTCGCTAAATAGCACTAATGTTTTTCCGGAGGTGTCGGCAATAGCCGATTCCATACCATTTAGAGGTATTGTGAATATCCCATCTCCACCGAACCAGCCGGATGTTTTTTTAAAAAGATTGGTCCAATTAGCTGCTTCCCTGACAGTAAACTGTAGTTCGGTTATTGAGGTATTCTTCGGAATCGAACCTTTTCCCTGATTAGCTGAACATGAAATAAAAAGTACCCAAATCAGTAAAATTAAGGGTGTTTTCAGGTATAATATTCTATTTTTAAATTTCCCCATATCAGCTTTTTGATTCGTTTTCTTGCCGCAGCTTTCACCCTAGTTCATTACAATTTCATCGACCATAAGCCAGGCTTTGTTTCCGGTAGCACCGTGCCAGGAGGGCAGGCGGTCCACGGGTTTTGCCAGCAGTTTGAGATGGCGAACCCCCTCAGCCGAAAAGGGGATCTTAAGCTGCCTGAGCAGGGAAGGATCGTCCTTGGAAAGCGGCTTGGGTTGGTAGGTTTTAGCCAGTTGCCAGTTTTGTTCCGGGCTGTCCCGGGTCCATAATTGCACCTCTTTAGGCGGGAAGAACCGGGATCCGCCATTTTGCCAAAGAGACAAGGCCATGGAGTTAATGTCTGTAGGGGTATTAAAATCCATTTCTACCTCCAGCGGATTGTTGAGAAAACCCAGCCAGTTGAGGTTCCATACATCGGGGATCGCTTTTTTCCTGTCAAACAAACTTTCCTGCCCGTCTCCTTTGTAGCGGTCCTCCGGCAGGTAGTTCATCTGGTAGCTGTCCGGTGCGATCGTTGACTGAATAAATTCCGCCTCAGAGACTTCACTTCCGATCCAACCCTCCGC
>JAWLFL010000338.1:0-3731 GCA_041685605.1 Cyclobacterium sp. | reverse complement strand
GCGATGATGGCATCGATTTCCTGTTCTTCCAGGTAACCAAAGCCTGGCATGTAAGTATTGTAACGCTCAAAAACGGCTTTGGCCCGCTCATCCCCGCTTTCGATTACTTCAGTGGGATTTTTGATAAATCGTCGCAGCCAATCCAGGGGCTGTTCCCGGGTGATCCCTCCCAGATGGGGCCCAATTCCGTCCTGCTCAAATCCATGGCAACTGCTGCAGTGGGTATCAAATAAATTTTCGCCGCTTTCCAATGCCGCCTCGTCCATGCGAATCTGCTCCTCCAATTTGGGTTCCCCGGAAGAACAAGACCAGGCCAAAGCGATGGCTGGCAGAAAAAGGGAAGGGTTATATCGGTAGTTCATACATTCGTAGGCTTATTCTAAAACAATTGACCCGACTAATCTACTTTATTCTACCAAAATAAAAAAACAGGATTTGGAGGTGGTCCTTACGATTACGAATTTGTAATACTTATTTGGCTGGGTTGGACTAAAATCACCCTCAGGTTAACTTTCCCAAAGTTCTAAACTTTGGGAAAGTTGCAAAAAATAAACTCCTTTGGTATACTTCTTTCGGCTTTCCTGTAAAAATTCAACTTTCCTACACATTGTATTTCTATCTTTGAGGATACCCAGAAAAAGGATTCATAACTATGAAAAAAATCTACCTGCCCGGAATAATCTTATTTTTTCTAATCAGCAGCTCCCTGTTTGCCCAATCCGATAATTTCGGCGGCATTCGGGGAAAAGTAATCGATCAGGAAGGCAAAGCGCCACTGGGTTTTGCCACCATTAGCGTGTTTGATGCGGAAAGTGCCGACAAAACACTGGTAAATGGAGGCATCACGGCAGAGAATGGAACTTTTGACCTGGATCTGCCGCAGGGGGAGTATGCTGTTCTCGTGGAATTTATGGGGTACCTGCTCCTGGAAATCAATGAACTCACTATCAGCCGGGAAAATCGGAGGGTAGATTTGGGTACGCTCGAATTGGAACCCGATACCGAAAACCTGGAGGAAGTGGTCGTACAGGGAGAAAAAACCCTGATGGAGCTCTCCCTGGACAAACGAATCTTCAACGTCGGTAAAGACCTGGCCAATGCAGGGGGAACCGCCTCCGACATTCTGATGAACCTTCCTTCCATCAACGTAGATCCCGAAGGTGGGGTAAGCCTCCGGGGATCCAGCAATGTACGCATTCTGGTAGATGGAAAACCTTCCGGATTGGTTAGCTTCAAGGGGAGCAGCGGCCTGCAACAACTCCCCGCCAGCATGATCGAAACCGTAGAGGTCATTACGAACCCTTCTGCGCGCTACGAGGCAGAAGGAATGGCCGGTGTCATCAACATTATCCTTAAAAAGGAAAACAACCAGGGCTTTAATGCCTCCTTTGAAGGAATTGCGGGAAATCCAACCAATTTTGGACTGGCCGCTAACCTGAACTACCGACACAAAAAAATCAATTGGTTTGTCAATTATGGGGTGGCTTATCGCCGGGTGCCAAGGGAGGGAACCATCCGCCAGGAAATCAGCAATGCCGATACCAGCTTTTACTCCTACCAGACCACTACGGGTACTGTGAATGGGCTGAACAACAATATCCGGGCAGGCCTGGATTATTTTTTCAACGAAAACAGCATCCTTACCGGTTCCTACCTGTGGAGAAGAAGCGATGCCCGACGCCTCACCAATATACGATACGACGATTACGCAGCAGAAGGGGCTCCGCTCGACAGATACACGCTACGGACTCAGGATGAAGATGAGAAAGAACCCAATTCCGAGTTTAACCTGACCTATAAACGAAGCTTTGACCAGAAGGGTCATGTACTCAGTACGGCCATTACTTACCTGGATTATTGGGAAAATTCCGATCAGGTGTACACGCAGGATGCCTATTCTCCAAATGGAACGGCCATTCCAGGTGGTTCCCTGTATCAAACCTCTATTAACGACGAATTTGACAGGCAATGGCTGCTCCAACTGGACTATACCAAGCCCATCGGTAGCGAAGGAAACTTTGAAACCGGAATACGTAGCAGTATCCGAAACATGGAAAATGATTTTATCGTCAGCGAACGGACCGAGTCGGGAGACATGGTGGCGCTGCCCGGTCTGGACGATATTTTCCTTTACGACGAAAACATCCATGCCGCCTACGCCATCCTGGGCAATAAGAGCAATAAATTTTCTTATCAGGGAGGTTTACGAGCAGAATACACCGATGTGAGTACCACCCTGGTAAAAACCAATGAGGTCAATCCCCGAGACTATGCCAACCTTTTCCCCTCTGCCCACCTGACCTATAACATCAGTCCGGATGATGCCTTGCAGATCAGTTACAGCCGCAGGATCCGCCGGCCCGTTTACAACGATCTCAGTCCCTTTATGACCTTTTCGGATGCCCGGAATTTCTTTAGCGGCAACCCGGACCTGAATCCGGAATACACAGACGCATTCGAACTCGGCCATATCAAATACATGGACAAGGGCTCTATTTTCTCCACCCTGTACTACCGGGATACCGAGGACAAAATTGAGCGCATCCGTAGCGTGGATGAAGAGGGAAATGCCACCACTTTGCCCTATAACATAGTGGGCGAGCAGTCCATGGGCTTTGAGTTCACCACGGATTACTACCCCGTGGAATGGTGGAAGCTGGATGCCAATTTCAACTTTTTCTATGCCAAAATCGATGGCAGCAATATACTGGACACCTACACGGCCGACACCTATTCCTGGTTTACCCGGCTCACTTCCCGCTTTACTTTAGCCAATGGGCTGGACCTGCAGTTCCGAGGAAATTATGAGGGTCGCAGAAGGGTGGCCCAGGGCGTTCAAAAGGCCATTGCCTACCTGGACCTTTCCGCCAGCAAGGACATCATGAAGGGCCGGGGAACGCTCATTCTGAACGTAATGGATGTGTTTAATTCCCGCAGAAACCGGTATATTTTCGAGGGTCCGGGATTTTTGACGGAAGGGGATATTCTGCCGAGAAGAAGGCAAATCAACCTGACGCTAAACTACCGGATCAAGCAATCCAAAGCCCAAAGCAAGCCGACTATTTTGGGAGAGGATTAGGTTTCAAATAGACGAATTAACCGAAAAATCAATGGCTAACATCCCAAAAATGGGAAGGTGGCTTTAGGCAATACCCGTAAAAATTGTAATCAAGAGCTTCAAGGATGAAATTTTTGGCTAAAGCCAAGGATGCTGATAATCCAATTAATTGCCTCCAGCTGAAGCAGGAGGCAATTAATAAAAGGGAATTAATCCTAAAATTAAGACCAATAAGTCAATAGCAAACTTCCCTCAATAGGAATGCGGCTTTAGCCCATTCCCTAGAATAAGATTCCATAAACCCCGGCTTTAAACAAAACTGGGGAGAAGTTTGGAGAAATTCGGAAATTAATACCTTCTCGATATAGGATTTGGCTAAAGCCAAGGATGCATAAGATATACCCCCCTTACCCACAGCTAAAGCAGTGGGCAATTGATTGAAAGCGAACCCGATTTCCATTTTTAACCCAAAATCAATGACCAGTCCCCCTTCAATAGGATGGCGGCTTTAGCCCCATCTTTTTGATTCAGAATTTATCCCTTCGGCTTTAGCCAAAATGAAGGCACGGTTTTGGGGAATTGCCAAGGTTTAGGTTAAAATTAGATTTGAGAGCCTCTTGGAAAAATGATTTGGCTAAAGCCAAGGATACAGTAAACATTTCCTACCTCTACC
>JAWLFL010000337.1:0-3731 GCA_041685605.1 Cyclobacterium sp. | reverse complement strand
CTGCGGTGGAAGCCCTCCAATTGAAGTGATCGCTGCAAGCCTGAAAGGGATTGATGCGTTCGATTGACCAGCCTCCCGCTGACTTCTCAGGATCGCGGTAAAAGGATTCGGAATATTCCAGGCTATCTACCAAATTGCCGAATCCGTCTCTTATCTCGATCTTGCCGGAATTATTGGGAAGGGTGCGGAAGGGATTGACGGTGGCCACCTGTCCATAGGCTTCAAGAGCCGGCTTTGTGGCAGGAGAGCAAAGGGTCAGGTAAGAGAGTGGTTCGATTACCTGCGTTTCAATCAGCACCTCATTATAGGTAAAACCCCTAAGCCGTATGGGTTTGTCCAGCCGATTAAATAGCTCAATGTACTCGGCCGTACTACTTGTCGGCAAAACGGGAGTTGCAGGGACCTTACCTTTTGGATTGGGATCGGCCATCAATTCATTGATGATCAGCGCACCGGCTGGAGTGGGTGTTTCAATGGAAAAGGCGTACTCCCAATTTTCCAAAACCTGCCCCGCGGCTACCGCTTCAATCTGTTCGAATGCCAGCAGATAGTCATTGGTATACAACCGATCAGCGAATTCGAGTAACATTACAGACGGCTCGGGAAAGGTTACGTTTTCGGGTTTCCCATATCCGTTACTAAGGATTATGGCCTCATTATCCAAGTTCACCGCCTGGTTGAATCGGAGGGAAAGGGTGTTTTCTCCCAAGACTTCCAGGCTGCTGACGGCGAGTTCTTCTGTTTGTTCGTTGCCGTTTTGTACTGAAAACCCATCCAAATACACCCGGGCAGCCGTGCCGGAACCCGGTCCGTATACTACCTCCATTAACACGGTTAGGGTTTCCAGGTTCCTGAATTTTTCCGGGATGGGGAGGGAATAGGCCGTATAGGATCCGTCTTCGTTGGGAAACGTCCCGGCATCTCCCAGCGGAATGCGTTCGCTGAATCCGTCTTCCGGATTTTCTGAAAACGAGAAGTAGAGTAAAGCTGGCCGGTTTCCGTTCCCATTTTTGCTGGTTCTGGCCTGAAAGGAAATTGTAGGGCTGGATACCCCAACAGTCGCTATTTTTATGTAAATTTGCGCACTGAAACTTCCTATGGGTTGAATGCCCAGGGCATGGGACTGGTTCAGTCCTTCACCTGCCGCCTGAAATACCCGGGAAGATCCGTCACTGATTTCGTTGGCAGACCATCCAGGCAAAAACTCATCCGGGTGGTTCACAATGACGAATTTTTCTTCAAAATCCTGTGCTTCCATAGGCTTTGAAGAGGGAATAAAGGCGAGGCCAAGGAGTAAAAAAGTAATGAATTGTCCGATCAAAATGATGGCTTTCATAGATTGAATATAATAAACAGAATATACAACACGCGTAATTCAATGAAAAAAAGTTTTCCTGTGGATTCTTCAGGAAAGTAGAACCGGTCAAAATAATAGTCAACATGAAGTTAGCCGTAGTGGGAGCCACCGGACTGGTAGGCTCGGAAATCTTGGAAGTGCTGGATGAGCACAATTTTGCTTTCGACGAACTCTTGCTGGTCGCCTCAGAGCGGTCTGCGGGGAAAAAGATTGCGTTTAAGGGAACGGATTACACGGTAATGGGCCTGAAACAGGCCGTGGCTGAAAAACCGGATATCGCCATTTTTTCCGCTGGAGGGGCCACTTCTTCGGAATGGGCACCTCAGTTTGCCGAGGCTGGAGCCATCGTGATCGATAATTCCTCTGCCTGGAGAATGGACCCTACCAAAAAACTGGTTGTTCCTGAAATCAATGGCAAGGTGCTGCGTATTGATGATCGCATCATTGCGAACCCCAACTGTTCCACCATTCAGATGGTGCTTGCCTTGGCTCCCTTGCGGGAGAAATACGGCATCAAGCGGATCGTGGTTTCTACCTATCAGTCAGTCACTGGAACGGGGAAAGATGCGGTAGACCAAATGATGGCCGAGCGAAAAGGAGAAGAGGCAACGATGGTCTATCCGTATAAAATCGACCTGAACGTATTGCCTCATATCGATGTGTTTCAGGAAAACGGCTACACCAAGGAAGAAATGAAGATGATCAATGAAACCAAGAAAATCTTTGGTGACGATAGCATTCAGGTGACCGCAACAGCGGTAAGGATACCCGTTATGGGAGGCCATTCCGAGTCGGTGAACGTAGAATTCCATAAAGACTTTGACCTGGATGAGGTAAAACAACTGCTGTCCAACACCCCGGGTGTTGTGGTAGAAGATGATCCGGCCAATAACATTTACCCCATGCCTTTGAATGCACATAAGAAAGACGAGGTCTTTGTGGGTCGGCTTCGGCGGGATGAGACCCAGCCGAACACCTTGAACATGTGGATTGTGGCCGATAATTTACGAAAGGGAGCCGCCACCAATGCGGTGCAGATTGCCGAGTACCTGGTGGGCCACAGCATGGTATAAGTGGAGCTGGAAGCCCTATATCATCCCGAATTAATGCAGTTTGTGCAGGATCATCTTGAGGAAGATCCTGCACAATTGCTTTTACGGCATAAGGAAATCCCCGGCCTGGAAATCAAGGTAGCCGCCCGGCAGATTGCCATGCGGCAAAAAGCGCGGCACAAGCTGCCAGCCTGGGCGACTCACCCTGCCCTTATTTTTCCGCCTGCCCTTTCCATGGAACAATGTTCCTCCGAGGCCACGGGCAAGTATAAAAGCAGTTTGGTGCAGGGAAAAACCATGGTCGACCTGACCGGCGGCTTTGGGGTGGATACCTTCTACCTGGGGGAAAAAATGGAGCAGGTATGCTATGTGGAGCAGCAGGAGGAGCTGGTGGCATTGGCCCGGCATAACCTCCCCCGGCTTTTTAAAAACCAACAGGTTTCCTACGTACACCAGGATGCCCTGGCCTTTTTGCGGCAATCCACCCTGACATTTGATTGGCTGTATGTGGATCCTGCCAGAAGAGGAAAAAGCAATCAGAAACTATATCAACTGAAAGACCTGGATCCGGATGTGGTAAGTAATTGGAGCTTGTTTCGGCAAAAAGCCAAGTCCATTATGGTAAAGGCCTCTCCCATGCTGGATATCAGCGAGGCTTGCCGGGAACTGCCCGGCATCACCCAGGTCCATGTGCTGAGCGTCAAAAACGAGGTGAAGGAATTGTTGCTTATATACGACGGTTCAGACCAGCCATTGACGATCGTCGCGGTGGAAATAAGAGAGCAGAGCCTCAGCACCTTTACCTTTTCTCCCGAAGAGGAAGCGCAGGCAAGACCTGAATTTTCCTTTCCCCAAAAACACCTGGTCATCCCCTATGCGAGCATTCTGAAAGCGGGGGCATTTAAAAGCTTTGCTGTTAAGCAAGGATTGGCCAAACTGCATGTCCACACGCATATCTATACCAGCGATCATTTTCCGGAGGGCGTGCCGGGGCGTGTTTTTGAGGTCTTGGAGGAAATCCGGCTGGACAAGAAGGTATTGAAAAAGCTGTACCCGGAAGGCAAGGTCCATGTGATGTCCCGTAACCATCCCATGAAAGCGGACCTGATTAAAAAGAAATTCCGGCTAAAGGATGGGGGCGAGGAGTTTTTGATTGCGGTTACCGTAATGGATGGAAAGACGGGGGTTTGGCGGTGCCAGATAGAGAGCAGAAAATGATTTTCGTTTAGTTTTCTATTTATATGGAATTGTTTAGTTATTTATTTATTTTTAAAACATGCTGAATAAAGAAAAGTTAGAAAACCTGACCAATGAAATCTGGA
>JAWLFL010000006.1:0-51765 GCA_041685605.1 Cyclobacterium sp. | reverse complement strand
AAAAGCTGGAGTTACCCCATGTTTATCGGAATGGCACTGGATCAAACCCAGATCAACTGTGGGGTGCAGGTGGATACGCGAAGATGATGAAAATGGCCTTTTGCGGGATGGGAGGTGATTTGATCCGGCAGTTTCTATTTTTTTTGGTAATTATAAGGGTATTGAATAAAAAAATTCTCCGGAATTGGTAAAATTATGCAATTCTTTAATATTTTAGCGGTACTAAAGCAGCAATTACTATTGGTTTCTCGAAAAGCGAACCAAATTTAATTTTTAAACCTTAATCTCCTTTACCTGGATGCGTTATTCTAAAGAAAATGCAGAACCATTCCGTATGGATACTTTCCGAATGGATTTGTTTTTTGAATTGTCCCTGGATTTGTTTAGTGTGGCAGGCTTTGATGGTTATTTTAAGCGTATAAATCCGGCGTTAAAGAAAGTGTTGGGGTATCCGGATAAAATTTTATATGGAAGGCCTATCAATTCTTTTATACATCAGGAGGACCTGGAGGCTACGGTGGAAACCCGGAATTATATTATTTCCGACGGTATTCCCCTGCTTAATTTTGAAAACAGGTATATCACCCATTCCGGTGACATCATTTGGCTTTCCTGGACCTCTGTACCAGCGAAGGAAGAAGGGCTTATCTACGCGGTAGCCAAAAACATTACGCATAAAAAGAAACTGGAAGCGGACAGAAATGCGCTGATCACCAAACTGACGCAGTCCAATAAAAAATTGAAAGAGTTAACCTTTACGACATCACATGATTTACGGTCGCCGGTAAATAACCTGCTTTCTTTATTTAGCATTTTTAATGCCTCCAATATGGAGAAGTCAGAAATATTGGAATTTATTGAGCTGATGCAACTTTCTACAGAGAGTTTGAAGAGCACACTAGACGGGTATGTAGATAATCTAAGTCAAAAGGATGTGTTGACCGTGGAGTTGGAGTCCCTGGATTTGGAGCGGATTCTGAAAAAGGTGGTCAATTCAATTAGATCGTTAATAGAAACGTCTAATACGCTGGTGCAAGTTGATTTTTCAGACTGCAAGGAGATACGCTTTAACGAAGCATACCTGGAAAGTATTTGCTTAAACATGCTGACGAATTCGGTTAAATATGCCAGGCCAGGAACCTGCCCTGTTATTTCGGTCCATTCCAAAATGACCAACAGTAAGGCGCAATTGGTTTTTGAAGATAATGGAATCGGTTTTGATATGGACAAAGTTGGGGACAAGGTGTTTGGTTTTAGAGAAACGTTTCATTCCAACACGGACAGTAAAGGCATTGGATTGTACCTGGTACACAACCACGTCACGGCATTGGGAGGGAAAATAGAAATCGACAGTAAACCGGGACAAGGAACCCGGTTTACCATTACGTTTAAGGGGTAGGTTTTTTCGAACATACTTAACTTGTACCATCTCGTTTTGTTGGTATTTACGTTATAAAATCCCTCCCACCTCTGATCGGCACCGGCACGTATCCGTTGCGACCTTACATTGGGTATCGTTCACCATTGTTAGCTATTTATAGGCAGTTGTTTTAGGTCTTCCTTGCTACTTTTTAAGGTTTATGTCTTATATTCCGGCCATGTTATTACAGGGAATAGACTGGCTGATACTCGTTTCGTTTTTTGCGTTATCCCTGGGGATTGGCATTTACAGCTCCAAAAAATCGGCTCAAAACATACAGGAATTTTTCAAAGCCGGTGGTAATCTCCCCTGGTGGGTACTGGGTATTTCGATGGTTGCCACTACTTTCTCAACGGATACGCCCAATCTGGTGACGGATATTGTCCGAAAAAACGGTATTTCCGGAAATTGGGTTTGGTGGAGTTTTTTGTTGACCGGAATGCTTACCGTCTTTTTCTTTGCCCGGCTTTGGAAACGGTCCGGAGTGTTGACGGATATTGAGTTTTATGAACTGCGGTACAGCGGCAAGCCCGCTTCTTTTCTTCGGGGATTTCGGGCCATTTACCTGGGGATTTTCTTTAATGTGGTCATTATCTCCGGCGTATCCCTGGCAGCCATTAAGATTGGCGGCGTATTATTAGGGCTTAGTCCTTTGCCTGTGTTGCTCATCTCTGGATTCGTGACGGTATTGTACAGTAGTTTGGGAGGCTTGCGAGGCGTAGTGTTTACCGATTTTATGCAGTTTGGGATTTCCCTGGCGGGTGCCATAGCTGCGGCTTGGGTTTCGGTCCATCATCCGGCCGTTGGTGGACTGGATGAACTACTCCAGCACCCTGAAGTAAGCATAAAACTTGATTTTATCCCTGACATTAATAACTGGGAGGTATTTTTAATCGTTTTCCTGATTCCCGTTTTCATACAGTGGTGGTCGGTCTGGTACCCGGGATCGGAGCCGGGTGGCGGAGGGTTTATCGTGCAGCGCATGCTAGCTGCCAAGGATGAAAACCATGCCCTCTCTTCCGTGTTGCTATTTACAATCGTACATTATGCGATCCGTCCCTGGCCCTGGATCATTGTGGCCCTGTGCAGCATCATTGTCTTTCCAGATCTGGATGCCCTGAGGCAGGCCTTTCCGGAAGCAGATGGCTCCATTGTTCAGGATGATATGGCTTATCCGGCCATGCTTTCCTTTATGCCCGTCGGTATCATGGGGCTGGTGGTTACTTCCCTGGTGGCAGCCTATATGTCTACCTTGTCCACCATGCTGAACCTCGGGTCTTCCTACGTCGTAAATGATTTTTACCGAAGGTTTATTCGGCCCGATGCTTCTCAAAGGCACCTGATAGGGATGGGCCGGCTCACCACCCTGCTCATCATGGTGATCGGTGGTTACGTAGCCTTGCAACTGGAAAATGCCCTACAGACCTTTGCCATTTTACTGCAGATTGGAGCCGGAACGGGGCTGATTTACATATTGAGGTGGTATTGGTGGCGTATCAATGCCATCAGTGAAATGGTGGCCATGGCCGTTTCCTTTTTGATGGCCTTGTATTTTGCTTTTTTACATGCAGCCCTTTTTGAGCCCCTGACAACGGCTGCCGAGTTGCTTATCGGCATTGTGATCACTACCCTGAGTTGGATGGCCGCAGCCTATTGGACACCGGATACGGATGGAAAGGTATTAATGGCGTTCGTTCGAAAAACAAAGGCTCCGGGTCCCGGTTGGCGACGAATTCATAAACGCATGCATGCAGATGGACAGCCGATAGCAAGTTCTCTGGTCTTTGATTTTCAGGCCTCCCTGCTGGCTTTTGCAGCCGGGGTCACCGCCGTTTATGCTTTTTTGTTTGGTACAGGATATTTTTTGTTTGGAGATCCACTTAGTGGTGTTTTGTTGATGGGGTTGGCAGGTATTGGTTTTGGGGCGGTATTTATCTTGAGAAAAAGGTTGAGGTAAGCGGGTTGTTTCAAGAAAAGCTACTACGAAATCCCGGTTAGAGAGCCCCAACATTTTTTTTTGAAAAACCCTGTAGCAATTCCCATGTTTTAAACGTCTCATAGTAAGGTAGGGTAGTAGTACCGGTGGAAAGGAAAAGGAGAGCATTTGTTTTTCCGTTTATAAGAATATCCTTAGGTTTATGATATTGGCATTCAGATGTTTATAAATAGCAATTATGTTTACGTTAAATATATCTATTGTTTTCATTTGATTCATAATTTCAAATATATTTGCGAAATTTTATATCAATCGATTGGCTTCCATTTAAGGCATTTGTAAAATGAAACATCAAATTTTTACTTGTTTTTTACTTTTATTCAGTTTAAGCGGATATGCCCAAAAAGTAGTTGTAAGTGGGACGATTACAGAGGCCGGAACGGGCGAGCACCTGATAGGAGCCAATATTTTTGATAAGGTTGCCGAAAAGGGAGCGGTGGCCAATCAGTTTGGATTTTACAGTTATTCCAGTAGTAGCGATAGCCTGGATCTCTATGTTAGTTTTGTAGGCTTTCAGACCAAACGGCTTCAGTTGAACGTGCAGGGAGACACGGTCATAAATGTGGAGCTGGTACCGGATGGCAACCTGGAAGAGGTGGTGGTATCGGCCAGCGATATGGACAAGATCCAGGAGGTCAGCCGGATGAGTTCGATTAACGTTCCCCTTAAACAAATCAAAGAATTACCGGCGTTTATGGGAGAAGTGGACGTGTTTAAGGTGCTGCAGTTACTGCCCGGCGTGCAATCGGGCACGGAGGGAGGAAGCGGCCTTTATGTCAGGGGAGGAGGCCCTGACCAAAACCTGATTTTGCTCGATGGGGTGCCGGTTTACAATGCCTCCCACCTGTTCGGGTTCTTTTCCATATTCAATGCGGATGCCATTAATAACGTAGAGCTGATCAAGGGAGGATTTCCCTCCCGATATGGGGGGCGATTGTCTTCGGTAATTGATATCAGCATGAAAGAGGGCAACATGCAGGAGATAAAGGGGGAAGGTTCGATTGGCTTAATCGCATCTAAAGTGACCGTAGAAGGGCCCATTAAGAAAGATCAGACCTCTTTTATTTTTTCCGCCCGGAGAACGTACCTGGATCTATTGGCAAGACCCATTATAAAGGCATCTACGCAGGGAAGTGAAAATATTGGGTACTACTTTTACGATCTGAATGGCAAAATCAACTACAAAGTAAACGATAAAAATCGGATTTATCTAAGTGTTTACTCAGGCGATGATAAAGCTTATTCCAGGTATAACGACTACTATGTTTACGAAAACGAGCGGACGGATTATGATGAAGAATTTGGCCTGCGTTGGGGTAACTTCATCACGGCCCTTCGTTGGAACAATGTCATTAACAATCGCTTATTTAGCAACCACACCTTTACCCACAGCCGGTATAAATTTGATCTTTTCAGCAATTACGAAGAAAAAATATCGGCTTTTGGTGTGGACGAAACCAATGTTTATTCGGAGCGATACTTTTCGGGGATCAGAGACTGGGCCTTCAAATCCGATTTCGAATTTATCCCCAATCCCGATCATTACCTTCGGTTTGGCGGGCAGGTGATTTTTCATAAATTTTCTCCGGGAGTATATGCCAGCAAAAGCAGCGAATCCGAAAACGATTTAAGGTTGGGAGCCGATGAATTGAATTCGATGGAGTATGCCGTCTATGTAGAAGACGATATTAACCTCACGCCTCGTCTGAAGGCCAATCTGGGCCTGCATTATTCTGGTTTCCTTACTGAAGATCAACACTACAATAGCCTACAGCCGAGGATTGCTGCCCGGTATATGGTGAATCCGGCTACTTCCATAAAAGCTTCCTTCGTCACGATGACCCAATTTATACACTTGCTCACCAATGCAGGATTGGGCTTGCCAACGGATCTTTGGGTACCAGCGACACCCAGAATCGGTCCGCAAGAATCCATGCAGGTAGCTTTGGGAGGGGCTAAAACCATCCGAGGCTTCGAAGTCAGTCTGGAAGCCTACTACAAGACAATGGATGGACTGATTGAGTACAAAGATGGAGCCACTTACCTCAATTTGGATGAGGACTGGCAGGATAAAGTGGCCGTCGGGGAGGGAAAGAGTTATGGTGCCGAGTTCCTGGTGCAGCGAAAAGTAGGAAAAATTTCCGGTTGGCTGGGCTATACCCTTTCCAATACCGAACGAAGATTTGATGAGATTAATTTTGGCGACTGGTTTCCCTACAAGTACGATCGAAGGCATGATATCAGCCTGGCCCTTACGCATGAATGGAAGGACAATAAGGATTTTTCCCTGGCCTGGGTGTATGGAACCGGAAATGCAGTATCCTTACCAACCCAACGCTATGAGGGAATGGATGTGAACCGTTACGGGGGATTTTCCAGACCGAATATCAATTATTATGAAAGCCGAAATAATTTCAGAAACAGGGACTACCATCGACTGGATTTGAGCTTTAGCTGGTGGAAAACCAAAAAATGGGGCGAACGGAAATGGACCCTGGGAATTTACAATGTGTACAATCGGATGAATCCGTTCTTTATGGATCTGGGTAATGACCGGCAGGGAAACAGAAAGGTCATGCAATACAGCCTTTTCCCCATCATCCCATCCTTTTCTTACGGATTTAAATTCTAATTTTTGATGAAAATGAACAAACTGCTGACTTCGATATTTTCCGGCCCGCTAAAGCTCTTTGGGTTTGCTTTTTTGCTTGTTGCCTGCGAGACCACCGTGGATATCGACATACCTTTCGATAAGCCGCAGATCACCCTGAACTCCAGTCTCCGACACAATACCTTTCCCAGCGTAAGGCTTAGCTACAGCAAGCACATTCTGGATAATAACTGGGATTTTGTTCCCATTAAAGAGGCAGAAGTAAGGCTGGTACATGAAGGGGAAATCCTTCCACTCTCTTTCGTAGAAGAAACCGGTGAATACACCAATTTGAACCGTCTACTCAAGGAAGGAAATGAATACACAATTGAAGTGCAGGTAGAAGGGTACGAAACGGTGAGTGCATCAGAGATTATTCCACGTTCTGTCCCCATAAAGGAGTTGATCTACCAGGGAACCGTGCAGGTGGATGCCTGGTCGACCAATGACGATGTGACGCTTATCTTTGATGACCCGGAAGGAGAAAATTTTTATGAGATTTCCGCAGAATATTATCGGCAGAACAGCTACACGGATGAGAATGGAAATATGGTGTATTACGAGGATAACTACCCGCTTTACCTGGAGCCCAAAAACCCAACCTACGAAAAAGACTACAATACCGATGGGGAATTACTGATTGACGATAAACTTTTTGAGGGAAGAGAAGCCGTCATTGATCTCTTTCTTAATGGTAGTTATTTTTCGGACGATATGGAGGGTGAAATTAAATTTACCTTGAAATCCGTTACCCGAAACTATTACCTGTTTCATTCCACCTACGGCTTGCAATGGTGGAATGAAGGGGATCCCTTTGCTCAGCCGGTGCAGGTGTATTCCAATATCTCGAATGGGATAGGTATCGTCATGGGGGAGAGTATTTCCGTAAAGAGAATCGATCCGTAATTAGCTAAGGTTGATTAATTTTGGTGTTATAAAAGGTGCACCACAGATTACTCAGATTAACACAGATAGAAAGATTGCTACTGGGTGAAGTATGTCACTCACCCCTATATCTATGTTGCTATGAACAAATAATAGCTGCCAAAAAGCCATTTGTATTGGCTTATGGTATGCATTCTAAAGCACGCTTTTCGTTACCGTTGGTCTTTGGTTTCCGGCATTACAAATGCCTCGATAGCGTAACTTAATGGATAGCAAGGGATGTAGATGCAATCTACACCCAGAAATAGATTTGGGGATTGCAAATTTCCCGTATCTGAACCTACCGATGACGTGTCTATTAAGTGTCTGATTTTTAATATGATACAATTTCTTCTAAAATACCTTGTCATTCCGATTTCTACGTTTTTTTAAATGTTAGGTCTACCGATGACGTATTTTTACCACCCCCTGTCTCCCCCTCCTGAAAACAGGAGGGGGCTGGGGGGAGGTGATTTGATGCCATTCTTTAATCATTTTAACATGTTGATTTTTAGATCGTTAAAAATAGATACCGTCATCACGATTTCTGCGTTTAAAAAAAGTTAATTCTCGGAATTACAAATTCCGCGGAGCGGAGCTGTTCGACATTTGTAATGTCGAACTTCAAATAGACAGGATTTGCAATCCTGCTTTCGTAAACAAATTGGAATTATAGCGTATTCCGGTACAAGGTCAAAACGCCAAACCCTTCAGCTCTTCGGGAGAATTGATGCTGGTTTCCTCAAAATGCAAACTCCAGCCCATCGTACCCGTAAGCAGGTAGATTTTTGACAATTCGGTGAGCAAGCGTTCCCTGGCATCTTCTTTTAGGTCCGACTGTTGGATCTTGTCCTCCAGAATCTGGGAAACGCTGCCTTTTATTTTATTGTAATCCGCTGCGTCGAATTTATTGAAGTAATCCTGACTGACATCGTAATATTGCAAATCCGGGTAAATATTAATTTCCGGTTCCGGGATACTAATGATACGAACCTGCTTTGCTTCCTGGTCTATTTCGGTTTTAAGTTGCCTCAGATCGTAGGCAACCGTAACTTTTGCATTGATAATCACCAGGGCTTTTTTATTGGCCGAAAAAATATCAAAATAGTTTTTTCGGGTGTTTTTATAACTTAATACCTGAGAAAAATGCCCCTCTGTTACCAACAACTTGCCCACTTGTTTGATTTGTTGTTCTAGCAAAGCCGTATTTTGTTGGATTTCCTGCTGTTCATTATTTTGACGGATAAAGAATTGAATCGCTCCGTAAAGCAACAATGCAGTAACTATTCCAGCCAAAAATCGATACATCTCCCGGTGTTTTTTTAAATCACATCTATAATACTGTAAAAGAAAGGAGAATTAGCAGAAGGTCCAACAAAGGAGCCGCTGAACGGTAGCATTTATTTTATAAGGTCGGTTCGAGAATTAAATTCGCCAAATCATTTTAAAAAAGCGGTACTTTGAATATCTTAGTAAAAAAGCCC
This sequence comes from Cyclobacterium sp., assembly GCA_041685605.1. Taxonomy (GTDB): domain Bacteria; phylum Bacteroidota; class Bacteroidia; order Cytophagales; family Cyclobacteriaceae; genus Cyclobacterium. Next base: position 43,291 of record JAWLFL010000006.1, on the reverse strand, counting down.
AAGTCATTAACCAAAAATAGCCTATCATGCAGGAATCCCCCTGGTTTAAATTTTACCCGAAAGCAGTACCTACCGTCATTGATCCCGAAGAGTTCGGTAGCGTTGTGGATCTATTTGAAGAAAGCATTCATAAATTTGGTGACGCAATAGCCTATGAATGCATGGGAAAAACCATTTCGTTCAACGAATTGGATCGATTGTCGAATCAGTTTGCTGCTTTTTTACAGCAGACATTGAAATTGAAGAAAGGTGACCGCATTGGTATTCAAATGCCCAACCTGCTGCAATACCCCGTGGTCATGTTTGGTGCGTTGCGCGCAGGGTTGGTGGTGGTAAATACCAATCCCCTGTATACTGCATCTGAAATGAAGCATCAATACACCGATTCGGGGGTCAAAGCAGTGGTCATTTTGGCAAATTTTGCCCACAATCTGGAAAAGATCAGGGAAGTTTCGGGTGTGCAGCATGTGGTCGTGACCGAGATCGGGGACCTTCTGGGAGGAGTGAAGGGAATGATCGTAAACCTGGTGGTAAAATACATTAAAAAGATGGTACCGGCCTATTCCCTGCCGGGAGCCTGGACGTTCCAAAAGGCAATGGCGGCAGGAAATCCGGCGGCTTTTGAGAAGCAAACCTTGCAGGGTGCCGATTTAGCATACTTGCAATATACAGGAGGGACTACCGGTGTTTCTAAAGGTGCGATGTTGACCCACCGTAACATTGTGGCCAATATGCAGCAGATTTCAGCCTGGATGAAGCCAAAGCTGAAAGAGCGGGAAGAAACGGTCATAACGGCCCTGCCCTTATACCATATTTTTGCGCTGACGGTTAATTGCCTGGCCATGATGAAGATCGGGGCGCATAACGTGCTCATCACCAATCCCAGGGACATGCCCGCCTTTTGCAAGGAATTGAAAAAACACCCTTTTAGCGTTTTTACGGGCGTCAATACCCTTTTCAATGGCTTGTTAAACCAAGAGTCCTTTCGTTCCCTGGACTTTAGTTCGCTAAAAATTGCCGTAGGAGGCGGCATGGCCGTACAGCAATCCGTGGCCAGGCGTTGGCAGAAGGTCACGGGAACGCCATTGGCGGAAGGTTACGGACTTACCGAGACCTCGCCCGTGGTCTCCTGCAATCCCATCGATGGTACCGAAAGGCTGGGAACCATAGGGGTGCCCCTACCCAATACCGAGGTAAAGATTGTAGACGACGAAGGCAAGGAGATTCCCATCGGGGAGCGGGGAGAGTTATGTGTCAAAGGACCACAGGTAATGCCGGGATATTGGCAGCGACCTGAGGAAACGAAAACGGCTTTCTACGAAGATTGGTTTAAAACCGGCGACATCGCCATGCAGGATGAAGATGGGTTTCTTAAGATCGTAGACCGGAAGAAGGAAATGATTTTGGTTTCGGGCTTTAACGTGTACCCCAATGAAGTAGAAGATGCGCTCGCTGGTCACGAGCAGGTAGATGAGGTGGGTGTCATTGGCATACCGGATGATAAATCTACCGAAAGGGTCATTGCCTACGTGGTGAGTACCAACCCATCGCTAACCGAAGAAGAGCTGATCACTTTTTCCCGTGAAAGCCTGACCAGCTACAAGGTTCCCAAAGAGATCTATTTTGTGAAGGAGCTACCCAAATCCAATGTAGGAAAAATTCTCCGAAGGGTCATCCGGGAAAACCATGAGAAAAAACAGCAGGCTTAGGCCTGCTGGCTTGGCTGATCCAGGGTTTTGATGATTCTGGCCGGATTGCCAGCCACCAGCACATCCGAAGGCACCTCTTTGGTCACTACCGCTCCTGCGGCGATGATGCTACGGGAGCCAATATGCACGCCCGGGCAAATAATAGCTCCACCGCCAACCCACACGTCGTCTCCGATACGGACCGGCTGGCCAAATTCCAACAAAGACCCCCTGCTAGAAGATTCTATGGGATGAGTGGCGGCATAGATTTGTACATTGGGACCAAACAAGCAGCGGTTTCCGATGGTAATCGGACAAACATCCAATAGGGTACAATTGAAATTAAAAAACACCTGATCTCCTACCTGTATATTGTAGCCATAATCACAGAAAAATGGCGGTTCGATGCCAAAATCCTTGCCAACCTCACGGAACAATTGTTCCATGACTTGTTGTCGCAGTAGGAGCTCATCCGGGGCACTGTCGTTAAGTTTTTTTAGCAGCATGCGAGCATGCAACCTTTCCTGGGAAAGCTCCCTGTCCGAAGCCAGGTACAATTCGCCAGCCAGCATTTTTTCTTTTTCGGTCTTCATTTATTCGGATAATAACAGGGCCTTTAATTGAGTAAGATGCCGTTGCTCATGCGTGAGCATGATTTCGATGGTGGCATCCAGTGGATAGACAATCCATTTGTTAGCGGGCGAGGCGATCATTATTTTCTGATTAAAATAGGGGTCTAGTTTTTGAATGTACCCCGAAAGTTGGTGTTGTACTTCAAAAAACCTGTTTAACAGGTCCTGGTTGTGTATGCCAGCCGTTGGTTCCCAGCGCGCAAAGGTTTTGATTTTTACAGGCTTTTTATTGGCAGAAAGGATGAGCTTACCCATTTTCTGGCCGTAGAATGGCAATTTTCCGAGTAGCGGGTTTTTGTAATGTCCGTCAATAATTTGATCAAAGACAGGGAAATAGGATTCATTTACGCGCAGCAGATGCTGCAGGATTTCCATAGGGCTCCATTTTTCCGGATTGGGCTTTTGGTTCAGGGTAGTAAGGTCGTAGGCTTTTACTAGTTTGTCAAACTCCCAGGTAAGCTGAGTCAGTTCCATTTGCCAGGTATCGGCTTGTTCGTTCATAGGGTTTTATTTCTAAAGCTGGATTGATTTTCCTGATGCCCGGGTGCCTTCCAATGGCAGTTTCCCATCACCAAAACTTAATATTAACCAATTGGAGACTGGAATTCAAGAAAGAAATAAAAACAATTCCTTTTGATTCTCCGGCCAATTGGTTTTATTTTATATTTCACTTATGTATGCGATCGTAGATATTGAAACTACCGGGGGATTCTCGGCTCAGCACCGGATCATTGAGATTGCGGTGGTGTTCCATGACGGAGAAAAAATCACCGGACATTACGAGCGGCTGCTCAATCCCCGTAGAAGTATTCCCTCCTTTATTACAGGCCTTACAGGTATCGATGCCCAAATGCTGTCAGAGGCCCCTGATTTCGCACAGGTAGCGGAGGAGTTGTGGACATTATTGGAGGGGAAAATTTTCGTCGCCCATAATGTAAGCTTTGATTATAACTTTGTCAGACAGGCTTTCGAACAAGAAAACAAATCGTACAAGCCCAAACGCTTGTGTACGGTAAGGCTGAGTAGAAAAATTTTTCCCGGCTTGAGAAGTTATAGTTTGGGCCGCCTATGCGAATCCCGGGGAATCACGGTGAATGACAGGCATCGTGCGTTGGGAGATGCCTGGGCTACTGCCTTGCTGTTTGGCCAACTGCTACGGGAAGATGGTACCGGTGAAATTGACAGGTCAATCAAAGGGAAAGAAAAAGCACTCACCCTTCCCCCGAATATCAGTCACGAGCAGTACCGCCAAATTCCCTGTGCTACGGGGGTTTATTATTTTCATGATAGGAATGGAAAGGTAATATACGTAGGGAAGGCAGTTAATATCAAAAGCAGATTTGACAGCCATTTTTCGGGAAAATCGAAAATCAGCCTCAAATCCGAGATTTGCGATATCAGCTACGAACTGACGGGTAGTGAGCTGCTGGCATTGCTGCTGGAAGCCATGGAAATAAAGCGACTTTGGCCCAAATACAACCGCTCGCTGAAGGTAAAAGCCACTTCATGGGGGGTATTTGCCTACCAGGACCAGCAAGGATACCAGCGTTTTCAGGTGAGTAAGATTTTTCCGGGAGTAAAACCGCTGATGACCTTTACCAGCCACACGGAAGCCTGGAAACTCGTGTCGGACAAAACGGAGGAACTGGTGCTTTGCCCCAAATTATCCGGTATTCAGAAAACCTCCGGAGCCTGCTATGACTATCAGTTGGGAAAATGTGCCGGTGCCTGCTGCGGGGAGGAATCGCCAAAAGCCTACAATCAGAAGGCAGCCCAATTATGCAGTGGCACCTCAAGCCAACAAGGAGAACGATTTCTGATCAAAGATCAGGGAAGGAACCGGGAGGAAGAAGCCGTATTGCTTGTAGAGGACGGGTTTTTGGCGGCGTTCGGATACATCGATCAAACTGCCCAATGTCAGGAAATTGAGGAAGTAATGCGTTTTCTAAAACCAGTAAAAAGAGTGGTAGAGACACAGGCATTGCTTCAGACTTACCTCACTAAACTCCCGGCAAATCGGATTATTCCTTTGAACGGGATGCAATAAAGTAAGCAGAAACGTACCTTTAGGAAAATAACCAAATAAAATAACTATGAAAATTAACGATCAAGATCCGCTATTGCCCTATCAACCTGATTCGAAACGGTACGAATCCATGAAGTATAGAAGGTGTGGCAGGAGTGGTCTGGACCTTCCCTTGATTTCGCTGGGTCTTTGGCATAATTTCGGGCATAGCGATGATTTCAAAAACGGCAGAAATATACTGCGGACTGCCTTTGACATGGGAATCCCTCATTTTGACCTGGCCAATAATTACGGTCCTCCTTATGGAGCGGCCGAAGAAAATTTTGGGAGAATCTTTCAAAAAGACTTCAAAGCCCTTCGGGATGAGCTGATTATTTCATCCAAGGCAGGCTGGGACATGTGGCCGGGACCCTACGGTAATTTTGGCTCAAAGAAATACCTGGTGGCGAGCCTGGACCAAAGCTTGAAGCGGATGGGATTGGACTATGTGGATATCTTCTATCATCACCGACCCGATCCGGACACCCCTCTGGAGGAGACCATGGCCGCTTTGGATTTGATCGTAAAGCAGGGGAAAGCCTTGTATGTCGGAATTTCCCAATACAGTGCAGAAGATACGGCAAAGGCTTCGAAACTATTAAAGGAGATGGGAACTCCCTGCTTGATTCATCAGCCTCGTTACAGCATGATGGACCGATGGGTAGAGGACGATTTGCTCGATGTCCTGGAATCAGAAGGAATAGGTGCTATTGCGTTTTCGCCGCTGGAACAAGGTGTTTTGACCAATAAATACCTGCACGGTTTTCCGGAGGATTCGAGGGCTGTTAAAGACGGCCGGTACCTTCAAACAGAAAAACTAACTCCCGAGCTGTTGGCTAAAGTAAAGCAACTGAATGATCTGGCGAAAAATAGGGGACAGAGTTTGGCGCAAATGGCCATTGCCTGGCTGCTAAAGGACCGGCGCATTACTTCCGTTTTAGTAGGAGTGAGCAAGGCTTCCCAGATCATAGACAATGTGAATAGCCTGAAGGTGCTGGATTTTTCCAAGGACGAACTGGCAAAAATTGAGCAACTGCTCAAGTCTTGAATGAAGGCGATTTGATCCAACGCTTTTTTTGACTCCCTAATTTACGTTTGATAGAAAAATCCTGTGTGAATCTTTTTTCATGCAGGATTTCTTATTTCTTATTTGTGGTAAAAAATACGGATAATCGGTGTTTATTTTGTTTTAATATTTGTATATTGACTGAGAACCCAATTAACCAAGTTATGAAAAAGCAGCTATTTGTGGCTATTGTAGCCCTATTCGCAAGCATCAGCCTTTCGGCGCAACAACAGCAGTATGTGGTCTTTGAATTTATCAAAGTAGAACCCGACCGGGTGTTGGATTACCTGGAATACAAGGATTTTTTGGCCCAGGTTCATCAGGTTTCCAGAGATAATGGTCATATCAAAGGCTGGGATTTATGGTCGCTGCAGTCCGGGTCCGATCTGGAAGGAGAAAATTTCCAGTACGTAACCGTTACCTACTACGAGGATCCCGTAAAAATGATGGATGGAAACAACGTGGATATGTGGGTAAGCAATGCGCTTGAAGCCTTTCCGGACATGGATGAAGAAGCCGTTCGAAAACGGATAGGCGATGCCCTGGACATGCGCGACCTTGCCGTAAGAAGTTACATGGTAGAGGTGGCACGGACCTCGGATGATTTTGAATTAAAGCCGGGGATATTAGCTTCCTTTGATTTGATGAAAGCAGTTGAAGGCAAATTTCAGGATTACGAAAAAGCCGAAAAGGAAGTATTCCTTCCCATCCATGAAAAAAAGATACAAGCAGACCTGATGGAAAACTGGTGCTTTCTAAGAACAGCCCTTCCCACGGGCAGCGAGGCGAAATCTACCCACCTGACCATGAATGTGTATTCCGATTATTTGCAATTCTTTAATTCCATGGAATACGAGGATATGGAAATCACCGAGGAGCAGCAAGAAGCGGTAGAAGAAGGCCTAAACTCACGAGATCAGAAATGGGTTTACCTGGCCACATTGGAAACGGTGGTGCGCTAATTCAGTTTGAGGGATTAAAAACCTCGTTTTTCCAACCCATCTGCCTGCAGATCAAAACCATCAGGTAATTGACACCGGTATGGAAAACGACCAATAAAAATATGGCCAATAAGGGGACACCAAAAACCTGATAAGGCCAGGCGTAGGTCCATACCCCTAATTGGATGGTGATTATTTCACCAATCGTGGGGAAAATCATGGCCACTAAAAGGGTAAGGATAATCTTTTCTCCGGCTCTTTGTAGGCCTAGAGAGCGGAAGAGGTCTTTTTCTAATTGGTAGACAAACGTAAAGGCCAATGCCCAGGCGAAAGGAAGCCAATAGGGAAAGCTCCGTTGCCCCAGGTCATGGTATTCCCAATGATTAAAATAGATTCCCCATCCTTCACAGCAAACCCCCAAAACACCCCCTATTAGGGCACCGGTTGCGAATACGTTTTTATCATCTGCATGAAGCCGCCACTTTTTTACCAGGGTATATACCAGGTATAAAGCCAAGACCAAGCCAACCCAGGCATCGAAAGAATGAAAAATACCGATAAAAAAACCGGCAAGGATAAGTTTCAGCAGGCTTTTGGCCAGTATTTTACCGGTTTCCGTTTTGGGCGAAATTTTAATAGCTGTTTTCAATAGTAGCTGTTTTGTCCGCAAAAATAGTAAAAAAGAGTTAGTCTGGAAAAAACCATTTTTTCAAATGCTCCTCCATGATTAATACGCCCTTGCCCGCTTTTTCCTCAATGGGTATTAAATGCTCCGCAGGGTAATAGGAAGGCATTTTGGGATCGATGATGAACTTTGGTATCTCCGAAGCGGCCTCGTCCAATAAGCCGGCGGCCGGGTAAACCATTAGTGAGGTGCCGATAACAGCAAAAGCATCGGCACCTTTTACTGCTGAAATGGCCGCTTCCATCATGGGCACGGGTTCGCCAAACCAGACAACAAAGGGCCGTAATTGGGAGCCTTTTTCACAGGTATCACCCAGGTTAATTTCAAATCCCTCCACAGGGTATACAAGACTTGGATCCAAACTGCTCTGCGCTTTGAAGAGTTCGCCATGTAAATGAATCACCCGTGAGGAACCGGCCCGCTCATGGAGGTCGTCTACATTTTGTGTAATGACGGTCAGGTCGAACATTTTTTCCATTTCGGCAAGCTTCAAATGTGCCGGGTTTGGTTGTGCATTTTTGCAGGCCTTTCGGCGTTGGTTGTAAAAATCCAACACCAGCTCCTGATTTTTTTGCCATCCCTGGGGAGTCGCCACCTCCATTACATCATGACCTTCCCATAAGCCATTATCATCCCGAAACGTACGAATACCACTTTCCGCAGAGACTCCCGCACCGGTTAATACCACCAGGTGTTTTTTCTCCTGCCTGTCCATTTTAATAGCCTGTTTATTCTGAATCAATCCCTGAATTTATAAATAAAATCTGAATTTCTACCTTTCTGTCTTCAGGTTGCGCGGAAGGAACTCCGGTTCTGACCAATTGTGCACCGGGTTGGTGCTGAATTCGATCATTAGCGATCCCATATTGCTCCTCCAGGGCCCCTGCCACCGATAGGGTACGTTTTTCGACCAGATTAAGGTTAAAGGTAATGCTTCCGGTGTGATCTGCGTAGCCCTTTAGGGATACTACGGCATCCGGAAAACGCCGTAGGGTATGGGCTATCTCCTCTAATTTTGCTAAAGCCCCTTCAGATAGCTCACTTTGATTTATTTCAAAATAAATGTCCGTATAAAGGGCAGGCAGGCTTAATTCTGTAGCGACGGTGTCTCTTGATTCGTTCAGGATTACGATTTCCGGTAACCTGCTACCCGGTAGGGGAAAGGGCTCCGACCAGATGGGCACCCTTGGATTTAGCCGAAGCCCGGTTTTTATAGACAGGCTATCGGGGCTAGCCGGAGGCACCAATGGTAGGTCGGAAGCTCTTTCCGTAACTTCTGTACCCGTAGCTCTTTCCGCTGGCCTGCGACCCAATGGGGCAATGATGGGTACAAATACCCTGCTGGAGGATCGGTTTTGCCTGCTATTGGAATACCTTTCGGAAGGAAAGGATCGGGTTGGTTGTTCCTGTTGGCTTCTTCTTCTGAAATCGGAATAATTTTCAGGATAGACACGGAAATCCGAATAGGGTTCAGGGTAGTTAGGGTAAATCGGATAGATGGTAGTAGGAGTGGGGGTTTGCTCCATTTGATCATTCGAATAGTCGAATTCAGGATAATAGGCCCTGGATTCTAACTGGAAATAACGGTTTTTGACGCTATCTAATGAAGGAATTTTCGTTTCTGATTCGATAGCACCTTGAAAATAATAATGGGGTACCGGTGATTCCAGGGAATCCATCCCAAGCTGGGTTTCACCGGTAGGACTATCGGAGATTAACAACTCCGGAGCAGCCCTATTCTGAATGGTGTCGGGCAGGGATGGATTTATCCCGCTACTAGGGGAGACTTCGGAGCGAGGTGCTTGGCGGTAGGTCGCAGCGGAGGGACTAATAATGCTGGCTTTAAAGCTAGCTCGATTAGGAGCAAAGCTGAATTTTATGCCCAGTTGATGCTGAAATAACCACTCCCTGTCTGGACCCCGCTGAACCGGTTGATTTTGGATAGCGGCCGGGTGAAGGAAAACTCCGGATTCTGGGAAAAGTTGCGTACCGTTCGTTTGTGCATTGGATTGGATAAACAGTTCAAATTGTCGGCTTACCCTTAGCCTCAGTCCCAGGCCCATGTCCAGGTACGTTCGCTCCCCGGACTGATCTTGCCCGACTACTAATGCTTTTTCTCTTCCAGAAGAACCCTGCAGGGGGATACCTGCAACAGGTTTAAGGGTTTGGCTTTCCCAGGTACGCCAACCGATTCCCATAAGCACATAGGGTGCCAGGAGGGATGTTTCCGGAAGTATCTTGCCGTTGTCCATCCGGAAAATCAGTGCCGAACCAATATTCCAAAGGCTAGACTTGTAATGAGTGGAATGGTGTTGGCTCGGATGGAAGTTTGAAAATTCCCTAACCTTACCCGCCAAGGTCTGCCTGCCGCCATGAAGGGACAGCCCCAGGCCAGCCGTCAGACGTTTTTCAAGGCTTATATTCCAATTTGATTCCGGCACTAAGGGGAAAGATGTACGGAATGCTTCCGGTATATCCGCAAGTTGTTGCAACCGATAGGTACTCAGTTGACCATAATAATTGGTATAACCCGTAGCGATACCGAATCGCCAATGGTATTGCTGGGAAAAAACTTCTGTTAGTAGAAGAAAGTACGTAAGGAAAAGCAAGATACTGCTTCTTATCATCATCTGTTTTTATTTTCGTAATCCCAACCAAAGGCTGAATTCGGCACTGAAGCCAACAAAAGGGTATAAGGTGATGTTCTCAATATTGGAATTTACATCGGTAGCGGTGAGGACGGCACCGGCGTTGAATCTCAATACCCGGAATAAACTGTAACCCAGCCCTACATATACGGGCCTTCCGATGAGAGGACCGCTGATTTCCCTCTGATTACTATCACGCATATTGCTGAAAAACACGCCGGTTGAAAGGGAGGCGTTTCCCAATACCTTGGTGAAATTTTTGTTACCCAGAGGGACAGAGATACCTCCAAAGGCGGAGGTTCCGTAATCCAGATTATTAAAATCTCCGCTAAAATAGGTTCCTGCATACCCAATACTCAAAGGGAGGTAATAGGGTTTGTTTTCCGTGGGGTAATTTTCAATTACGCGAACATCTACCAGCATCAACATTTGATTACGCAGGTATTGACTCGTCTCTGACTTAAGAAGGTTAATCAACTCTTGTTTTAACTGTTCCGTGAAGAGGGCCTGATCCTGTATATCCGGATCCGTTTTTTTCGAAAGTAAATTAAATCGTGCCTTATTAAGCTTAACACCAGCTATCTGATCTATTTTTTGCTTTACCACATCTGAAAAACCATCAAATTCCTGATCTAGCGGATGCAGGTAGTTTTTTAAGCCCTGTCGTACAATCTCATTCAGGTGGTCAATCATGGTATTCGGCCGACTCATGGATTGCGTTCCTCGCTTCCCGGCCAGAATGGTAGCCTGAACGTAGCTTTCCAGATTTTCATGCAAGGCATCCCTCAGGGAGACGGTTTCCTCGGCATCCGACTCGCTGTAAAAGTAAAATTTCAGGGTATAGTTATCACTGCTGCGTAAGGGGTAGGCGACAAAAATTTCGTAATTCTGGGAGCTACTTTGATATGGGGCCTTCCAGAAATAAAAATCTGCCTGGTTTTCATTCTTTTTACTCTTGAAGATCTTGAGCTCCACCCGTTTGATACCGGTTGGTAAATTCCCTTCTACATAAAAAGGAGCTTCAGAGGGCAGTGGTAAGCCTCCGTTCAGTTGATTTTTCTCTGTCGAGAATAAAATTGATTGATGCTGCGCTTGCACCGAAACCGATAGGAGAACCAAGACAACGATCCATAAATATTTTTTCATATGCATGATTAGAATAGTTATTTTATAGAGGTTTGTAAAAGCCTACTCGGATAAGAAAAATCGAATAAGCATCAAATAGTTTAAGAAAATAGGCAAAAACTAAGCCGAATATTCTCCTATTTAACTTTTATTTGGGTATCCTGGGAAGTTCAGAAGGGTGTTTTTTAGAAAAAGATACGGCGTTTATTTTCTGAATTCGATTTTCGGCTTAAAAACGTCGATGAAACTTTAATTTGGCGGTATAATCAGCCTTCTTTGGCATTTTCGGTGAAGGAAGAAAAACGCATAACCTGAGGTCGGGGTGTAGAAGTGCCAAAAAATCTTATCAGCAGGCTAAGTTTGGGCACCGAAAACCGTGGCAATTTCCAAAGAAGAGAGGCTTCCAATCCTTTTCCCGCTCCAATAACTGAATACAGGGATTCTCAGTGAGGATAATGACGTTTTTTTCAGTTTTTAGGTCAAACTCCAGGTGCCTGGGGATTGTTGCTTTTTTACCATTCGAATCCGAAATTGGAAAGGTAAATACGAAGCGGTGACAGATGGGAGTCAATAGGTCCAGATAAATATCCTGTAGAAACAAAAAAAAGGTTGCCCCATAGAGGCAACCTTTGTGTCGTTTTGAAGGGGTGTTTTATAGTTCTTTCACACGGATGTTTTTGAAAAACACCACGTCTCCATGTCCGAGGAAACCGATGTGTCCTTTTTCCCGAAAAAGTCCTGGATGCTCCCGTCCGTCAAGCGTTCCATTTTCCTTTGCTTCGGCAATATTTACATCCAATATTTCGGTCCCGTTCAGGATTACCTGTATCCGGTTCCCCTTTACAATCACTTCCTGATAGTTCCATTCTCCCACGGGGTTTTGGTGACCCTTGGTGGCAGCAGCAACACCATACAAGGAGCCGTGGTACTGGTATTCTTTTAATTCGCTGTAAATTTCAGCCGTGTCGTCCAAAATCTGCAATTCCATCCCTGCATAGGCCGCATCCCCTTCCAGCGGAGCACGAATTCCAAGGCCGTTATTGGCTCCCGGGGTAAGTTTGAATTCAAATCGGAAGACAAAATCGCTGTATTCCTCTTCTGTCATCAGATTTCCCTGGCCTCCTCTGTCCGGGTAAATGGCCAATACCCCGTTGTCTACGACGTAGTCCGTTTTGTTGCCGGTCCATTTGTCCAGGTCGGTACCATCAAATAACACCTCAAACCCAGCGTCTATTTCTTCCTCGCTCAGCTCAAACTTAGGAGCACCTGTCAATTCCCGAATATAAATATCCCGGTACGCCACATACGTGCCGTGTGCCTGCAATTCAATTTGTCCGTCCGGAAAGATGGATTGCTCCCGGTCCCAGTAGTTTTCCAAGGGAACCTCGTCCACGACCAATTCCCCGTTGAGGTAGACCGTCACTTTTTCTCCCTGCATGCGGATGTGGAAGGTGTTCCATTCTCCCACCGGGTTGTCCGCCACTTTAAGTGGTTTGCTTGGGTAGGTTTGGTTGTTGTACAAGCCACCGGAACCAACTTCTGCTCCCACATCGGTACGGGCGGTATCCCAGATTTGAACCTGCGGGGTGCCGCGCAGGTAAAGACCGGCATCCCCATCAGCGGTGATTTTCCAGTCCACAAACAGTTCGAAATCGCCAAAGTCTTTTGTGGTGGCAATGTTTTGCCCCTCTCCGGTGAAAATCAGCAGGCCGTCTTCGGCTTTCCAGCCCGTTTCCATGATTTCATCCGCTTTAGCCTGCTCTCTTGAAAGGGTTCGCTCGTTCATTTCTGATCGTTCGATGGGGTTGCTAAATACCCCTTTCCAACCGTCCAGGTTTTCGCCGTTGAATAAGGAATAGTATCCTTTTCCTTCCGGCATTTCATCCATGTATTTTTGTAGGGAGGTTATGTAATATTGGCTGTCCTGCCCGCTGATGACATCGATGGTTTTTTCTACTATATTCCGCACCTTTTCTCCATAAATCGCATCGTTATTTAGAACGATGTTCATAACGGCCCTGGCAGCAGCTTGCTGGTAAGCGGCTGCCTCCTGGTATTCGCTGGCCACCAACAGCGCTTGAAAAGTAGGGTAGTTTCCCAGTTGGCCGAGAGCAGCCAATACCGTTTCGTCGGATTCAGCCAGTTCCAGGGCATTGCGGAGCATCAGTACTTTTTGGGTATCGGTTTCTTCCATGGTGGGCACCAGACGGATAAAACCCATCAGGGCATTCTCTCTCAGGGCATCGCTGCTTGCCTGCCTGGCGATGTCCAACAAGGCTCCCGTAGCTGAGGGGTCTTCTGCCTGGTTTAAGGCAGTGACCACAGCCTGTTGTTGTTCAGCGTTTCCGTTTTCGTAGATATCTTTAAGCTTATCCAAAGCTATCTGACCGCCTGTCTTGGCCAATACCTTGTAAAGGTAGGCTTGCTTGGAATCCGGAAGCTGCGGCAATAAATCCATGGCCCACCGGGTTTCGGCCGACTGATCGTCTTTTTGGGCGTTGGCCACAATAATGGCATCCTGTATTTTGTTCAGATTATCAGGAGATTGTTCCTCTCTTAACAAGGCTACCAGCCGGTCCAGGTTCCGGGGTGTGGCCATTTTCGAAAGGGCTGTTAGGGCCGCTTCTTTGACCGCGGGTTCATAGTCGGTAGCAGCGTCAAAAACCGTCTCGATCTGATCCTCGGCAGCCCGTGAGGCCAGCAGGTTTATCAGCACCGTTTTTTTATCAGGAGATGCTCCTTGAATTTTTCCGGCGATAGCTGCCGGTACCTGCGATCCTTTCATGGTTTTTAAAGCCGTTACCAGTGCTTCTGTTTCGCTTTCATTGCTGGTAGTTTCCAATCGGTCCAACAGTGCATCCAGGGCGAGGTTATCGCCGGCGGTCACGACGGAAGCGATGCTTGCCATGCGTACATCCATATCACTACTTTCGAGGTAAGGCAAAATGGCCTGCGCCACGGCTGTATTGTTTACATTTCCCATCCTTCGGATAATGGCTGCTTTTGCTGCTGCCGATCCCTTATTCAGAGTTGATTTCCAATCGTCCAGGTTAGAAATAAGTGCCTCGTCTGATAGCCATTTCAACGCAGATCCTCTAAATCGGGGATGGTCATCCAAAGCTGCTTTCATTAATAGCTTTTGACTTTTTTCAGGTTGCGTTTGGACCATTAGCCCCAGGGCAGCAGCTTTGGTGTGGTACTGATTGGTAGTTGCTGTTTTTTTATAAACTTTTTTAGCCAGTTTATAGGCTTTTTTGGCTTCTCCTTTTTCCTCCAGATTGGCGATGTATCGCATGTATAATCCGGAGGCATTGCTGGGATCATAGGTAAAACCCGCCATTTCTGCGGCGGCATAAAGTGTTTTGGCACTCCCCGGATCTGCCTGGCTCGACAGGGCAAAGAGTGCCACTTTTTTCAATTCCGGATTCACTGAAGCGGCATAGTTCGTAAGTTCTTCTACCGCTTCGGAGCTGTCGAAACTGCCCAGGGCCTCGATGTAACTGGCTTTTTTGTCATCCTGTTCAGAAGCACCGAGCGCAAGGATTAAGGCTCTTTCGGCTGATTCCGAGCCGATGTTGGCCATGACGCGAGCGGCAGTGCCTGAAAGCCGGTCGTCTTGCAGAAAAGCTTCCACATAAGGCACGGCATCTTCTTTTCCAATCCACTTAAACTGGGTCAACAGGAAATTTTTGGCTTCTGGGTCTTCCAGTTGATCAAGTGCTTTTCCGTAGGCCTGAACGGCCATACGCGCCAGGTTTTCGCGAGACGGGTGACTGGCATAAAAGGCAAAACCCGCCAGGGCGTATTCCAGTTGTTCATTTGATGTTCCTGGTTTTAACATGGATGCCAGTTGGATTATGCCCTCCTGGCCCAGGTCCTCCATTTGGCGCATGGCATTTTGCAGGGCTTGATCGTCAGCCGCCGGAAAGCGGTTAAGCAGGTCAGCTATCTTGGTAGCGGTCGTCCGCCCATCATCGAGTTGGTTTTGTGCTGGACTGAAAAATACCTGTCCAATGGCCAGGCACAGCACCAATGCTACTTTAAGTAATGAATATCTTTGCATCATTCTAATAATTCCTTTAAAATTAGTTGGATCTATATGGTGTAGGGTGCCCGCATGGGTTGATCAATAAGCCTATTGGCTCCTTCATCGTTGATAAACGCTTGTTTTACCGGGTCAAATTCCAGGTCTCTGCCCAGTCGAAGGGCTACCAGACCCATGTTGACCAGCGTGCAGGAGCGATGTCCGTTCTGTTCATTTAGGGCAAATTTCTGCCGGGTTTTTACTGCCTCTACAAAGTCAGTGACCTGGGGTGCAGGATCCGGAAACTGGGCTAATTTGCGCTCCATATTGGGAATGTCTGACTTGAATCCCCGATAAAGCTTCCCCTCCGGCCCTTCGATATAAGGAGCTTCTGTGGTACCTTCCCCATCTAAAATTATCTGACAACCATCGTCGTAGGTATAGGTGATTTTTCGCCAGGTACCTACCGCATCCGGGTGTTGCTGCGGCGCATCAATTTCTACCTTCACCGGGTTGGTTTGGTCTTTTCCCAGAAAATACTGGATGGGATCCATGTAATGTTGTCCCATATCGCCCAATCCACCTCCGTCATAATCCCAGTAACCCCTGAAGGTGCCGTGGGTACGGTGTTCGTGGTAGGGCTTAAAGGGAGCAGGCCCCAGCCAGCGCTCGTAGTCCAATTCCCGAGGAACGGACATGGTGTCCAGACCGGTTCGGCCTACCCAGTAGAACTTCCAATCAAATCCAGTCAGTTTTCCAACGGTGACCTTTAGCGGCCAACCCAACATGCCGGAATCAACCAGTTTTTTGATGTTCTTCACTTCCGTATTCATTCCGTAAAAATTGGCATCGAAGCGAAACCAGGTATTCAGTCGGAAGATATTGCCGTGTTGTTTGACTGCTTCCACTACTTTTTTCCCTTCGCCTATGGTCCGGGTCATCGGTTTTTCACACCAGATATCCTTTCCCTCCCGGGCTGCGTCCACAGCCATAATTCCATGCCAATGAGGCGGTGTAGCAATGTGGACGATGTCTACTTCGGGAAGCTGTATCAATTCCCGGTAATCGGAAAAGGTCTTGACTCCCTGACCCAAGGTTTCCTGGGCAATACCGATATGGCGCGTGTCCACATCGCAAATAGCTACGGTCTTGGTTCCGGCATATTTAAAGTGACCTCTTCCCATGCCGCCAACACCAATAACCCCCTTGGTTAGGTGATCACTTGGTGCAAGGTAACCTTTTCCTAGCACGTGTCGGGGTACAAGGCTGATGCCCCCCAAGGCCAGAAGGCTTCCCTTCACAAAGCTTCTTCTGGATTTTTTTGAATTATTGCTCATATTTCTATAAAATTTTTCTGAACTATTAGTACGTGAATATATTTCCTTGCGGAAGGATAAACAAATAAAATGGGACTTCAGGTAAAATTTTGCTGTAAATAAAACAATTTCAGCCTTTTTGGAATGATTTTGGTTCTGATTAGCATCAAAGAAACCAAAATAATCAAACCATGAGCACCGAAAAAAATCAAGATAAACAGCCTGAAAATTTTAAAGACAACAGCTTTGACGAGGCGCAGGAAGAAGCCCGTGATGGAAAGGGACCCAAATCTGCCGATTCGAAGAAAAAGAAAAAATCGAAAGAAGAAAAAGCAAAGGATGATCTGATGCGCGCCAAGGAAGCTGACAAAGAATGGAGCAGTGAAAGCGACCGGTTCCGAAGAGATAATGCCTAAACCAAAACAGCCATGCCTGACAAAAAAATGCCCCAAATAAAAAATGAAGATCAGTATGAAGCCTTACGGGATCAAGGGTATAGTAAAGAAAAATCCGCCCGTATTGCTAACACTCCGGATCAGGTTGCAGGTAAGAAAGGAGGGAAAGCTCCGGCTTACGAAGAATGGACGAGGGACGATTTGTACGACAAAGCCCGCGAGATAGGCCTGTCTGGGATTAGCAAACTCCGCAAAAAAGAGTTGATAGACAGGTTGAGAAATCACTAAAATATCGTTACTGCTGACTATCTTCTTCCTCTTTCCTTTTCTTCATGGCTTTTCTCCAGAAAAAGTAGCCAATGATGACCAGAATCGGAAGAATGATAAAGATCACCAAGTTACTGGTGTCGCTCAAATCTACCGGCCCCCGGGGTTTGGGAATGCCGGGTTGAACCTGAGCATAAGCCTGTGATCCGGCAAGGAATAAAATGAAGGAAGTCAACAGGTGGGGTTTTAGAAAATTTAGTAACTGTTTCATATACTAGTAAGCACAAATAACAAGCCAAAAACCCGTAGAAAAAGAAGGAATTATAGCTTCGGAAGGAAAATAGCGGATATTTATCGGGTCATTCTTCCTACCCAGCTACATGTTAGTCCGACCTTTCAAACTCGGAAACTTGGAAATTGAGCCCGATCAACAGCTTTTATAAAATTGTCCTTTTCCCAATTTGCGTTCGATTTCTTTTGCGGTTTTAGTGATGGACAGTCCACCCAGGTTGGTGCATCTAAGGGTATTTGGGATGCTTTTACCCACTTCGTACATGGTTTCGATTACTTCGTCCAAAGGGATCAGGTGATCGTAATCTGCGAGCGCCATGTTTGCACAAGAGAGGGCATTGGAGGCGGCCATGACATTTTTGTTAAGACAAGGAGCTTCAACCCTGTTTCCTATGGGATCACAGATCATGCCCAGCGAACTTTGCAGTGCCATGGAGGCCGCAGAAATGCTTTGGGTAAGCGTGCCCCCGGCGAGGAATACCAATGCTGCCGCGCCCATGGATGATCCGGAACCACATTCGGCTTGGCAGCCCCCAACCTCGGCAGCAAAAGTAGAATGTGCTGCAATAAACACACCTATAAGGCCGGAAATCAGCAAGGCTTTTACCGTTTCCTCCTCCGACAAGCCCAGGGCATCGGAAACACCCAGAACGGCACCGGGCATTGCCCCGCAGGAACCGGCCGTAGGTGCGGCCACGATCACTCCCATTGAGCTTTTTACCTCCATGATCGCAGAAACATACATTATGATGCGGTTGAGCACGTCCCCATCCACTAATTTTTTACCTTCCATCAGGGATTTAAATTTAACAGATTGGGGACCCAGAATCCGGTCCTCGTAGTTGGTTCCTTTGATGCCTGTGCTGATAGCGTCTTTAAGGATTTTTCGAATGGTATCCATTTTGGCCAATACCTCCGCTTCCGAAATGTTTCCCCGGATGCTTTCATACCGAACAGCCAGTTCCCAAAGTGATAGCCCCTTATCTTTATTATAGGCAAGCATTTCGTCACAGGTTATAAAAGGCACTTTTTGGTTTTTGGCAGTCAACACGGGTAATACAGGCCGGATCTGTTTTACCCCGGATACCGCCTCCATCTGTTCCAACTCTTGAATAAGTGCCGCATCCGGAAATTGTTGTGCTTTGAGTTCGATATAGGGCTGGTTTCCGGACCGCAATTCCAGGCTATCGTAGCTCAGTTCATGTTGCAGGTAGTCCATGACCTGTTCCGGATGGGTAGTATACACCAATGTCAGAAAGCAGTCTCCTGCAAAAGATACCGGAGCCTGGTCTATTTCGATCACTTCGATCATTCCTCCCCCGGTGGAAATGGCTGTGAGTTGGTGGGTCTCCCAGGGGTTGGTCAGGGTGATTTTATAGGTGTTTGGATGATCGGCTTGAATGTCCCTGATGTTGATCTTCACCTGAATGCCCGCCGCTCCCAGGTGTTGTTCGGCACGGACCAGGCGTTCATCGAAGGCTTCCCAGCCCAAAAATCCGCCAAACAAACCCATATCTGATCCCTGTTCCTTGTGCGTGGTTGCCAGGGAACCCTCCGGATCAAAATCGATTTCAATGGAAGAAATGCTTCCTTTCATCAGGTCATGGCCGATCCTGCCGATCCGCAGGGAAGCGGCACAATGGGAACTGGAAGGGCCTCTCATGACAGGGCCTACTACATCATTAAATATACTTGGAAAATTCATCGTCTAATTAGTATTGGTTATTAGTTAAATGTAGTGGATTTTAAGCGGGTACCATTTTCAAATATTAGCTTTTGTGTATACTATCTTAGCAATTTCCTCTTTTTTTGTATGCTTTTTTGCTTTTTATCTGCAACTAGTCTAAATTAATGCATTCCGTAACCAATCGTATTCTAATCATGCAACCACTACATTTTAAAGTACCTCGATTAAAAGAAGAAACCATACGGGTGGAATGTTGGGATTTGGATAATTTCTTTGAGCCCATTCACTACCACGAAGAATTTCAGATTACGCTGATTTTGGAGGGGGAAGGCTCGTTGTTCGTTGCAGAAAGTGTCATTCCTTTCAGGAAGGGAGAAATATACCTGTTTGGTAAAAATTTACCCCATGTTTTCCGTAACAAAGATTTTTCCTTTGCAGGTGACCTGCATCATAAAGCTCGGGCTATTTCGGTATTTTTTAATCAGGACGTGCTCAAAAATGCCTTATGCGATATACCGGAAGCCTATGCGATACAGCGGTTGATTGATTTTTCCGTTTATGGGATTAAAATTTCTACGATGGTGCAGGCTCAAATCAGTCAGAAATTAAACCTATTGCCAGGAAAAAATTCCTTCGAAAGGTTTTTAGGATTGTTGGATATTCTGGAATCGATTTCGAAGGATAATAATTTGAATTTCATTTCCTCGCTGGGAATTCCGATACATTCCGTTCAGGAAAACCTGCCTAAAATTAATCGGGTGTTTGATTATGTTCGAAATAATTTCAGTGAAAAAATCAGTCTCAAGCAAGTGGCGGAAATGGTAAACATGTCTCCCACTGCTTTTTGTAGGTACTTCAAATACAAAAGTCAAAAGACTTTTTCCAGGTTTTTGATTGAAGTAAGAATCGCCAATGCCTGTCGGATGCTTTATCAGGATGATTTCAATACCTCAGAATGTTGTTACAGTTCGGGGTATAATAATTTGTCCAATTTTCATAAGCATTTTAAGAGTGTCATGGGCATGACTCCTCTGGAGTATCGGAATAATGTCTTGAAAAAGGCAAACTAGCCAACAATTTTTTTCAAGAAATGCATCCCAATTGCCAGTGAAATGGAATCTAGACTCAATTAATTAGTAGCCTAAGGCCTCAAAATATCATTTTCGTTAAAATACCATATCCTTTGGATAAAATGATGGAATGCTTAATGTTTCCGAAGGCTCTATCTTTATGCCTGTAGTTAGTTGACATCCAAACCGCTGAATTAACAGGTAAGCGATATGGGTTTCGTGTAAATATTAGACGAATTATTTAATGAAAAAGATTGCGTTAGTTGTTTTTTATTTTTTCACAGTTTCCGGTTCGGTTTTTTCTCAAACTCCACTAAGTCTGGAGGAAATTTACAGGGAAAATGCCTTTCGTCAGAAGCGATTCGGTCCCATCCGCTGGATGAAGGATTCGGAGAGTTATTCCAGCATTGAAAAGAACCCCAGCTTGGACGGGCATGATATTGTCCGTTATGAGGCGGTCAGCGGGGACCGTTCGGTGCTCATTTCGGCTGAGGAGTTAATTCCGGCTGGCGCCAGTAAACCCTTGGAGGTGGCCGATTATCAGTGGTCGGAGGACAACAGTAAAGTATTGCTTTTTACCAATACCAGAAAAGTATGGAGGTACCATACCCGGGGAGACTACTGGGTACTGGATAGGGATCAAAAGCAGTTAACGCAACTGGGAGTCGGGCTTCCTTCTTCCAGCCTGATGTTTGCAAAATTTTCTCCGGATGCCTCCAAAATTGCCTATGTAAGTGAGCATAATCTATTTGTTGAGTCCTTGGTCAGTAAAGAAATCACCCAGCTAACGGAGGATGGAGGCGAACACATTATTAATGGCACCTTTGATTGGGTATACGAAGAGGAGTTGGGTTGTAGAGATGGTTTTAGATGGAGTCCGGATGGTGAAAAAATTGCCTATTGGCATTCCAATACACAGGATATAGGTACGTTTTACCTGATAAATAACATCGATTCTATTTATTCACAGCCCATTCCCTTGCCTTATCCCAAGGTTGGGGAAAGGCTTTCTTCCGTAAAAATCGGGGTTATTTCTGTGGAAGGGGGGGCTACCAAATGGTTTGACATTCCCGGTGATCCCCAAAATAATTACCTCGCCAGAATGGATTTTATCCCGGATTCTCAGGAGGTGTTGATTCAGCAACTAAACCGGCCCCAAAACAAAAACACCGTTTGGATCGGGGATACCAGGACCATGGAGCTGACGGAAATCCTGGAAGAAAATGAGGAGACTTTTCTGGATATCCATGATAACCTGATCTGGATGGATGATCAACAGTTTTTCACCTGGACCAGCGAAAGGGACGGCTGGCGTCATCTTTATAAGGTTTCCCGAGATGGAGCTTCCATGACGCTGTTGACGCAGGGAGCCTTCGATGTGGAAAGGGTGAGCCACATTGACCCGGAAGGAGGCTATGTCTACTACATCGCCTCCCCTGAAAATTTCACCCAACGGTATTTATACAGAAGTCCGATTCACGAAACAGGGAAGGCAGAGAGGATTACTCCGGTGGGCATCCCGGGTCAACATGCCTACCAGTTGTCAGGAAATTCTCAGTTTGCCATCCATACCTATCACAATGCCGCTACGCCTCCGACGATTTCCCTGATTGAGCTTCCCGGGCACAAGGAATTGCGGGTGCTGGAAGATAATGGAGCGTTGAAAGAAAAATACGATGCGTTGGGCCTCAGACCCAAGGAATTTGTGAAAATTGATATTGGGGAAGTCACCTTCGATGCGTTTATGATTAAGCCTATCGACTTTGATCCGTCCAAAAAATACCCTCTAATCATTTATGTTTATGGCGAACCGGCGGGGTCGACCGTGCAGGACGGCTGGATGAATGGTGATCTCTGGCACCAGTACCTGGCGCAAATGGGATATATCGTTATGAGCATCGACAACAGAGGAACAAAGACCCCCAGAGGAAGAGAATGGCGGAAATCAATCTATGGGCAAATAGGGATTCTGGCCTCAAAGGACCAATATGCCGGTGCCCGGAAAATCCTTTCCACCTATGATTTCATCGATGCGTCCCGTGTGGGTATCTGGGGCTGGAGTGGGGGAGGGCAAATGACCTTAAACTGCCTCTTTCGATACCCCGAGTTATATAAAACCGGCATTGCGGTTTCCTTTGTTTCGGATCAGCGACTTTACGATGCCACCTACCAGGAAAGGTATATGGGATTGCTGGAGGACAACCCTTCGGGATATTTCGAAGGTTCGCCCATTAATCATGCTGAAAACCTGGAAGGGAACCTGCTGATCATGCACGGAACCGCCGATGATAACGTGCATTACCAAAGCTTTGAGATGTTGGCAGACCGGTTAATTCAGCACAACAAACTGTTTTCCATGATGGTATATCCCATGCGGGCGCACGGGATCAATGAAAGAGAGAATACATCACTCCATCTTCGAAGGACAATGGAAAAATTCTGGATGGAGAACTTAACTCCTGGTGGAAGGTAAGCAGCGGATCAGGAAAGGGTAAACATTGTTTTTTTAAGAATCAGAAAATGCTCAGTACTAAGATAACACACTTAATAACAAAGCTATGATAAAATGGAAAGGAGTATTTCCGGCAATTACCACCAAATTCACATCTGATGACCAGCTAGACCTAGACGCTTTTCTTGCCAATATAAAGGTCCAGCAAAAAGCAGGTGTCGATGGTATTATTTTAGGGGGTAGTTTGGGGGAGGCCAGCACCTTGACCGACCGGGAAAAGGAGACCCTTGTCAAATCGACTGTAGAAATGATATCGGGTAAAATTCCCGTAGTGTTAACCATCGCCGAACAATCCACTAAAAAGGCCTTAGAGGCCGTGGAAGCTGCCAATGACAGTGGTATTGAAGGTTTGATGGTTCTTCCTCCGATGAGGTATTACGCAGATGACCGGGAGACGGTAACCTTTTTTAAGGAGATTGCCGGTGCAACCGACTTGCCTATCATGATTTACAATAACCCCGTTGATTATAAAATCTTGGTGACCCCAGACATGTTTGAGGAACTGGAATCCTGCAAAAACATACAGGCCATTAAAGAATCATCCAGAGACCTTACCCTGATAACAAAAATGATCAACCGCTTTGGTGATCGGTTTAAAATTCTGGGTGGGGTAGACCCGCTGGCCTTAGAAAGTCTGGCCCTTGGTGCACAAGGTTGGGTAGCCGGGTTGGTTTGCGCCTTTCCATACGAAACGGTCGCCATATATCGCCTGGTAAAAGAAGGAAGAATCGAGGAAGCTTTGGAAATTTACCGATGGTTTTTTCCACTCCTGGAACTTGATATCCACCCCAAATTGGTACAATATATCAAACTGGCTGAAGTAGCGACGGGATTGGGAACCGAATACGTACGGGCACCCCGACTGATGCTTGCAGGGAAAGAACGCGAACGGGTGGTAAAAATCATAGAGGATTCCCTGGCCTTGAGACCCACCTTACCAACCTGGGAGAAAATCCCACTTTAATAAACCCGTAAATTCCAACTATTTTGCAGAAGTTTAGCGCGGAAACAGCCATTTTAACTCGTAAGGATACCAACTGATTTTAACAGGGATGCATTTATTTTCGACAGAAACGTACATTGAAAGAAGGAAAAACCTCAAAAAAATCATGAAGGGGGGAGTCTTGCTGTTTTTAGGAAACGAGGAAAGTAGCAGTAACTTTAAAGATAACTGGTATCCATTCCGGCAGGATAGTTCTTTCTTGTATTTTTTTGGACTGCATGTTCCCGGATTAGCGGCGGTTATAGATATTGACGAAGATAAGGAGATCATCTTTGGAGACGAGTTATCTACGGAACAACTGGTTTGGCATGGGGATCAACCCAAATTGGGAAATTTGGCCCGGGCTGTCGGAGTCGCTCAAACCTTGCCCTGGAAAGAAGCAGCAACGTACCTGTCCAAAGCCTCTCACAGAAAGATCCATTACCTGCCTCCTTACCGACCGGAAAATTGCTTGAAACTCATGCATTGGTTTCATCTTCATATAGATCAGCTTCCCCTGCATGTTTCTGAAGAATTTATCAAAGCCATTGCGAGGTTGCGATCCATTAAGTCTGAGGAAGAAATGGTGGAAATAACGAAAGCGGTGAATCAAACGGTGCAACTACACCGGAAAGTCATGCAACTGGCTCGACCGGGAATGTACGAATACGAATTACTTGGTTTGGTGAACGGAGAAGCACTTGCCGGTGGAGGAGGGCTTTCCTTTCCTCCCATTATTACGATCAATGGGCAGACCCTTCATAACCACCATTATGGTAACAAGCTGGAGGAGGGGAGGTTATTACTGGCTGACTTTGGCACCGAGTCGGCCATGCACTATGCAGGAGATATTACACGTACCTTTCCGGTGAGGAAGCAGTTTTCGGCATCCCAAAGAGAAGTATACGAGGTGGTTTGGAATGCCCATAAGGCGGCAATTGAAGCAATGAAGCCGGGGGTTCGGTTTTTGGATATTCACCTGCTGGCCTGTAAGCAGCTAGTGGAGGGACTTAAAACCCTCGGACTGATGAAAGGCGACGTGGAGGAAGCTGTACAGCAGGGAGCGCATGCCTTGTTTTTTCCCTGTGGACTTGGACACCTGATGGGCCTGGACGTTCACGATATGGAAGATCTGGGGGAAGCCATTGTGGGATATACCGATGAACTGAAAAAAAGCAGTCAATTTGGCCTTAAATCCCTGCGATTGGGAAAAGAATTGGCAAAGGGCCAGGTACTTACCGTAGAACCGGGGATTTACTTTATACCTCAGCTCATGGATTCTTGGCAGGCCCAAAAGCAGCACATGGACTTTATAAATTACGATAAGTTGGAAAAATACCGCACCTTTGGCGGTATTCGCATCGAGGATGATTTTTTGATCACCGCCAATGGATCAAGGATACTTGGCGAGCCGCTGGAAACTTCTCCCCAAGAAGTGGAATCGCTTCGCCAGTAGGGGGAGTGAAGAGAAAAATCGTATTTTACGATTTCCGATGGAACAAAAACTGTGGGGTATATGCTGGAGCTCAGCCAATATCCCAGCCTTTCCATTGGGACCTTATCTCAGTTGCTCAAATACAAATACTCCCTTTTTATTGGCTACCACGATGTCCACCAGCCCGTTGCCGTTAAAATCTTCTGTAATCACATGGACCCCCACACCGGAATCGGTATCGATCACATGCTGGATCCATTGAGGTTCGGATCCCGGAACAAATTCGTACCAGGACAAGTAGGGGGTGTCGTATTCTCCAGGGTCGTTTCCCATATGGGCGAAATAGCGTTTGCCGGTAACCAGGTCCGGATGCCCGTCTCCATTGATATCCACCAGTTCCAGTCCGTGCGTTTGCGTAAAGGAATCGTCAATTAGGTGGGTTTCCCACTGCCCGGTTTTTTTCTGTTCGTGCCACCAGATACCCAGTTGATGGGCGGAGGAGGATACCACATCCGGGAGACCGTCTGCATTAAAATCCTGCACGTACATCTGTGCTGCTGGCTCGCCCAAGTTGGCGGCGTGAAATTCCCAGGGGCCTTTGGTAGGATCTTCGGGAGCTTCCCACCAACCCGCTGTGATGAGCAGGTCCTCTCTCCCATCCCCATTGATATCTCCCATGCCCATACCATGGGCAAACTGCGCCGTGCCCGGACTTTCTTTTTCACTGATCGGATATTTTTTCCATTCCAGATTTCCTGGGCCAGCAGGTGCTTTGAACCAGACCATTTCTCCCGTTTCCGGAATGCTGCCTACGATATCCTTGATGCCGTCCCTGTCTACATCAAAAAAGCCTGCCGACTCGTTGCCAAGCGATTGGTGAATCAGGTGGACCTTCCAGTGTCCGGGCTGGTTTTTGGGATTTTCAAACCATTGTACCTCCTTCCCGGGAAAACCAATTCGGACAAAATCCACCCATCCGTCCTGATTGACATCCATGCCGTAGCTGATAAAGGCATTGCTATAGCCCTTGTCGTAGTGAAATGTTTGCGGTTCTTCCAGTTCGTGGGCCGTCCAGTTCGGTGCTTCAAACCAATAGGCCCCGGCCATCACGTCCATCAAGCCATCCTGGTTGACATCTCCGATGGCTACTCCTTCTGCCAGAAAGGTGTTGCTGAGGGTATGTTTCTTGAAGGAAATGGCTGTAGCAGGTGTGCCGGATTTGCTATGCTGCGCCAGGCAGGGGGCAGACCAAAGGCTCCCCCCCAGGACGATGAAAACGGCTATAATTTTGAGGTTAATGGCGAATCGGTATAACATCTTATCTAAGGCTAAGTAGGTAATTCATCAGATCGTTGAACTGTTCCTGGCTCAAGCTGGTGCTGAAATAATCCGGCATCAGCGTAATGGTAGAGGCGGTTTGTTCAATTATATCGGCTTTGGGAACGGAAAATTCCTGTCCATTCTGGTCGGCCATCACGACTACCTGTCCTTCTTCCCGTCGGAAAAGCCCGGAACGGGTTTGCCCATTTTTGAGTTTCAGCGTATAGGTCCGGAAGTTCTCGGAAATGTTTCGGTTGGGGTCCAGTACTTTGGTGGCCAGGGCGGAAAGTCCCCAATTACCAATACCGTCCAGTTGGGGCCCAATCATGCCTCCGCCTTCTTCGATTCGATGGCACATGCTGCAATGCTGTTCGTATAATGTTCTGCCGGATACCACCTGCGCTTCGCTCTGCTCAAAATGATCCACGCGTTCTGCAATTAACGTTTCCCGTTCCTTGCTGACCGGCAGGAGGTTTTCAGTCAGGGAAGTAAATGCCTCTTTTTGGATTTCCCGAGCTCCTGAAAGGAAGTTTTCTTCCACCGTTCTGTTTTGCAATATTCTGGCGGGTGCCTGACCTTCCCTGATCAGGGCGATCAACTTGTCTTTACCGGCATTTTCAGAGGCCAGTAAGGCCGCGATGGATTCCTGTAGCTCCATAGGAGCATTGCGCATGCCGGTTGCCAGTAGGTCTAGCGTCTGACTGGAGCTGAATCTGGCCATGGAACCGGCGATTTTTCGCCGAAAACTCAGCGGATGCTCCGGGTCGGTCAACCACTTTTGTAAATGATTCACTTGTGCCACCGGATCGGTTTCTACCAGGGCATTTGCCGCCATTATCCGCAGGTCTTCTTTTAAATAAGGATTGCCAAGCATCTGTCGTAGGTGGGGGATATGTGCCCGAACTTTCAGGGTTTCGGACATTTCGGCGGCGAACTGCAAGCGCTCCGTTTCTTCTTCACTTAGGTTGGATTTGTCGGATAGCTCATCCAGAATTTGTTTGCTAAGGGAAAGGTTCCAGTTTTTAATTTCTCCGGGCCAGTCCATGCCCTGCTGGACCAGGCCTTCATTGATGGCAAGGGCTTTGCGATACGGGGCGATTTCGCCTCCTTTTTGCCTGGCTACTTGCAGCAATACATCCATTCTGGATGCCGGAAGGGTTCGGGCGATGGATGTCAAATAGGGCAAAAACCGGTTTTCTGACACCGTGTTGTTTTGTAGATAGTCCAGTAAATATTCTCCGGCGATACGAGACGCAACGTCTGAAAATACCAGGGCTACTTGCTTGGCTTCCGCTTCATTCCAGGAACCGCTGGCGATGGCCGTTGCTATTTCGGCTTGCCTGGCGTGGTTATAAAAAGCATGTTGCAGGGCATAACGTAGGTGGCTGTCGGCTTCGGGTGTTTCCATATAGGTTTGCATCAGAGGGCGAATCGTTTTCACATCCTGATGAAGGATCAGGTTTTCTGCGGCCACACGCTGAACGTGTGGGCTACTGTCTTTCAGTCCCTCCAGCGTCCACTGAAACTGCGTGTCATTGAATACCACATGTTCCCCTAATACCCGATGGGCATGCACCCTTACTAAAGGATCCGGATGACTCAACATTTTCCCCAGCCTGGCCTCAGATAAAGCATCCATCCGGTACAGTGCCCACAAGGCCTGCACCAGTTGCCGGGAGGGGCTGCGTTTGTGGTCTACGATTTTCTCCAGTGAAGGAACGGCCGCTGTCTGATACCGGTCCACCAATTCATCGGTTGCGAGCAAGCGGGTATGTAGTACCGGATCTTCAAGCGCTTCTATCAGCCGCGCCATGCTTGCCCTGGACCAGTCTGTCACGGGTCTTTCCTGGCCCTGGTAGGTAATTTTCCAAATGCGGCCACTGGTACGGTCTCGTTCCGGATGATCCAGGGGCACCTCATAGTGCCCGATAATGGGGTTGTAAAAATCGGCCACATATAGTGCCCCATCTGGCCCCACCTTGATGTCTACGGGTCGGAACCAGGGATCTTTACTGACCAGAAAATCGCCCTGCCTGGTCGCCTCCGGGGTGGATCCGGTAAAACTCATGGTGCTCCTACTGATGCGGCAGGTAACCACATCACCGGAATAGAAACTGTTTTGATACGCTTCGGGAAATTGCGTGTCCGTGTAATAAACCAGGCCGGAAAGGGCGGTAGAATTGAGCCCGTAATCCATCATGGTAGGAGCAAAGCCCCTATTGGGTTCCTTTTTTCCCCATTGGGTGTAATTTCCATTACGAATGAGCTGATAAATGGGAAGGGTGTGGCAATCGGCTGAGTAATGGTATCCCAGTGCATCCAGGTCCGATCCAAAAGGGTTGATTCTGCCATCACTGGTTTTTTCTACCCGGCTGCCGTCTAATTTTAAACGGAATGTATTGCCGGAGACCATTCTAATGGAGTCCCCGTCTTTTCCTGCTACGGTAGAAATATTACTGAAGCCATGGGAGGCATGTATCCATCCGTCAAACCCTCGGAAAAGGTTATTGACCATGCCGTGAGTATCCCGGGTTTCAAAGGGACCGAGCAGTATCTCCCGCTTATCGACTTTATCGTCCCCATCCGTATCGTAAAAACGGTAGAGGTTTGGAATGCTAAATCCCACGGCACCTCCTTTTACCGGCTGCACCCCAATGGGGATATTCAGATCTTCTGCAAAATGCGTGATTTTATCCGCTTTTCCATCCTTGTCGGTATCTTCCAGAATGCTAATTCGATCCGTTCCCTGCCCTGCACCTGCTTTGATAGGATATTCAGACGATTGGCTTACCCATAGCCTCCCTTTTTCATCAAAGGCCATGTTGATGGGTTTGGTAATGTCCGGTTCGGAGGCAAACAAGCTCACCTCAAATCCGGGGGGAAGAACGAAATCTGCCATTTCTTCTTCCGGAGTTTGAAAGGGTGTCGTTCGGACATGGGCAGCATAGATGGGATCGGGATCTTCTTCCACATAGGTAGAAGCCCGGGGATCGGGAAGTTCAACCGTGCTGGTAACCTGCCTGGGTTGCTGACAGGAATGGAGGATCAGCAGTGCCAATCCTGCGGTAAGGTGTTGGGTTTTCATTAATTTAATAAAGATAATGGTGTTAATCCACCCCTTAACTTAATCTTTATTCCCGAAACTTACAACCTTGCCCTATTTCCATTTTACGAACGGAGTCCGGATATGGGAATTTAACTTCGGTCTTTGGTCGTTTTTAATAGGCCCAATCCGGAACTAAAAAAAATCAGGCCCAAAACTAACAGAACCAGTATCGTTTTCCAATCCTCATCCTCCGGAACCAAAAAAAGATACGCTCCATAAATAAGACCTCCCAATCCTATCAATGTAAGCAATGGGCCAAATATGCGTTTAAAGTTCATAGTATTTTTAAAAGGGAACGATCAAAAATATTGCCAGAAAAAAATACAAATTTGGGATCCCATTTAATCCTGTGAACTGTTGCGGGACTTAGAAATCTGTATCCGGTTCATCAAGCGCTAACCGTTGCACCCATACATTTCGGAACAATACCTCGTGACCCTCGGCCTGAAGTTTAATTCCTCCGGGACGGTCGGTGATGCCTTTTCCTCCATCTCTACCCCCATCCAGACCTGAATTTGCTCCTCCCCAGACCTGTTGAATGGGCACGTTTTCGTGTATCTTTTCACCATTAAAATAGATGGTGGTCATAGCCTTGTCGGTTATCTTTCCAGTTTCATCAAACCGGGCGGCGCGAAACTGTATGTCATAAGCATTCCACTGGCCCAGTCCCTTGTAAACCCGGTAAGGAGCCGCCTTTTCGTTAATTACTGCGGCCATACCGTGATCGGTGCTATCCCCATCCAATATCTGTATCTCGTACCGGTTTTGCAGGTAGACACCGCTATTGCCCCCTTCCTCTTTTATCAGGAATTCCACATGCAAGCGAAAATCGGTAAATTTTTGTTTGGTGACGATATCGGCAGCCCCGTATTTTCCACCTGCTCCGGCGGGATCATTGGCACTAACCACGGTGCCTTTATCTACGGGATCCGGCACAATCTCCCATTTTATGGGTAAACTGGCAGCCAGCCTGGGGCCTTCCCAATAGGTCCAGTTTTTATGGAGGGAGCGTTTTTTGCCATTGAAAAGCAGTTCGGCCTCTTTTGGGGGCTCTGCACCCACGCCAATCTGCGCCAATGCGGGAGAGGTTATGAATATCATCGATAACAAGCTAAAGAAAACAATAGCAAGGATTCTTCTGGAAATAAAATGTATGTAGTGCATGGATGAATAGTTGGTTGGATGGGTTATCGATTTATTGATGTACATCACGTAATAGATCATTAATGGTTTTGACCGGATTGAAAGTGATCAAGGGTACTTCCACGAAAATCGAGTTCCAGTGGGCCATGGAACCATTCCAGAGGCCGGGAAGCTCCTGGGCTTTTAAGTCCCTTCCGCTTTTGGATTTTTGGGTGATGAAGCCGGTTTTCGGGTCCCTGAACGCCATCAGGTCAAAGGCCTTTCCCTGGTAATCCCGAATCCCACAGACCAGGTCGGTCGGATTAAAATGGGTTGCCGCTTGTAATTTGGCCTGCTGATCCGGATCGTCCAGATTTAGCTGGGCGGTTTCTCCAATTTGCAGGGAAAGCGACCCATCCGCTTCTTTTACCCAAAAAGGCCCTCCACCGGGCTCGCCGGTATTTTCGACCATTCCGCATACCCGGATTGGGCGGTTTAGTTTTTCCCGAAGAAAGTGTGCTTTTTCTTCCAGGCCCATGGATGAAAAAGATTCGGGTAGCTTGCCGCCAATTGTTTCGGTAAGTACCTTTTGGGCATTTGTTACGGAGGCTTCGCTTACTCCCTTGTCCAGTTCTTTTAAGGCCTGAAAGGTGCTGGACTGCGCTTGCAACAAGACACCTCCAATGGCTTTTTTATACCGGGTAGTGCTGTCTTTTAACCGGTCTGGCACCACGTTGTCAATATTTTTAATGAAAACCAGATCGGCTTCAATTTCATTCAGGTTTGCCAGCAAGGCACCGTGACCAGCGGGACGAAAGAGAATTTCCCCTCCCTCTTCAGTAAACGGTTGGTTGTCCAGGTCTACGGCTATGGTGTCGGTAGCCTTTTGTTGCTGGGAAAAATCAATCTCGAATTTCACCCCAAACTTCTCTTCCATAGCCGGTTTCACCTCCGCTACCTTTTGTTCAAATTTCTCTTGGTGCTCGGGGGAAACGGTAAAATGTAACCGTACCGTATGCCCTTTGCCGGTTCCATACTGAGCCCCTTCCACGAAGTGCTCCTCTACGGGTGTCCTGTTTTCATTTCCGTAGGCATGGAATTTTAATAGGCCTTTGGGTAAATTTCCGTATCCAAGCCCTTCATCCTCCAGAAGGATGCGTAAGATGCTTTTATAATTCTTTTCTTTTATGGCCGCATCCACACTGCTGCCTGTTTTTTTCAATTCTTTATCCAAATCCTCGTAAAACGCAAATGATTTGATGGAATCAAAAAATTGCCGGACAAAGGAATCTTTTTCCAGTGAGGGGTGCTCTTGTTCCAGGAACCCGAATAGGTTTTTAAACATCCGGCTGGCCGCACCACTGGCAGGAACAAATTTTACCAGTACCTTGGAAGGAGCAGCAGCCTCGTAATCTTCCATTGCTTTTTGCAACTCCTGCTCATTCAGCACCTGAATTCCTTCCCCGATTTTTGCGGGATTCTGGATTTCTAAAAATGGAAAGCCTTGTTCAAAGTTTCTTAGCTGTTCTTCTACGGTATCAAGGGGCATTCCCTGGATTTCAATTTGTTTCTTTTGCTCGTTGGATAACATGAATATACGTTGGGTTAAACGGTTTCTATTGACGATCTAATATAGCAATTCCAATTGTGAAAGGACCAATTATTTACAGAAATGTGGCCCGGGGCGGTTACGAACCCGTATTTTTTCTTTGACAGCAGCGGAAAATCTTTTTCTGATTTTGTCTGAACAAAATATCGGGGAAATCATTAACTGAATTCACCCTTGCCCTGAACAGATGCAAAGACCGTTTCCACAGAAAATTTGCCCGGTATGCGGAAGGCCGTTTACCTGGAGAAAAAAATGGGAAAAAAATTGGGAACAAGTCCGTTATTGTTCGGACCGTTGCCGCAATAATCGCTCAAAAGCCCCAGGATAAGCCAAAATGAACATCCAATCGGTTGCTGTCCCCCATCAGACCGGTTAGAATGGACTGGCTACCGAGAAAGAAGCCCCCATACATAAGGCCCAACCCACCTGTCAGTCCCGACACCTGATGCTGCATCCAGGGGGAATACACTTCAAGTTTACCGGCAATGAACCGGGGGGTCAATACCAGCAGATCTGACGAACTTAGCTGGCTGTTGCTGTTTTCATCCTGCATTCTCTTTTGTCCATATAGGGAAACCTGGAATTGCTTCACCGGGCTAAACTCCACATAGGCTGCCAATAATTGGGGCAACTGTATGCGGTTTTTCGAAATGTCATTGGAAATGGTAAAATAGCCGCTATCAACCAATTGCTGTTCTATTTCCGCCGCCGAACCCTGCAGATTATCGATCCGAAAGGATTCATTCTCCGGAATATTCATGGTATAATTGCGCGTGGTTTGGTTTTCTGTAGTCGTCATCCCTCCCATATTTTTCAGGGACAAACCAAGGTTGACAAAGGGTTTATCTCCCCGCTTCAGCAGGTAATTCAAGCCCAGATCCATAGCAAAACCCTTTGGAGCAAAACCCCTCCATAAATCCGTATCAAAGGCTAGCCCGTTTCCAGTATCCCAGCGATCATCGTAGGATAGATTTAGGTTACCCCGGGCATCTGTCAGCCGGATCTGATCAGGTCCCGACAGCAGCGTAGCCTGAATTTCATCCATACCGAAATTGGCATAGGTACCGGGAAATAAAAGTTTAAAATGTCCTCCTAACGAGAGGGATTGGGTTTCGGTCTCCCAAATCGAGGTCCCGGCCATTAAACCCAATTCCATCCATCCGACGGCATTGATACGTTGATTATAGGGGATGTCTAACTGGGTCTGATTGGTGGTACCGGAGGTACTTTCGCTTACGATGGCATCCCCTAAATCGGGATTAAAATCAATAACATCTATCTTGCCCTTAAGCTGAGAGGTGAATCCAACGGACCATTTATCAAACCGGATGCCTGCGGAAGGACCTAAGACAGCGAAATCCGTACGTAGATTTACCGGCTCCGAAACGGATTGAAACAGACTTTCCCATTGGCCAGGGTCTGAAATGACATCCTGAAAAGAGAGCATGTTGTTATCCATTGCTTCTCCCACTGCAAAAAAGGATACTTCCACTTTTTTGGTGAGATTATTTAACTCCGCAGGATTCATCAAAGCATTGATCATGCCTTTACGTTGGCTGTTTTGTATGCCTAAAAAGCTTTCCTGCCCTATGCTGAGGTTCAAGTCAAAAAAAAGGATAAAAGAAAAGAATAGAGTGAATTTCATGACGATTTATTTTAAAAATATCCAGGCATGAATTTAGAAAAATATCGGTTGAAATCTATCTGGTAAACAGGAATATTTCCAGATTTTATTACTTTTAGCAATTGCTTTGGCTAACAAAAGAATAAAAGATAATGCGATTTTTCTCCCCTTATTTCATTCTCCCATTTCTACTGGCCTTTGGTGCGGCTACAGCTGCCTTTTCTCAAACGAAAGGAAACCTCTGGCTGGCCACCGGTTTGCAGCTCCAGTCGGGCCGGGACCGGGGGTTTTCGCCGATGATCTACAGTGGTAACCGAAGTTTTAGCCTGGCTACCTTTGGTATTGAATCTCCCCATAAAACAGAGACTTTCCAATTCGAATTTGGTTATGGCCCCTTGACCAACCGCTTCGGGAATTCCTTGAATTCATTATCTGCGGGGGTATTGAACTACACCTTTTATCATAAAGAGTCCCCTGCGGAAAGAGGCCTTCATTGGGGATGGGCCAATCAAAATGTTTTTAACGTCCGAAGGCATAATGGCTTTACAAATTATAGCCTGCGGTACGATTATTTTACTGCTATTGGTCCTGCACTGCGCTATATATATCCATTTGAGTGGAAAGGTCAATCCTTCAGGTGGCAAACCGTGGCTCATTGGCAGGTGGTGGGATTTCAAATTAAATCGGGCTATATAGGG
The DNA here is from genome assembly GCA_041685605.1 of Cyclobacterium sp. Classification (GTDB taxonomy): domain Bacteria; phylum Bacteroidota; class Bacteroidia; order Cytophagales; family Cyclobacteriaceae; genus Cyclobacterium. Next base: position 8,983 of record JAWLFL010000006.1, on the reverse strand, counting down.
GCTGACCCCGAAGGCCTGTCCGAAGAGGAGACCGGGTTTGGGAATTTTCTTCGAGCGGTAGATCCTTTTTTTGCCGGAAAAGACTGGAGTATGGGCCTGGAATCCAGCCTGGTCTGGACCTTGCCCACCGGCAATAGCCTGGCCATAAGGTACCGGCCAGAAATTTCCTCCCTGGGAGGAGGTCAGCCGGTGCAACGGCTGGGACAAGCAGTTTTGGTAATGGTAAATATACGTTTATGGTAAAGCAAGCTCGCTATTTCTGGATTTTGGTATTTTTTCAGTTTTCTTGCGAACAATGGGTGCTTCCCACGGCCCCTTCTCCGGATGCTATTGAAGTATTTGATAGTTTATGGGAGGATGTCAACGACAGGTATTCTTTCTTTTCCCACAAGGGAATTGATTGGGAACAGGTAAGGGAAACGTACCGGGCCAGGGTATCGGATGACATCGGGCAATTGGAACTGTACGAGCTATTGGCTGACATGTTGTTCGAGCTCCGGGATGGACATGTAAATTTGAGTACCGGTTTTAACCGAAGCCGAAACTGGGAATGGTATCAGGAATTTCCAGTCAATTACGATGAAAACCTGATCGAACAGGAATATTTGGGTAGGGACTACTGGATCAGCGGCCCCCTGCTTCACCAGGTGTTGGATGAGGTGCTGTATGTTAATTACCGTTCTTTCGCCCAGCGGATTTCGGAAGCCAACCTTCAGGTAGTAGTAGAAAGAGCCAAAAGAACCCGGGGTGTCATCATCGATGTAAGAAACAATGGAGGGGGTAATCTGAGCAATGCAGCATTATTGGCATCTGCCTTTGCAGAAGAAGAAATGGAATATGCCCGGCAACGAATTAAATCGGGACCGGGGCCGGAGGAGTTTGGCCCCTGGGAGCCGATGGTCCTCAGCCCCTGGGAGGAAGATACCTTTACAGGATTGGTAATCGTCCTGACCAATCGAAGGTCCTACAGTGCCACCAGCTTTTTTGCTCAAATGATGAACACACTTCCCAATGCGCTCCTCTTGGGGGATCAAACCGGCGGGGGAGGAGGAACCCCTGTTTTCGGAGAATTGCCAAACGGCTGGACGTACCGGTTTTCAGCTACCCAAACCGTGGACCTGGAAAACCGGCAACTGGAAGATGGGGTTCTGGTGGATTTGAGACTTGACCTGGATCCGGCAGCCGTGCAGAGGGGAGAAGATAACCTGATAGAAGCGGCCATTTCGCTGCTTCGGCGTTGATTAGGGGGGACCGGCCTGGGTCCTGTTTTTTTGCTTGAGAAAGGCGATTAAATCAGCGAGATCCTGTCTACTCATATTTTGTTCCAGTCCATTTGGCATCAGGGATGTCCCGGTTGTTTCGATGTTGGCAATCCGGTCGCGGGGCAGGGTTTCGTCGGTTCCAAAAGTTGTTTTTAGGCTCAACGAATGGGCGGATTCGGCCATGATCCTGCCGGTAAGCTGCTTGCCGTCTAACGTTTCCACCAGCACGGTTTGGTAGTCGGGAAGTATTTCATAATTGGGTACCAGTGTATGCAATAACAGGGCAGAAGCGGGTTGGTTGTTGATACCGGTTAAATCGGGACCTACCTGCTCACCTTCACCCGAATGGCTGTGGCAAACGGAGCAGTGGGTCATAAATACCGGTTTACCATTCAGACCATTTCCCTCCATTTCCAATACCCCGCTGTATTGTTCATAGACCTGCATCCTACCGCCTTCTTCTATGGGGTCAAATAGCTTATTTGCTGCTATTCTTACCCGTTCATTTTTAGATTTCATCAGGGTTTGCCGGGTGGTAGAAGGGATGGCTGAGGGAGCGATGTCGCGAGCTTCCAATGCTGCAATGAGCTGCTCCAATAATAGCGGATCCTGAAGTAGCTCATTCAAAACAGCCGCCTTCACCTGAGGGGTATAGCTTTTCCATTTTTCACTTTGAGTAAGTACCTTACCCGCCTGAGTTGGATTCAGTCTCGAAAGCGCACGCACGGCAGCCAGTTGAATTTCGATAGGCTGATGGGGTGCGAGCAGGCCAGCCAGGATTGTTTCAGATGGTCCTTTCGGAAAATACCCCAGTAAAGCTGTGGCCTGAACACGCTGATCGAGAGGAAGCGTTTCCAAGGTTACCGTTTCGGAAAGTTCTGCTATCCATTCTTGCTGCACCTTTTCAGGTAACGGCAGTGAATTTAAATACGCCTCTGGAGATTCTGGACTTTTATCCAGCCCTTGAAACATTCCTGCCAGGAAAAACAAACCATTGGCGGTGTTTTTTCTTTCCAAATACCCGGAAACCAGCTTTTTGGAATCGGTAAAGGAAAGGGAACCGCCCAGCAGCTCTCCAAGATCACCAAAAAGGGTTTTTAAACCGTTTCCAGTGGATTTTGCTGCCAGGCTGTCCAGGACCGGTAAGAATTCCAGCGAGTGATCGCTCAGGCCTGAAAGTACAGCGGTTCGTAACCAGGGGTCTGCGGCATCCCGGACGGCTATCCTGGCCAGTGGGAGTAATTTGGAGCTGCCGGGTTGGCCACCTATTACCAGGGCGGCCACAAAGCGGACTCTTGGGTCCGAATCTTCAGCCATCAGAAACAGTTGATTTTGGAGGGATGTAGTGGGTAGCTGGTGGAGTTGGGCTATTTGGAGGGCTTGCTCCCTGACACCCGGATCTGGGTCTTTCAATGCCGCTATCAGCGTACCTTCTTCCAAGGCCGCCAAATGCTGCAACAGCCAGAGCGCCCTGACGCGAGTTTCGGGCAGGGAAGCAACCGTAGCAAGCGATTTTAACTCAGGGCTGATTTCTTTTGGTTTGGCTTCCAGTAATAATCTGAATGCCGTTTCCCTGGACCAGGCATCCGTGGAGGTTAAGGCTTGTAGGGTTTCAGGCAGACTTACGGGATCCTTTTTGGGAAAAACGAAATCAAGTTCCTGGTAGTCGAAAGATTGGTTGCTAACCCGGTAAATCCTTCCTTTGTTTTTGCCGCTGGAAAAATCCAATTTCTCCCTGGCCTCCTCCGGCACATAGGAGGGATGATCGATGATTTTCCGGTACATATCGACCAGATACAGCGCACCGCCCGGCCCGTGAGCGAGAAAAACCGGATTAAACCAGGTGTCCGTGGAGGATAAAAATTCCCAGCCATCATGAACCCTGGAAGAAGAGAAACTGGCTCCTTCTTTTTCCAACTTTTGTCGTTGAACCAGGTTTTGAGCGGGTTCACAGATAAAGGCGTTCCCTTGATGCATTTTTGAAAGGCCCATGCTTTGATAAATCAAGGTGCCGCAGGCGGAGGTAAAAGTGCCGTCATGTGAACGGCCCATTAGCTTGGGAATATAGGCTGCCGTGGTCACGGAGGAACTAATGGGGAAAACCAGTGCTTCCGACTCTACCGGAGAAACGTTCTGTATTGTGGACGTACGTAAAAGGTGGGGATTCTGATCCAGTTGTTCGGTTTCCAGTACGATGTGCTGCAGGGGATGGCGGTTGCTGGTGCCAAATCTTCGGCCAAAGGCATCAAAAGCCAACCCAAACTGGCTCTTTCCACCGGTAAGTTCAACGTCCAAGGTTTCGGGATGAAAGCGGCTGTCCGAGGAGGTGAAGATCAATGGTTTGGTATCGGGTCGGGAGGGCGCATAAACCTCTCCTCCCGTTAGGCCTGAGGTAAGGTAAATCCACCCATCCAATCCCAAAATAGGGTGGCTGACGCGGATTTGCGCCGTTCGGCTGGTGTCAAATCCCGTCAGGACAATTTCACGAACATCCGCTTTGCCATTTCCATTGGTATCTTTCAGGTAATACAGATGGGGGGCGCAGGTGACAAACACTCCGCCTTTCCAAGGCAGGATGCCGTTGGGATAGCCAAGATCATCTGCAAATACCGTCCGGTAATCGTATTTCCCATCCCCGTCCCGGTCTTCCAGCCGGGCTATTTTACCCAGGTTTTCGGCAGCAGATCCATCCATCGGATCCGGGTAACCGGTATTCTCGGCCACATACATCACCCCCTTCTCGTCAAAAGCAAATGCAGCCGGGTCGGCAACCAGGGGCTCTGCCGCAATCAGGTCAATTTGTAAGCCAGGTTCCAGTTGGAAGGCTGCCAGGGCGGCTTTGAGTTCGGCAGAATCGGGATAGGTGTACAGAAAGGAATTAACGGGGTTTTCCTGCCGTTCAAAAACAGGCTGAATTTCTTTTTCATCGCTGCCCTTCTGGCAGGAAAAAAGGAGCATGGGTATAAGGATACCAAGAAGAAGGGAGTTAATGCAGCGTAAGATCATCGACATCAGTATTGGGTAGTGTTAAAATTACCGACCTGTTTCCGGGGGCACATTGCCATAATTCCAGGGCTTCCCGCTAAAAGGAGGAGCTTTGGGATGCTGAGGAAGTGGATCGGGATCTAATTGGCGGATGAGTTCCAGGCTGGAAGCGACGATTTTGGTTCCGGCATTCACCTCCAAGTTGCTATAAGAAGTCAGGCGGGTTTCATACCCACCACCATCCGGTTCGAAGGCTTTTGCGGTAGGTACGTATCCCACACAATCGTTTGCCATGGTCACCGGAAAGGTGAATGGGAAGGTACTTTTTGACTTTAGTTCCAGACCCAATTCGCAGAAGAACTCGGCCGGATTGGCTGTCAGTACCACAGGCCCGATTTGAATGGCTTGTAAGGGAAGTTCATGAACAGGGTTTTGTCTTCCCCAACTGTCCAGCAAGACGGTTTCCTTGGCAAAAATCCATGCGGTCCTGCCAACCTGTTCCGGAGTCTTTTTTACCATTTTCATGGCTTCCCGGACGGCTGCCTCAGCGGGCATTCTTCTTTTTAAGGGCAAGAGGGTGGCATGGGAGCGAATTTTCATACGGTCTGATTTGGGAATTTGCAGTAGGGTTTTTACAGCTTCTGCCCCTACGCTGGCTCCCACCAGTCGGGCCCAATCTTCGCCGGAGGGATGAATGTCCGGGTTTCGGTTATTTACCTGGGTCACATCACCACTGGCTCCTTGCAAAAATACCACGACACAATCCTGCCCAAAGGCACCCCGAATCGTTTGCTCCATATAATACACCCAGTTAGCCGAAATGCCGCCGGGGTTGGTAGTGGTATGGCAGGCATAATTGACCAGACAGCCGATTAGTTTGCCCTCCGAATTCCAGGTCCCGATCACTCCGACTTCCGGGTCTATGGGCCCGGCTACCCGCAAGATGTCAGGGTTCAATTGCCCGGGGTGGGTGTAGGTCCTGCCATTTTTCATCAAAAACCGCCGATTAAAAGCTACTTTTTCTTCCCTGCCCTTGCCAATTCCAACCTTGGCATCCGAAAGCTTTTCCAAGGCACGAAGGGCGGTGGTAACGCTCACTTTCTTTACTTTCTCCAGATATAAAGGGTCGGCACAAGAAGATTTCTCATAAGCCAACTCCTGAATAAAGGCAGGGGCATGATCGTATTGTCCCGGTTGGACCATGGCCGTGGGGCCGGAGGAATGCGAGTGAGAAGCCGTAATCAAGATGTCATCGACCTCAATGGCTGCCCTTTCCTGTATGCGGTTTTTGATTTCATCCACCCAGGGCTGGTACACGGCCAGGGCATCCATGGAGATAATCAGCGCCTTACCGGAGCCGGACTGAAAGGCGGCAATGCGAACCTTGCAGGGATCGTGAAAGGACTGATGGTACTGCTTGCCGTAGTTGCCCGGCTGCTCCATGCCGATTTCCGGAGAAATGTCTCCTTCGGCAAAGGCGGCTTTTAAGGGGCCTTCATCCGTTTCTACTGATTGGGATTGGCTTCCTGCCCAGATTGGGGTACTAAATCCAAGCGACGTGGCTGCCAATGTGGAATTAATTAAAAATTTTCTCCGGGAAGGATCAGGTTTCTTTTCCATCTGTATTAAAGGCTTTGGTTTTGCAAAATTTTTCTTTTTTTGGATTCCGGACGGTTGTTCGCGCTTTTTATCTGATTTTTTTTGTTTTTAAGATACAGGAAATGATTGATAATCCCAGATTCTCCATTTTAATTTTATATCAGGTCAGCTTTTTATCTTCAGTTTAGGGATAATTTTATCGGATGAAATTATTTGAATTGGTTTGGAAAGCGTATTTTTATTTGAAAAATCAGTAAAGGATGTTCGAAAACCTAAATGATTTACGACTTTTTTATGACCGGCTGGACGAGCGATCCTTGCAGGCCTATTACAGCAGGGTAGGGTATAGGGGAGACGGAGAGCCGACCCTCGATGCGCTGAAGGAATTGCATTACTTGCATCCTCAGGCCATTCCCTTTGAAAATATCAATCCATTTTTAGGGATTCCCCTTACCTTGGAATTGCCGGGTTTGCTGCAAAAGTTAGTTTTGGAAGGGAGGGGAGGATATTGTTTTGAACAAAACCTGTTGTTTGGGCAGGTGCTGCATTCCATGGGTTTTTTGGTAAAGGGGCTTTCCGCGCGGGTATTTTGGGAGGTTCCGGATGGGCAAATTAAGCCCAGGGACCACATGTTACTATTGGTGCAGGTAGATGGAAGGAAGTACATAGCGGATGTCGGCTTTGGCGGTGCTTCGTTCACGGCTCCTTTATCCCTGGATCAGACGGAGGAGCAGGAAACACCGCTGGAACGCTACCGCCTTCAAAAAAAGGGTGATTTCCATTACCTGGAGATTTGGGTGAAAGAGCAGTGGCGATTGCTTTACCGATTTGGGATGGAATCTCAACTACTGCCGGATTACGAGGTGGTGAGCTGGTACTTGTGCACTCACCCCCACTCCTTATTTATGCAGGAACTGATGGCAGCTCGCTGCATGCCCTGGGGAAGGTACGCCTTGCATAATAACCGCTTTACCATCCACCGAAAAAATGAAGAGAGCCAGAAACGAACCTTAACCAGTCCGAAAGAGTTAAAAGAATTGCTGGAAGAACTATTTTTGATTCAGTTACCCTCACACGAAAGCATGATGGAAAAGCTAAAACAATTGGTCTCGGAAGATTAGGTTACTTTACCAGTTTGGTATTTTTATGAACGCGCACGATCATGGTTAATAAATGCTGGTTTACGGCTTTCCTTATGGGAAGCTTTCTTTTCCTTGCGGAAGCGGATGCACAGGGTTTTGTCAAGCGGTATCTGAATTCGATTTTGAATGATACCAGTGATATTTCCCGGCCACAGTTTCTAATGTATCCCACGCTGGCTTATGCGCCCGAGACAAGCTGGGAGATTGGTTTCAGTGCTTTGTACGTCTATTATGCCAATAGAGATACCACCCATCGATTGAGTGAAATCAACGGGTTTACCTTTTTTACCCTTGAAAATCAATACGGTTTATGGTTAGATCATGCCAATTATTCTCCGGCAGACAAATGGTTTTTTTTAGGACGTATACGGTTGCAAAGTTTCCCCTTATTGTATTATGGTATAGGAAGCGAAAGCCCTTCGGATTTCATGGCCCGGGTAGATGCCAATCAGATTTGGATCAAAGAACGGGTCCTAAAAAAGGTTCGGAAAAATTTGTTTTTTGGTATTGAAATGGATTGGCAGCGGTTAAGCCAGGTTCGCTTTGTGCCCTCCGAATCAATGGACTCAATTGAGCTCCCTGCTGGATACCGGGGAAGTTCCAATCTGGGATTAGGCCTTGGACTGGTATACGATGACCGGCACAATGTGCTGAATGTACGAGACGGTTTTTTTTCCGAATTGGCCGTGATGAGGTACAACCCCTTCTGGAAAAGTGAATTTAATTTTACCAGCTTTTTGTCCGACACTCGTTTTTACCGTCCTGTCGGCAAAAACAACGTGTTTGCTGCCCAGGTGTTTGGGCAGTTTCAAACAGGAGAAGTTCCTTTCAACCAATTGTCACTGATGGGCGGGGAAAGTCTGATGAGAGGCTATTATACCGGTAGGTACCGGGATCGTAATCAATTGGCCGGACAAGTAGAAATACGTTTTCTACCCCTTCCCCTGGGGTTTAGCAAGCGAATCGGGGCGGCTGTTTTTGCAGGGGCAAGTCAGGTTTTCCCCGAGGTGAAAGCCCTAAAATGGGATAATACCGTTTGGTCCGCCGGTGCCGGCTTGCGGTTTCTCCTTTTTCCTAAAAAAGACATCTATACGCGCCTCGATTTTGCCTTTACCGAGGAAGGGACCGGTTTCTACCTTTTTATCGGGGAATCTTTCTAAGATGTTGCACCCAAACCTGCAAAGCTCTCGAATATTATCGTCATAGACGATTGTATTAATTTTGACTTAGTAAATTGTAATCAGGCTTGAAGTCGATCAGATGAATTTTCGGAGCGTTTTTTTTTTCATCCTTCTCAGGCAATTTTCCCATTTTCCAGTTAGCTGGTTTTTGATATTTCCCCTCATTTTTAAATTCCTCAAATGTTTCAGGATCATCTTCCGCTGATATAACCGCCTTGATGATAAATAAAAGTCCCAAACTGATTCCTACTGCCACAGATATTAGAATGTACGTTTCCATAGTTTCCGATCATTAAAAAAGCTTTTCTCTAAAGAACGCTGGTTATACGGTTCTTTTTAGATTTTTAGGTTCCGAATTATTGATTAACATTTCAAAATTAGTAAAATTTAATTACAATTATTAATAAAAAATACTTGTTTTTGTGGTTAAATTTTTGTAAATATAAAATAGTATTTTGTTGTATTATTTTTGTATTTCGTGTTTTACCGGGTGATTGTACCAAAATGGGTCTCCGCTAAATCCTATAATTGAAGGGGTTTTATGGCTATTTCTGCCTTTTACGCTTGATTTTATCAGAAATTCTTTTGGGCTGCGGGGGTTTTATGGTTACTTTTAATCAATAGGATTATTTATTTATTTTACTAAATTCAATTTTATGTTTGGTATGAATCGGTTTTTACGGCCTATATTTTTTATTTTGCTGCTGTCGCTTTCGGCGACGGGTTTTGGGCAGGAAATCCACGTTTCCCCACGGGGAGCGGATTCCGGTCCGGGCAGCCAGGCCCAACCCCTGAAATCCATGGAGGGAGCAAA
>JAWLFL010000336.1:0-3761 GCA_041685605.1 Cyclobacterium sp. | reverse complement strand
GTTGAGGAAGCCCTCCACTTCAAAACCCCATCCATGGTATTGCTGCGTATCGACACTATTATACGGCCTTCTTCTATTGTAAACCCTAAATAACTCAGCATCTAAAAAAACCAATTCAAAACTGAATTTTTCATGGGGGAAATAAGCCAGACCTAAATTGCCAAAAAGGCCAAATTGCCTGGTACTTTGTTGGGAATTTGATTCATCACCATTCGATACTTGTTGGGTATAAATGTCGTTCCAGTGGTACTTCAAGCCAGCCGTTCCCATCAAAAACAATTTGGGGAACAAACCCGATGACGGCGGACTCGCTCAAAAAATAGCCCAAACTTGGATCAAGGTTGATATTGAAATCCGAGGAATTTCTATCGGTGGATAATTTGCTGGTATTGAAAGAGAGGCCAAAACTACCTCCAGCAATCCAATCACCTCTGTCAAATTGAGCAAAGGCATTGGAAAATCCGGAAACAAAAATGAGCAGTAATAGAACGTGTTTAATCGAAAAGAATTTTGTTGAATGTTGTGATGATTTGGTAAAGCCTTGGCTATTCGAAATCCACAAGCTTTAGTACGAAAAATTTAATTCAATGGTTTAAACATTACTAGGATATATTTTTATTGGGCGAATAACTACCAACTAATCCAATCATTAACTTTTCTGAAACGGTAGCAGATTACCGACAAGATAGACGTTATCCGGGTCTTTAGTGGTTGTACCAGTTTTATGATTTTTATAAATAGGCATTTTTGTTTTTCCTATTTGAGGAATGAAAGCCGTTAAATTCCAAATAGAACCTGCCAGATTTCAAGTAAAACTACTAACTTAACAGCCGATGCAAAAAAAACCTTGTTCTACCAAGTATCAAAACCCATCCATCCTAAATGAAAACCTGTTTCACCTGTATCATTTTACTTATCTTTTCAGCTATGAGCAACGCACAAGGTACCGACACCCTTTACCTATGGCCAGGCACGGTCCCCGGCGAAACGGAGGCGAAACATCCGCCCGTTCAAACAGCCAATAACAGCGGAAATGTCACCCGACTGACCGATGTGACTGACCCGGCATTGGTAGTATTCGAACCCAAAGGACCGTCCAATGGTGCCAGTGTCATCATTTGTCCGGGTGGGGGCTATAATATCCTGGCCATTGACAAAGAAGGGTACGAGGTAGCGGAGTGGTTTAACCAACTGGGATTTACGGCGTTTGTGCTCCAATATCGAGTTCCGGACAAACGGGAACCTGCCCTCTATGACCTGCAGCGGGCCATCCGCCTGATACGTAGCAGGGCCAGCGATTGGAAGCTGGACCCGAAGCGATTGGGAGTGATTGGCTTTTCGGCCGGCGGCAGCCTGGCAGCCCGGGCCAGTACGCGTTTTGGAGAAAGGACCTATACACCCGTCGATGCGCTGGACAGCCTTTCGGCCCGTCCGGATTTTGCCCTGCTGATTTATCCGGCCTACCTGGACGAAGGAAAAGATCGCAGCCTGACCCTAGAACTAAGCTTAAGTGAGCATACCCCTCCCCAGTTTCTCTTCGGTACAGCGGATGATCCCTACGGAAACAGCTCCCTGGTGATGGCAGGAGGCCTTCGGGACCAGAACCTTCCCGTGACCTTGCATTTCCTGGCAGAAGGAGGTCACGGCTACGGCATGCGGAAAGGAAACCTGGCTGCTGAAACCTGGCCCGGCCTCGCCGAAAAATGGCTTCGCCAACTCGTTTTGGAAAATAGCCAGCCGCTAATGCCACAATAACAATCGAGCACCATGAACTTTAACGAATCCCTGGAAAAACTAACTACTCTCCTGACGGGCGACCTGGCGGATCTGCGGCAATTGCTCGTGGCACTGCTGATCGGTTTGGTGATTTTTGTACTTTTTATTTACCTGTCCCGATGGATAAAAAGACTTGTCCTTAGCCGGCTGAATAAAAGGACGGAGGACAGCTTATTGACAAGCTTTATCGCCGGAAGCATCCGACTGCTAATCATGCTTTTCGGCATTACCCTGGTATTGCGATTTCTGGGACTTACGAGTGTTGTCAGCGGGATACTGGCGGGAGCGGGTATCACTGCCTTTATCATAGGCTTTGCACTGAAGGATATTGGGGAAAACTTTCTGGCAGGCATCCTGCTGGCCTTCAAAAGGCCCTTTAAGATTGGAGATCTGGTCGAGATTCAGGGACTGAGTGGCAGGGTCCGCGCCCTGAACCTCCGAGACACGCAGATTAAAACCCTGGACGGTAAGGATGTCTTTCTTCCCAATGCTTCTATTATTAAAAGCCCCTTGATTAATTACACCATTGACGGATATTTGAGTTATGGTTTTAAATTGGGATTGGGCTACGGCTCTGATTACCGGAAGGCCTTGGCTCTTATCCGCACTACCCTAAAAGCGGTGCCAGGGCTGTTGGCAGGTAAAAAGGGACCGGCCGTATTTGTAACCGATATGGGGGATAGCAATTTGCAAGTGCAGGTAAGCTATTGGGTGAACACCTATGATAGAGAATATTCCGATGTTCAGGTGCGTTCGCAAGCCATTTTGGCCGTACTGGAGGCCCTGGAAGGAGCTAGCTATCCCTTGCCAGGGACGATTATCGAACTCAAAGGTCCTTCGCCGCTTGGAGACGACAGTCCTGGGGAATAAAAGACAAATGGGCCGCGATAAAAAGGCAAGCCCTTTCCTCCATCGACCTAAAAAAATGGGGGATTTCATTCGGTTCGCGATTCTGGGCGTGCTTATAACCTGAGGTCGATCTAATTTTTGTAAAAAACCGTTTATATCGTCACTTCGAACCCTTTTAGCTGGGCGGGTGAGGTGGGAAAAGGGTGTGGCAGTCTCGCTAAGTTGGAGGTTCCTACGGCTTTCGCTGCCCAAACATACGCCTACCGATAACGTATTTTTTACATGTTGATTTTTAATTAGTTAAAAATAAATACCGTCATCTCGATTTCTGCGTCTAAAAAAGTTAATCCATTTTTTCATCTAAAGACCTTGTTTTGCTGTCTATCCAACGAAAACACAGTGCTTCATCAACGGCATCACTGTAAGATACCGTCGGAATAGTGGACCTTGCTTTATAATAAATGAGCCAAATGGACTGCTTCTAATCGTGATTGTCTTGAAGCCATTCACGCCATTCTTTTCTGTCTTTGGGGTAAAAGGTATCCAATTTATTTTCAGGTTCGTTTCTTATGTGGGTAGGTTTATTCGTTTATTTCAGCGGTAGGCAATAACCTGGAATCTTCCAATGCTGCGGTCCTATGCCCTGCGTTCTCCAAAAACGCCTTGCTTTGGGCAAATTCCATAAACGTATCTACCGACAGGTATTCTACTAAGACGACCGCGTCCCACTTTTCCGCTTCCGGTCCAATCAGAAAATCATTACCTTTTCCGTAGTACAGGATGCGGCTACCCGCTTTTTCTAATTCCGGGAGGATGCATTTTATATACAGTTGGTAGGCTTCCACTCCACTGATTTCCGTTTGGGGTTTCAAGGGGTCCAGGCCGGTATAGTACGCCAGCGGGCGAAACAGTAACAAGTTCAGCATTATTACCTTGCCTTTGCCGTGAAAGTTCTGATAAAACCTCTTTGCCGCTTCAGGCGTGGCATCCAAGTAATTCTTCATTTTGTCTAAATTTACGAATGTTTATACGTATAGAGATGGGTGTATGGTGCAACAGGTGATTGATTCATTATTCACAAGCTGAATCAGGAGCCTATAACCCTCACAATAGCTCCTATTTCGCTTATCGGATCA
>JAWLFL010000335.1:0-3770 GCA_041685605.1 Cyclobacterium sp. | reverse complement strand
GAAAATCAAACCTCTACCCCATTTCCTCCACTTGTTCTTTCAGTGCCAGGTTCATATCTTCAAACCCTGCTTTGATCTCTGTATCAAGTTTTTGGGCCAGCAACCCCACTAATATTCCTTGGAATTTTTCGCTGTGGATAAAAGTGGTGCTGCCATCTTCATTTGCCAAAAGTTGGAAAATATGTTCACCATCGAAAATACCCGGGAACAAAACATGCCCTAACCAGCGAAATTCACGGTCTTGATCAAATTCCAAAACAGTAGGTTTAAACGTCATGGGCTTGGTGCCTTGAGGGCCCAGAACAACTTTAATATTGTTTCCTTTTTTTACCTCCCCGGTAATAGAACGTACAAAGGGGTTCCAATGTGAATGATTTTCAAAATCTGTCAATACTTGCCAGACTTTTTCCGGGCTTGCATTGATCCGGATCTGGGTTTTGATTTCCTTTTTCATGGTCCTTTATCGTTTGTGATTTTCAATTGATTATAGACCAAAGGTAGGGTGCTATTGCTTGCTTTCTCTTGACAAAAATCAAGAATTTATGAAAGTTGTTTGTTTCGTATGCGGCTAAAGGTTTCCGGACTCATTCCCAGCATGGAAGCAATGTATTGTAAGGGGACCTGGTTGAAAAGAGATGGGTTTTGCTTGAAAAAATCCTGATACCGCTCCTCGGCTGATTTAGAAAGATGATTGTAAACCCGGTTTTCAAGTATGGTGAAACACTTGATGATGAATAACTTCTCAAGCTCATGCCATTGGGGTACTTCTTTTAGTATTTTTTGATAATCAGTCCTATCGATACTGAACAGGTCCACATCAGTAAGTGCCTGCATATTCCAACGGGAACTGCCTCCGAACATAAAACTTGAGATCTCGGTGACAAAATATCCCGGGGTGGAAATCCATTGGGTAATTTCTTTGCCATCATCCTGGGTATAGAGGCGAACCATCCCTGATTTGATAAAGGAAAGCTGATGGGCCGGCTGTCCCTGCCTCATCAGAAAGGCACCTTTGGGTAGAATTTGCGCTTTAAACTTATCGCATACTACTTTTAGTTCATCCTGTTTAAGAACGCCAAAGTATTCCTTGATATAGTATTCCAGGCTTTCCATGAATGGGCCAAATGGTAATTAATCTTTGAACTACAGCAGACAAAAGTATTGCTTTGCGAGCTGCCATCCAATTTTATTCATGGTAGAACCAGTCCTTCTTGTTTGGCGATTGGGGACTACCTTTAATGATGGGGATACCATAGCATAAAAACATTGTCGCAACAATGTGCCATCACCAATTTCGAATAGTAATGAAGATTCGTAACCACTCCAAAGAACGGCCTTTAAATGGATTCATGAGTACAAAAACTGCAAAAAAAAACCGGCCCAACTTAAGATTGTTCCTAAATTGGGCCGGTAAAACGTTGGCCGACCAGGGCTCGAACCTGGACTCTTCTGGACCAAAACCAGACGTGTTGCCAGTTACACCATCGGCCAAACTGATCCCTTTTCGTTAAGGTGTCACAAATGTAGCCGAACTTTCTTTTTAATGCAAATACCTCTCTCAGGAATTTTATTTTTTTACTTTTAACCAGCTAATTGTCAGAAAGAAATTTTAAACCTGCTCGTTTTATATCCTTACCTGAGGCAAATGCTTTCGTAAAAATACCCTTGTTTTTTTCAGTTTTTCTTTTCCGAAACGTCCCATTTTAATTAAATGGATAATTGACCATATACATCAATCTTGCCCGCATTGGCATAATAGAATTTTGCTGAGCAGGTATTTCTGTCCAATTTTCCATTCAATATTTTGATATCTGTCCTTCTTGTTTGAAAAAAATAGTACCATGTCCTTTAAATTACCACTTTTCATTTTTATTGTGCTGATCGCTGCAACCTCCACACTTTTCGCTCAGCAAAATTATTCCGGAACCATCATAGACAGCCAAACCAGGGAACCCCTATTTGGTGCCTACGTCTATCTCAAAAACAGTGATGGCGAAACCCTGAGTTCCACCTACACGGATTTTGACGGAAAATTTGAAATCAAAAAACCTGGAAAAAATGAGTTTTTGGTGGAAGTATCCTTTATCGGATACCAAACCCTGCAAGAAAATAGGACCGCTCCCCAGGGAAACGATTTGGGTACATTCGAACTGGTAAGTGATGGGCAGGAAATGGAAGCTTTTGAGCTTTCTGCCGATGCGCTTACGGGAGAAGTGAGGGGCGATACGGTCGCTTTCAATGCCAATGCCTTCAAAACCCGGCCGCAGGCAGATGCAGATGAGCTGGTACGGAAAATGCCCGGTGTGGTGATTCAAAACGGCGTCATAGAAGTGCAGGGAGAAGAAGTAATGGAAGTGCTGGTAGATGGCAGGCCCTTTTTCGGAGACAATCCAGCCGCCGCTCTTAAAAACCTTCCGGCACAGGTGGTGTTGAAAATCGAATTTTTGGATCAGAAAAGTGATGAGGCCCGGCTGACCGGATTTGACGACGGAGAAACCACAAAAACCATCAATATCATCACCAAACCAGGAATGCGGGCAGGTAGATTTGGAAAGTTTTATGGAGGATACGGAACGGATAACAACTACATTGCCGGGGGCAACATGAATTTTTTTAATGAAGCTCAGCGCTTATCCATACTTGGATTAAGCAATAATATCAACCAGCAAAACTTCGGCGAGGATGAATTGGGGAACATCGAAGGCGATGACAGCCGCAGGGGTGGAAATGAATTGGCTGTGGGAGAATTGCCGGGAATTACCAATACCAATGCAGTAGGAGTGAACTTTTCAGACGAATACCAGGACGAAAAGCTAAAGGTCACCGGGAATTACTTGTTTAACGACCGGGACAATGTCCTAACCCGAAGTTCTTCGCGGGAATACATTTTGCCCAATGACAGTCTGCAGCTCTACAATGAAGATAGAAACAACCAGACCCGAACCCAAAGTCACCGCATGAGCGCGCGAATAGATTATAATATTAGCGAACGCCATGCCCTGATATTAAGGCCCAGGTTAGGCCTGGATTACCGGAAATCCACCACCATTCGGGATGCTTATAACCTTTTTGATGAATCCACTCCCATCAGCCGCAACCAAAACACCACCACCTCGGAACGACAATCGTTCAATTTTAGAAACTCCCTGAATTACAGGTATAAGTTTACAAAGGAGGGAAGGGCATTGTCTACCTATATTTATACCAGTACCTATGATAGCGACAGCAATTCGGATCTGGTAGCGGTGAACGAAAATTACCAGACTGCCAATGTGGATTCTCTGATCCAATTCAGGAATAACCTTTACTCTAGCTTTTATTACAGCACCGGGATAAGCTATTTTGAACCGATTAGCGAACGTTCCCGATTGAGAATCGGCTATCGGCTGTCCAACAATGCCTCCGACACTGATCAGGAGGTGGAAATTCAGGAAGCCGAAACGGACCTTGTCCGCCTGGACAGCGCCCTGACCAATCGCTTCGAAAATCAATACATGACCCATAGGGGCAGGCTGGGCTACAGTTATAAATCCGAAAAACTGTCTGTCTACAGCACGGTAAGCTACGAATCGGCGAACATAGACAGTGATCGGCTTTTCCCGGGTTTTGAAAATACCCAAAGGAGCTTTTCCAATGTGCTCCCAAGAGTAGTGGTCAATTACCAGTTGGGAGAATTCAGTAACATGCGGGTGGATTACAACACGGATACCGATGCGCCTTCCATCCGGCAATTGCAGGATGTGATCAGCAACGCCAACCCCATGCAAATA
>JAWLFL010000094.1:0-15559 GCA_041685605.1 Cyclobacterium sp. | reverse complement strand
GGGAACAGACCATACCGGACCGGTGAAAATACAAAATGCCCAGGCGGTCTGGTCGGATCATCCGGTCTGGAATACCGCTGTTCGCTTTTATTTCGAGTGCATTTACGAAAATGGAGTAAAACTGATCATCCAAAGTGATAAGGATTTTGGCGTGACTTTCCAGGGTTCGGAGGGCTCGGCATGGGCAACCCGTGGAGACCACAAAACCAATCCTGAAGGATTGATTGACTCGGTCACGGGACCTGGAGAAACATCGCTCTATGTAAGCGATAATCATTACCAAAATTTTATTGATTGTATCCTATCGGGAGAAGAGACCATTGCTCCTGCAGAAGTAGGACACCGCTCCATTACCCTGGCCCACCTGGGCAACATCGCCATGATGCTGGAACAAGACCTGGATTGGGACCCAAATAAGGAACGGTTTATTGGGAATTTCGCCGCCAATCAGTTGTTAGGAAGGACGATGAGAGAACCTTGGGGATCCCTTTACCAACGTTTGCGGGTTTAGCAGGAATTTTTAAGCAGTGCTTTTTTGCGGGTATCGTAAATTTCCTGACAAAAGTCAGTCGATGGAATGAGCATTTATAGGTTTTTTGGTCGCTGAAGGAGGTAATTTTGTATTTCCACTCTTTTTAAATGATAGAAAGAGAATAAGTTATCGTACCAAATTACCGTATATGTCCATGATTCATAGCTTTCATATCCCGGTCATGGGATTGGGATTTACTGTTGACAGCCCATTAAAGGTAGCCCGTTTCGGAATTGCTTCTGTGGTATCCATTATGGATGACCAACTGCTGGAGGATATGCGAAGAATTCACTCACGCAAACTGGGAATTCCCTTTTTTCCGATCGAAGATAAAGAACCCGATTCCCGTGCTAAACGGGTCAAGGCCTACCTGAATTTTTTGCAATCTGTCGTAAACGGACAGGTTGGTAAAATGAGAAAAGAAGCCTTCGGTGAGGGCAATGAAATAGATACCTATTTTGACTTGTTGCCGGAGGAGCACCCCTTAAATCAGCTACATTCCCGCATGCAGCAGGCCAGTGGAGCGGAAAAATGGACCTTACAGGAGGATTTGAGAAAGGAAATCGTGCCGGGAAAGATTGATGTGAACATCATGACGAAGGTAGATAAGATGAATTATACCAAGGATGGCCAGCCTTTGCCACGGGAATATTCTGATGCTCTGGCGGCATTGCGTGGATTTGCGCAAAGTGAGGTAAATGGCGGTGTGGTGTTTTCAGCAGGCATGAACCCAGCCTTGTACAGCTATGCCGGGGAATTTTCCGATTTCTTCCCGGATCCGGATGGGATCATTAAAAAGCCCATTATTCTGAAGGTTTCGGACTACCGCTCAGCCCTTATTCAGGGAAAATTTCTGGCAAAAAAGGGGCTCTGGGTATCGGAGTTCCGCATTGAATCCGGCTTGAATTGTGGCGGCCATGCCTTCGCTACCGATGGTTTTCTGGCCGGCCCCATTCTGGAATCGTTTAAGCAAAACAGGGCGATCCTTCAGGAGGAGCTGTTTTCTATTTGTCAACAGGCCTTGCATGAGAAAAACCTACCTGGACTACCCGAAGGCATCCGGCCGAAAGTTACCTATCAGGGAGGCATTGGAACTGCAGCAGAAAATCAGATGCTCCTACATACTTACGAATTGGATGGTACCGGATGGGGGAGTCCCTTTTTACTGGTACCTGAGGCGACCAGTGTGGAAAAGGATACCCTGGACCGCTTATTAAAAGCCAAAAAATCCGATTTTTACCTGAGCCGCGCTTCTCCTCTGGGCGTTCCCTTTAATAATCTCCGAACCAGTAGTGGCGAGGAGCAGCGAAAGGCCCGTATTGACAAGGACCGGCCGGGAAGCCCCTGTTACAAAAAGTTGCTTTCGTCCAATACGGAATTTACCGAAAAACCCATTTGCACGGCTTCCAGACAGTACCAACTTCTGAAAATCAAGCAAAGGGAAGCAGGTGAGATTTCTGCTGAAGTGCTGGAGGAAGTGTTGGACAAAGACTGTCTATGTGAAGGCTTGGGAGCACCGGCCATTCTTGCCAGTGGGGAAACACCCCGGAGAAATCTGAAAGCAGTGACTATTTGCCCCGGCCCTAACCTGGCCTATTTTAAGGGGACCTTTAGTCTCAGCGAAATGGTCGGTCACATTTATGGAAAGCTACCGCTTAATCTGGATACCGAACGTCCTCATGTATTCCTGAAGGAACTGGAGCTGTATGTGGACCATTTAAAAGCTGAAATGGCCGCCGCCGTTCCCGAGAATGCCCGGAAATTTGAGAAGTATGTAGAAAAATTTCGAAAGAATCTTTCTGAAGGAATTAGCTACTACCAGGAATTGAAATTCATGTGGTCGGCAGAGAATGAAAAAATGCTCGATAAATTGAAAGACCAGGTAGCTGGTTTGATATGGGGATTGGAGAAGGTTTAATTTAACTTGAAGGTATTTTTTAAGACCAGGTTAATGCTCCTGCAGTTTAAAGGGATACGAATTGTCAGCACTGGGATCCATGCAGGATGCTCTAATTTTCTAATTTAAAAGACTTAGATTCTAATAGAAAAGGATCATTTTTATTGGTCTTCCTAATTGGTTGATTAGAAAATTAATCTTTTTGAAATAGGGCAAAATTGTAATTTTGAACATTTCCTGATGGAGTTTGATGATCTACATTTATTCCTCTGAGATAAATAAAAGAAGGGCTGAAAAGGTCTTGCATTTGCTTCAGTGAATAGCGATTTACAAGTAAGCCGCTACAGGTTTCCGGCCCTTTTTCTGAAAAGGTTCCCAGGATAAGGTAGCCACCTTTTCTAATTCCTTTCCCTGCTGCTTTGAGGTAATTGGCAATGGCGTTTTCTTCCCGGAGAAAATGAAAAACGGCCCGGTCGTGCCATAGATCGTAAGGAGTATGGGCTTCAAATTCCGTAACATCTGCAGGTATCCAATGAATTTGTTCGGCCATTTCTTTCAATCGTTTGCGGGATTTTTCCAACGCATTTTCCGATAAATCTAAGACATGAACATGGGAATAGCCTTCCTGGATTAAATGGTCCACAAGATTGCTGTCTCCTCCACCCACATCAATAATACTGGCTGCTCTACCTAACTTGCATGATCGAATCAGTTCCAGGGAGATTCTTGGTTTTTGTTGATACCAACCTACCTGCTCGGAATCTTTTGTGGAATAGATTGTTTCCCAGTGAGATTTGTTTGATTGCGGTTTCATTTGCGTTACTTTCTAATTTTTCCATGAAGATAACTTCCGTTTTCTGGCCTTTGCGTAATTTTTTTGGGAGAGTATGGATACTGCAAACAAGTGCAGTACCCATGTATATTGTTTCTGAATATCATGCCTGTTCGGCTTTGGTACTCAATGATGAATAATCCGTATATCCCTTAGGTCCTGGTGTGTAAAAGGTGTCCTTATCCCATTCGGCCAGGGACGCGTTTTCTGTAAAACGGGCTACCAGATCGGGATTGGATACATACGGTTTGCCAAAAGCAACGGCATCGGCCAGGCCTTCCTTTAGGAATTGGTTCCCCTTGTCCCGGTCAAAACCTCCGTTGATAATCAGATTTCCCTGGTATTTTGGACGGTAGCGCCTGGCGATTTGAGTTTCTGCATGAGGTAACGCCGACACATCCGTGAACGGTTCGGAAAGATGCAGGTAGGCCAGATCGTAGCGGTTCAGTTTTTCCACGATGTAGTCAAAGGTAGGAATGGTTTCTTCATCCAGTGTCATTCCGAAAAGGCCATGTAAGGATGGGTTTAACCTGGCACCGATACGGTTTTCAGGAAGAACTTCCTTCACAGCATCAATTATTTCAAACAAAATTCTGGCACGGTTGGCGATGCTGCCCCCGTATTCATCGGTTCGAATATTGGAGGTGCGGCTAAAGAATTGATGCAGCAAATAACCGTTTGATGAATGGATTTCTACCCCATCAAAACCAGCTTCCCAAGCGTTTTTGGCCGCATTGCGAAAGTCAGAAATGGTTTGCTTGATCTCCTCCCGGCTCATTTCTTTGGGTGTGACCGTTTCTTTAAAGCCTTCGGGAGTAAACGCTTTGGATTCAGGATTAATAGGAGAGGGTGCAAGCGGCAGCTCTCCCCCATGGAAATCCGGATGGGAGATCCTTCCTACGTGCCACAGTTGGATAAATATCTTGCCGCCTTCTTCATGTACCGCCTGGGTGACCTTTTTCCAGCCTTCCACCTGTTTGGACGTATGGATGCCGGGTGTATTGATATAACCCACCGCCCTTGGTGAAATTTGAGATCCTTCGGTAATGATCAGTCCGGCAGTGGCCCGCTGGCGGTAGTAGCTGACATGCAGATCAGTGGGAGCCTTTTCCGGATTATCAGCACGGCTCCGGGTCATGGGTGCCATTATTACCCGATTGCGAAGTTCCATATCCGCCATGGTCCAATTATCTAATAGGGGAGTAGTTTTCATTTTTATGGATTAGTTAGTATTTAAATTTCCTTATAAGCTTAGCTGTTTTCATGCCAAACACCTTTTGATTTTTAAGAGATGCAGGCCAAAAATGTGTTTATACAACAGATGTCAGTACATGATAAGTTCTGCTTAGTCCCTATATTTTGACTTAAGAGGAATTTGAATTTCTAATTATATCATAAGTAGTTGGATAAAAGGGTATTGCACGTGTAAATAAAAAAGGATAAAAATGTCCGGTATTTAGGGGAAAAAGGGTAACTTTGAACTATTAACGCACTGTTTTTTCCCACAATTAAATTTCCTTAGAAAGCAGGCATTGTCAAATTAAATTACTTCCTGGAAAACAACATTTTATTTCCCAAGGCAATTTCAGCAGCTGAGAAGGTTTCTTCCTTGGCGTAAATGTAACTAAAATGAAAAGAATAGCACCTGCATTCGTATTGCCGCTTGTAATAGGCGGTCTTTTTACCGGGCTTTTAGGTGGATGGTTGAGGCTTGGTTTTGAAGGTTTTGCTGCTCAAATGCCGGCTGCGCATCACGGAGTTTTAATGATAGGCGGATTTTTTGGAACGCTAATTTCGCTGGAGCGGAGTGTGGTCATGAAAAAGGCTGTTTGGTTAATGGTCCCTGTGCTGAGTGGTTTGTCCATCCCCTTGTTTTTGGGCGGACTGTACGGCATAGGGGCTGTTTTATTAGTTATCGCCAGTTTGGGTCTGGTAGGTATGATGTACTTGCAGACGCTCAAAACACCACATATACACGCCTATTTGATAGCTTTTGGAACGGCTTGTTGGATGTTGGGAAACTTCATCTATCTCTACACTGGTTTTGTAGCGCTGTCTGCAGGCTGGTGGATGGCATTTCTGTTTTTCACCATCGTTGGTGAAAGGCTCGAATTAAGCCGGTATATGCCTATTCCCTCAGGCATTTACCAACTATTTTATCTGATACTTGCTGGCTATGGGCTGGGTTTATTGCTTCCTTTTCATCAATGGGGGCGGATGGTTATGGGAATCTCAGGCATCGGAGCAGGTCTCTGGTTATTGCGGTATGACATGGCCCGGTTTGGGGTTAAAAAAGCAGGGAAGTTTCGTTATATCGGAATTGGCCTTTTGGTGGGCTTTGCCTGGCTGGTACTTCATGGCCTGGTGTTGCTGTTTTTGGCTAATCATCCCCTCCATTACGATTTGTATGTGCATACCTTTTTTCTCGGGTTTGCTTTTTCCATGATTTGGGCACATGCCCCGATCATTTTTCCGGCAGTCTTTCAGGTTCGGGTCGATTTGTTTCACCCCTTTTTGTGGTGGGGATGGGCTGTATTTCAACTCAGTTTGATAGGCAGAATTACATCAGCCTGGGCAGGTTGGTCTCATTGGAGGTACCTTTTTGGTACCGTAAATGGCTTTTCTATTCTTGGTATTTTTCTAAGTATGGGGTTCATTTTTTATTTCAGATGGCGAAAGGAAGCACCTAAAACGTGACAAGCAAATTTCCATCTATATGGATAGACCATCCGCAAGCTAGAAGCAAATTGACTAAATAATGACCTTCAAAATCATGAAAACCCTCTCTAACGGTCCTAAAAAGTTGAATTTTTAATAAAAAAGACAAAAAAGTATTTTATTTACAAAATATTCCCATTAACTTTGATTCGGATAATTTACCGGAAAAAAGCATGAAAGGTTCTTTTAGCGGGCCAACTAAAGTTGCTGGAAGTGAAGATATCTGAAAGCTATCGGGCGTCGGAAGAGTAATGGGAAAATGAATTTTAGAATAAAGTACTATATAAATGTTTTCAAAAGCTTGTGAATACGGAATCAGGGCAGTGATCTATATCTGGTCCCAAAATAAAAGGGGAATCAAATTGGGGGTAAAAGATATTTGCAAAGAAATAGACGCTCCGGAATATTTCACGGCTAAAATATTGCAATCCCTGGCAAAACAAAACTTGGTTAGTTCTACTAAAGGACCGAATGGCGGGTTTTACATTGACGAGGACCAGGAAAACATGCGCTTATTGGACCTGGTGATTGCCATTGATGGAGATAAGCTGTTTAATGGTTGCGGGTTGGGATTGAAGCACTGTTCGGAAAATCACCCTTGTCCCATACATGAGGACTACAAGGCCATCCGGGATGGGCTTACCCGGCTTTTGTCTGAAAAGTCATTGAAGGAGGTGGCCAGCGAAGTAGCCTCCGGGAAGGCCACGCTGAGCCGCGTACTGAATTCCTGATGTTGTATATATATAAATAGGTTGCAGATGGTAGTGAAGAAGGAAATTGAAACGATTGCGGAGATCCGGGAATTGGTGGACACTTTTTACGATAACGTTCGAAGGGACCCGTTGTTAGGACCGGTTTTTGAAAAACGGATTGGAGATAGTTGGGATGCCCATTTAGGGAAAATGTATCGGTTTTGGCAGACAGTATTGCTTCAGGAACATACCTATCATGGAAGTCCCTTTTCGCCCCATGCGACCATGCCGATTGGGAAGGAGCATTTTCAGCGCTGGTTGCAGTTATTCCAGGAGACACTGAAGGACAACTTTACAGGAGAGAAGGCGGATGAAGCACAGTGGAGGGCGGAGAAAATGGCCCAAATGTTTCAGTTGAAAATTGCCTATTACCAGGAGAATCACATTCATCCGATTGGATAAAATTATTCTGAAATCTCCAATTTCCTTATTTAATTAATATTGAAATAGCTGCTTTAAAATGAAGTAGCTACGGAAAGGGAATCCATCCCGAAAAAAATAAATTCAGGAGGCCCAACACCATCGTTTTTATAAAAAGGATAAAAATATCCGAAAATTATATGTAATTTTGTTTTTCAATCGTATTTTCCTAATTGGTATTGTAAAATATGAAATATTCGGAAAGCTATGTGGAGGTGGGATTATTTTTCCATTTAATGACAAATCAATGAGGAAATCCTGGGTTTTGGTCGTTTTACTCAATTTTTTGGTTGCTGCTGTTTTCGGTGGGTTGCTTCGTGCTGCATTTGTCTGGGAAATCAGTTGGATGGATTACCGGAACATGCTTCATGGCCATTCGCATGTGGCGCTGCTGGGCTGGCTTTACCTGGGGTTCTTTTTGTTAATCCACAGACAGTTGATTCCAGAGGATAAATCCCGGAAGGCCATTTACGCCATTCTTTTTTGGACCACCCAATTTGCTGTTTTGGGGATGGCGATTGCGTTCCCAATTCAAGGATATGCTGGATTTTCTATTTTCTTTGCCGCGCTGCACATTTTTAGTAGTTACCTGATGGTTTTTCAGGTATGGAAAGATCATGATCGGTCCAATCCCCAGGTAACGCTGTTGTTAAAGACGGCCTTGGTCTTTCTGGTGTTATCAACCGTGGGGGTTTGGGCACTGGCTGCGATAATGGCGACGGGGGGAAAGGCCAGCTTGCTTTATCAGATAGCCATCCAATTTTACCTGCATTTCCAATTTAACGGCTGGTTGCTTTTCACTTTACTGGCATTGTTGGTAAAACACCTGCAAAACGGTACCTGGCTTACAGATCATTTTCATCTTATCTACCGCATTTTACTCGGCAGCCAGATTTTAACCTTCTCCCTGGTAATTTTTTGGGCGTATGAGTCCTATTGGGCTTACCTGATCCATGGGCTTGGCGCGCTGCTGCAAGGTTTAGTGGGTATGGTGATTTTATATCATTTAATAAAAGAAGGTAGCTACCTGCCAAAGCAACTAAGTACGTGGCCTTTTGCGAAGTTGGCAATACTAGTCGTTGGAATCCGGGTCTTGTTTGAGCTATTGTTGGTTTTCCCATATCTGGCAGAAATGGCAGTGGTCCTGCGACCGATCATCATTGGCTTCATTCATCTCAACATGTTGGGTCTGTTTTCCGCCTACCTGCTCTTTGCGTTATACCCCCGAAAGGATGGAGAAAAAGATACAGGCTGGATGAAAGGCAGCATCCTGTTCTTTTACCTGGGTTTTATAGGTTCGGAAGGGTATCTGTTTTTGCAAGGCTTTTTTTACTGGCAAGAGTGGGGAAGACTGCCATGGTTTTACGAGGGGCTTTTCATTACTTCCTGCTTTTTATTTATCGGAATAATTATATATGGACTGAAAAAATTTAAATTAATTTATTTTAACACCGAAAAAAAGTATATTTATGTATAATAAGTAACCGTTTATACCTGAACAATTTCAAAAAGCATCATTAACTTAAATCCAGCAAACAATGAAACATTTCCAAAAACTAATTTATGCGGTTCCGCTCCTACTGGTTTTTTCCTGTGGAGGGGGGGAGACCTCCCAAAGTCAAGGTGAGGAAGCCTCTACTCAAACTGCTGAAAAGGAGGAACCCGAGACCATTAAAATGGGTAAAGGGGTTGGCGAATTTACGGAGGTGGAAGTTTCAGATCCGCTTAACGATGAATGGATAGAACGTGGACAAGCCATTTACGATTTGAAATGTTCGGCTTGTCATAAGCTGACCGATCAGCGTGTAGTCGGCCCCGGTTTTCAGGGGGTAACCAATCGTAGGAAACCGGAGTGGATCATGAATATGATCACCAATGTGGATGCCATGCTAGATCAGGATCCCACCGCCCAGAAGTTATTGGAAGAATGCATGACCCGCATGCCCAATCAAAATATCAAACCGGATGATGCCAGGAAAATTCTGGAATATTTCCGTCACAACGATATGGAAACGGTCGGTCAAAAAGACCAGGCTATTTAATTCCTAAATCCTAACCCAAACACCTATGATTACGAAATCTCTAAAAATGGTTACAGCTGCTTCGGCACTACTGTATTCTTGTGGCGGTTCAGATACCAGCCAAATGATGGAAGGGGATGCTGCCCAGCAAGCCTATGTGGCTCCCGGTGAGTACGATGAGTATTATGCGTTTATGTCCGGGGGATACAGCGGACAGATTACGGCTTACGGCCTGCCCTCAGGAAGGCTTTTGAAAGAAATACCGGTATTCTCCCAATACCCGGAAAATGGATACGGATATAGTGAGGAAACCAAGCCCATGTTCAACACATCCTATGGTTTCGTTCCCTGGGATGATTCCCACCACATCGAACTTTCACAGACGGAAGGAGAATTCGACGGTCGATGGCTCTTTGTGAATGGAAACAATACCCCAAGGATAGCCCGAATTGATTTAACGACCTTTGAAACGGTCGAAATACTGGAAATTCCGGATGTGGCAGGGCTGCACTGCGCGCCGTTTATTACGGAAAACTCTGAGTATCTGGTTTCTGGTACCCGCTTTAGCGTGCCGATACCGCAAAAGGATGTGCCTATCGATACCTATAAAGAGAATTTCAAGGGATTGATCAACTACGTGACCGTAGACCCGGAACACGGACATATGGATTTGGCCTTCCAGATAGAGATGCCGGGATTTAATTATGACCTGGCGCGAAATGGAAAGGCCGTCTCCCATGGATGGAGTTTTGTGACTACCTACAATTCGGAGCAGGAGCATACCCTGCTGGAAGTAAATGCCTCCCAAAAAGATAAAGACCTGATGGCCGTTATTAACTGGAAAAAGGCAGAGGAATACCTGGAACAGGGTAAATTTACGGAACGGGAAACTTCCTACTTCCACAACCTGATGGATGAGGGATCAGGGATTGTGAATTCAACGGAAAGAAGCAGCACCCGAATCCTGGATCCAAAAGAATGTCCGGATATGGTGTATTTTATCCCGGTTCCCAAATCCCCTCACGGCTGCGATGTAGACCCTACCGGTGAATACATTGTGGGCAACGGAAAGCTATCGGCTGATATGTCCGTCTATTCCTTCAGTAAAATAATGAAAGCCATCGAGGAAGAAAATTTTGACGGGGAGTTTGATGGAATTCCCATTATCAACTACGAGGCGGCCCTTCATGGGATTGTAGAAAAGCCAGGCTTGGGACCATTGCATACCGAATTTGATGGTCGGGGAAATGCCTATACCACTTTCTTTATTTCTTCTGAGGTAGTAAAATGGGATGTGGAAAGCAAGGAGATTTTGGACCGGCAACCCACTTTTTACTCTCCCGGACACCTGGTAATTCCCGGAGGAGAAACCAGAAATCCGGATGGCAAATACCTGGTGGCAATGAATAAAATCACCAAAGACCGGTATTTACCTACCGGACCAGAACTAGCGCACTCAGCCCAGCTATTTGATATTAGCGGTGACAAAATGAAGTTGATCCTGGATTTCCCTACCAAGGCCGAACCGCATTATGCGCAAGCTATTGCGGCGGATAAAATCCAGCCTAACTCGGTCAAATTCTTCGACATAGAGAGTAATACGCATCCCCATGCTACTATGGGCGAGAGTCGATCCAGAGTGGAGAGAGATGGGAATGAAGTCCACGTGTACATGACGGCTATCCGAAGTCATTTGGCTCCGGACAACATTGAAGGTATAAAGTTAGGCGATCAGGTTTATTTTCACCTGACCAATTTGGAACAGGACTGGGACGTGCCGCACGGGCTGGCCATACAGGGGGCTACCAATGCGGAACTCCTGGTCATGCCGGGACAAACACGCACCCTTCTGTGGGAGCCCAAACGTCCGGGGGTTTTTGCCTTCTATTGCACAGACTTCTGTTCTGCCCTGCACCAGGAAATGTCCGGATACGTCAGGGTTTCTCCCCAGGGGTCGGATGTGCCGCTGAAATGGGGTCTTAATGAAGAATTGCACAACGATGAAGAAGCTGCCCTTGAGTTTCAGGAAAATGCACGAAAATTAGCTAATAACCAGTAAAAATCCATCCAAAGCTACCGGAATCTCCGGTAGCTTTATCTTCCCCCATAAATCCCTTATTATGGAGCTTAGACCAAATTCATCCACTTCCAGGTGGTTTCAGCTTGCTGCAGTTATTGCGCTGGCAGGGGTATTTGTATTCCCTTTATGGCAAATCACCCTAGAGGCCGCTCAGTTTCCGGGAGGCCTGCAAATGCATATCTGGATCAACAAGGTTTCGGGCAGTGACAAGCATATTGTGAAAAATATCAATATTCTAAACCACTATATTGGCATGCAGGCCATCCATCCTGAATCCATACCTGAACTAAAGTATTTTCCCTTTGTAGCTTATGCCATGATGGCATTGGGACTTCTTGGAATTTGGATCAACAAGGTATGGTATTATGGGTTTTGGTTTTTGCTTCTGGCTATCCTGGGAGCCCTGGGTATTTATGATTTTTACCTTTGGCTCTACGATTATGGCCATAACCTGGATCCCAAGGCTCCTATTAAAGTCCCGGGTATGAGTTACATGCCGCCCTTGCTTGGAGAAAAAGACCTTCTTAATTTCTATGTCAAATCTTATCCCCATTTTGGAGGTCTTGGATTAGGTCTGGCCGTACTTCTAGGCTTTGCTTCCTTTTGGACCAAATGGAAATTCAATAAAATGCAATGAATAGATTTCTTCGAAGCTTCTTTCTACCTGGCTGTGTCCTGCTGATCCAATCTTGCAGCGTCTCACCCGAACCCATTAAATTTGGAGAAGATCACTGTGCCCATTGCAAGATGAAAATTATGGACCCGAGGTTTGGAGGAGAACTGGTCACTACCAAAGGCAGGATCTATAAGTTCGATGCGGTAGAATGCCTGGTTCCCTACGTGCAACAGCATGCCTCCATGGAGTTCGGCCATACGTTGGCTATTGCTTATGATGAACCAAAGAAGTTGATCGATGTCCGTGAATTGTCCTTTGAAATAGACTCCTCGTATCGCAGTCCGATGGGAGGAAACCTCGCTGCTTTTCGCCAAGCCCAAAATGCCATAGGAAATGAGTTGATATCCTGGGAAGAGCTGAAAGAGAAAGAGTTGTTTGCACCTTTGAATCCCTAATCCGAATATGAGTGGATGGAAACCCTTTATATTATGCCTAATGGCCCTGATTCCCTGCTGGGGGAATGCAAAAATCATCGATTTATATCCGGGGGAGGGTACGGTCATTTCGGACGCGATCTTGCAAGCTACTCCCTATGATACCCTGGTGTTAAAAAAGGGGATCTACCGGGAAAATACGATAGTAGTAAACAAGCCACTTGTTTTGTTGGGAGAGGAAGGGGCCATTGTAGACGGACAAATGGGAGATGAAATTTTCGTCATCGTTTCAGACGATGTGAGCCTGGAAAACCTTACCCTGAAAAATGTGGGCGTAAGTTACCTAAAGGACCGGGCGGCCATACGTTTAAACCGGGTTTCAAACGTAACGATCAGGAACAATCACCTACTGAATACCTTTTTCGGAATTTACCTTCAAAAATCCAATGAATGCCTGGTGGATGGAAACACCATCAGGGGAGCAGCGGAAGAGGAATCACGAGCCGGAAATGCCATCCATATCTGGCAGGGAAATCGAATCCGCGTAACCCACAATACCCTGAGTCATCACCGGGATGGCATCTATTTCGAGTTTGTGGACGAAAGTTACATCGCCTTCAATCAAAGCAGGGATAACATGCGTTATGGGCTGCATTTCATGTTTTCCAACGATGATACCTACGAAAATAATGTGTTTCAAAATAATGGCTCCGGAGTGGCCGTCATGTTTAGCAATCGAATAAGCATGGAAAACAATGAATTTTTGGACAACTGGGGAGGAGCCAGCTACGGCTTGTTATTGAAAGAAATTTCAGACGGCACCATTAGTGGCAATCGTTTTCAGTCCAATACAGTGGGCATTTATGCCGAGGGAGCTAATCGCCTGGTTCTTTCTCAAAACCTGTTGCAAAACAATGGGAAGGCCATGGACATAAAAGGAAATTGCATGGATAATCGGATTATAGAAAATAATTTTATTGGAAATACCTTCGAAGTATTGACCAACTCAAAATCAAATTTAAACCATTTTGAAGGCAATTACTGGAGCCAGTATTCCGGTTATGATCTGGACAAAGACGGAGTGGGGGATTTGCCTCACCGGCCGGTGAATCTTTTTGCCTTGATTACAGATAAAGTTCCTGCAGCCCACATGTTATTGCACAGTTTTCTAGTCAGCAGCCTGGAGGTAGCAGAGCGCATGTTTCCTCAGTTTATTCCAGAACAACTGATCGATTCGCAACCGCAAATAAGTCCCTATCCCTATGATTTCGATTAAACAATTGCACAAAAGGTTTGGCAGGCAGGAGGTGCTGAAGGGGATTGATCTTCATTTTTCGGCAGGGGAAGGTCTGGCCCTGATTGGCCCAAACGGCTCCGGCAAAACCACCTTAATTAAGTGTTTGCTGGGCCTAAATACCATCCGGCAAGATCAGATTCAATTTAATGGACAGGATATTTTCGGGCAAAGTGCCTACCGAAAAAGTATCGGATACATGCCACAAATATCCCGGTTTCCAGAGCAGATGAGGGTAAAGGAACTTTTTATGCTGATGAAATCCATCCGTACGGAAGTGTCCAACTACGATACGGATCTTTTTGAGGCCTTTGAAATAGAGGCGCTGTATCCGAAAAAAATGGGGCTGTTGTCAGGCGGAATGCGTCAAAAGGTAAGTGCAGCCCTGGCCTTTCTGTTCCATCCGGATGTGTTGATCTTAGACGAACCCACTGCCGGGCTGGACCCCGTGTCGAATGAAATGCTGAAAGAAAAATTACGGAAGACCATCCATCAGGAAAACAAGTTGGTACTCATTACTTCTCATGTGCTGAATGACCTGGACGACATCGCCAGCAGGTTGGTTTATTTGATGGAGGGAAGGGTACTCTTTGATAAGCAATTGGCGGAATTGCAGGCAGAAACTTCCGAAAACAGACTGAATGCGATGATTGCGACCTTTTTACGAAAACAAACGAGCCATGGGTAAAATCATTCAATTTTTGGCTACCGACCTGGTCAAAAACAAAACCATAATCTTTTACCTACTTTTTCTCTGGGTTACGGGTTTTGGACTGATTAGCCTTCAGGGACAAGGCGAAAAGACCCTACTGGCTTTATTGAATATCAGTATTTTGGTCGTTCCCTTGGTCTGCCTGGTCTTTTCGATTATCTACTTTTACAATATGTACGAGTTTTTGTTGTTGCTTCATGCGCAACCGCTGGCAAGGAGTACCTTGCTGATCTCTTTTTATATCAGTTTATCGCTGGTACTAACCGGGGCCTATTTGGTGGGACTGGGGTTACCGCTTTATTTTTCCGACGTGGGTGGGGTAGGACTCCTTTTGTTGCTCACCGGGAGCCTGTGGAATCTCATTTTCATCGGATTGGCTTTGTTGATGGCGATTTGGGCATCCGATCGAACGAAGGGCATGGGTTTTTCTTTGTTGATTTGGGTCTATTTTGTATTGCTGTTTGACGGTCTGGTATTACTGCTGATGTACAATTTCAACGAATACCCCATTGAAAAGCTGGTCTTGTACATTAGTTTTTTAAACCCTCTGGATCTGGGCAGGATCCTGGTCCTGATGCAGACCGATGCCGCGGCCCTTATGGGTTACAGTGGTGCCGTTTTCCAAATGGTGTTTTCCGAAACCTGGGGAAAGGGTTTGGTGTTAGGGCTACTGCTCCTGTGGGCACTGATTCCTTTTTCGGTTTCCATCCGTTGGTTTAACAAGAAAGATTTATGAGGGGGATCATGCGTACTACCTACTCCTTTTTATACCGTTCCCAATTGATAAACTAAACGTTGTACCGCCCGTTGCTGGCTTTGTTTTCGAGGGGCAAGTCATGGAAAATTCGGCATTCGATAGGCCAGGCAAGAGAAAATATCTCGCCCCTGCAGGGCTTACCAAAACAATGATGCCATCGCCACGACGGGCTGCACCCATCGCTAGGATATGACGCACTTTCAGTGCTAGCATTAATTGAGTTAGCTGCCAGACCCGCGCTAAAACCAGATAGCTGCCCATTTAACAGTAACGAATACCATCTCTGTAGAAAAACCCAAGCGCTGAAAGCGCGAAACACCGCAGCACAGGGTGTAGCCCTGTGATAAATAGCCTCGATTCCGGCCTCCCAAGCCCTTTAGGGGCGAAATACATTCGTCTCGTCAGGATTTGCCAGTACAAGAAAATCTTAGAATACGGGGCTAAAATTTAGTGAGTCAGGAGCCAGAACCGATCAAAAACCGGATACCTGCCCT
>JAWLFL010000093.1:0-15559 GCA_041685605.1 Cyclobacterium sp. | reverse complement strand
ACCGGCACTTCCTTGTAGAAATCCCGTAAGGAGAGCCATCCGTCCATGGCATGCCATTTATGCCGGGCCTTTTCCAGGTTTTTGGCCAGCGGTCCCGGCTTATCGTAATAGATGTAATCTCCGGTATGGATAAAAAAATCAGGTGCTAACCTTCGCATGCTATCGTATGTCTGAAATCCCCTGCGCTCATCATCAAAACTCCAGAAATACTGGCAAGTAGAGGTGGTGAAAAATACCGGCACCGGATCTGTTTCGGAAGCCGGGGTACGAAAACTGCCGCTTTCTTTTCTGATGGTTTCGGTCTCCAATGGTTTCGCCTCCCATTCCACCTGATAGGCGGTATTTGGCTCAAGACCCTTTACGGGAATTTTTACGGTAAAATCAGCTGCAGACTCCGCCGTCTGCCAGGAAGAAATATAAACTGATCGACCACTTTTGGTGGAGACCTTTGCCCTGACCCGGCCCGGGGAACCCATTACCGCTCCATCCATTTCAGCTACCGGCTGCTCCTCATCAAAACCTATGGGGTGCCGGAATACTTTTTCCTCCCGCTGATGACGTACCGGCTGCGGAAATTCCTGTCCACAGAGCCGGGTCCAGAGCATGGCGGATTCTTGTCCTACCTCAGCCATTTTAAATCCATTGGTAAAAAAAACACCGGTAGCGGATCTTGAAACCAGATTAAGGAATTTATGGAGGGGATGGGCAAGGAGTTTTGGAATGGCCATCAGGGAAAGCAGGCCTATCCCCGTTTTCTTGAAAAATCCCCTTCTGTTAGCTTTTTTCATGGATAATTTGGTTTAAATTGGGTGTATTAGACATATTGAGCAAACGGGATCTTAAAATTTTACCATTTACCGATCGGTTTAAGGTATTTTCTCAGATGAAACCTAAATTCAGGCCAAATCTCCCCTGATCCGGCTATATGCCTGGCTTGCTGATACCGATGTTAAATTTAAATAAAAATCCTGTGATCTGTATGCGCTTTATACCTTAATTGGCTATTAAACCCCACTGCTTTAGCAGCGTGGTATCAAACGTGGGCAGAATATTCATTTTATTGGATACATTTTCGTCCCTAAATCCCCCTTTCCCCTTTGAGAAAGAGGGATTTTGTTTTTTCACGAATGTCTGGCCACGTAATTACATCGCCAGGCTCCCATTCTCTCAAAGGAGAGCCACTGAAAATAGGATTTGGATAGAGCTTCAAGTGCCTCTTCTCCCAAGCAAGAACCTATTTGCTCAAGGATATGTGAAAGCAACAAATCAAACTAAAGCATATTTTAACTCAGGTTAAATGGTAGTCCTAAATCAGCATTGATTTTCTATCTGACCCCTACCTGACTTGCCCAGTCAGCATATTTATTGATCATCTCCTCCAGGATTTCCGGGTTCTCTGCACCAATTTCGTTGAGTTCAGTTGGATCTTCAGCCAGATCAAATAATTCCCAATCAAATTCGGGAGCTTTGGAAATGATTTTCCATTTCCCTTTTCGCATGGCCTGATGCCCAAAATGCTCCCAAAACAACTCCCGGTTTTGCTCCATTTGCTCCCCTTTAAAAACAGGTACGAGACTTTTCCCACGCAGCGGTTTTAGTTGGTTTCCCTGATAGCGCTCCGGATACGCGGTGTTGCCTAATTCTAAGCAGGTGGCCATGATATCCACCGCATGACCCGTTTCTTTGGTAATTCCTTTTTGTGTGATTCCATTGGGCCAATGAGCAATCATCGGAGTGGTCATCCCTCCCTCTTCCAGCCATCGTTTGTATCTTCTGAACGGTGTATTGGAAGCGATGGCCCAGGGTCTCTTAAAGGCAACATAAGAACCAGGGTAGCCTATTTCGGAATTGGGGTCATGCATGTTCCTTCCGGCAATACTTTCAGGAGAGGCCCCATTATCGGATAGGAAAACGATTAGCGTGTTGTCATACATTCCATTTGCTTTTAACTCCCGGACCAACTTTCCAATTCCCTGATCCATCCGGTCCACCATGGCGGCATGAACCTCCATTCGCTTTGCCCAGTCGGCTTTATCTGCCGCTGCTTCCCAGGAAGAAACTCCCTCTTCTCTTGGCGTGAGACGGAAATCAGGGTCTAGTACCCCCAGGCGAAGCTGCCTTCCGTACCGCTCCTCCCGTAGAGAATCCCAGCCGATCGCATACCGGCCTTCGTACTTTCGAATATCTTCCGGTAAGGCGTGCAGGGGCCAGTGGGGTGCCGTATAGGCAAGATAAAGTAGAAAGGGCTTCCCGGGTTTGCTTTCCCCATGCTCCCGAACAAATTGGACAGCATGATCTGAAAAGGCATCCGTCATGTAAAAGTCATCTTTGGGAGGCTCCCAGGGGTCGTCGTCCAGAGCCATTTGCCGCAGGCGTTCAGAGCCCTTGTCCAGCTCAAAATAGCTACTGCCGCCACTTATCAATCCGAAATACCGGTCAAAACCCCGTGTTCTGGGCCAATGCTCCTTCTTCTCGCCGACATGCCATTTTCCGGACATATAGGTAGTGTAGCCGGCTTCCCCAAGTACTTCCGCAATCGTAATGGATTCCTTATTCAGAAAACCCTGGTAAGGGCCGGGTTCCGGGTCGCTGGACACCGAACTGACCATCCCTCCCATTCCTGCCTCGTGCGGATACAAGCCCGTCAGCAGGGAGGCTCTGGTCGGGCAGCACCTTGCGGCATTGTAAAACCGCTGGAACATTAGACCATCTTTTGCGAGGCCATCCAGGTTTGGCGTAGCGATTTCGGACCCGTAGCATCCCAGATCGGAATACCCCATATCATCTGCCATAATGATGACAATATTAGGTCTCTCATCTACCTGGGTTTCACCAGGCGTTTGACAGCTTAGCGTCAGGTACAGCAAACCTGAAATTAGATATGTTGGTTGGCTTTTCATTGGAAATGATGGATAGGATGGTTGTGAAAATAGGTATGGTTTTCCTTTGCCTCGAAATGGATGTCTCATGGCGTTTAATATAAAGAGGCCCCGGATAATGTACCGGGGTCCTCCATTGTTTACCTTAATTCCGCCGCATGACCCTAAATTCAATAGAAAGGGTAAAAACCTGTCAGGTTCCAATTAATCAGCATTTGTTGTTGGTTGAATAGCAACAAAAACGGGACAGGTTTGTGGTTGTTAGGGATCATCAATAACCGGGATTTTGGGAAAATTCTCCCGGATTACCTACCCGGTCAATTTGGGTCTGGGGGATTGGCCTAACCAGGTGCATGTCCTGGATATTGGGAGCAGCATCCAAATTGTACTGCCGCACCCTTTCCAACAGGGTCCCGGTACGCTTCAGGTCATACCAGCGGTGCTTTTCGCCGATCAATTCCCGGGCTCTTTCTTCCAGTATAAAATCCAGATCAATGTCTCCGGGAGCCACCTGCATTTCGTCCTCCATACCAGGAAGGGCGGCGCGGGTCCTCAGCACATTAATATAGTCAGCGGCACCAGCATTGTCATTCTGTCTCCAGGCCGCTTCGCAAGCAATCAGGTACATTTCCGCCAACCTTATCACCGGAAAGTCTCGTCTTCCCGCTGTTTCGTTGATGCTGGGTCTCAGGGGATCCAGAAACTTCAATAAAGAAGGGTAATTTCTACGCTGATTGGTGCCGATTTCCTGATAAGCGCTGACATCTCCTATCCAGTTGCCTTTGTAATCGATGATCCAGTACGGGGCCGCCTGTTTTACTTCGTCCGGAACCGGCTCCATGACGATGTGAATGGCCGTGTCACCCGGGTTTACCTGATGGCCGTTGATTTCCCCTGAAATATTGGCATACCAAACGGTCTTGAAAGACCCATTCCAGCGGGCATCTTTTTCCCGGTCATACAGGCTAAAAAGATAATTGGTAGGCAAAAACCGCTGAAATGGCCTGCCATTCTCCGTATCCCGGACCATGGTAGGATTAAAGGTATAATCAAATATAAAATACAGGTGGCCGGAATTGCCCGGTCCATTTAGCAAGGGGTCATCGGCAAACTGTACCGTCCAGATAAATTCACTATTATCCTCATTATTAATATCCCACAAGTCACCGTATGGGGTCACCAAATCAAAACTGTAATTGTTGATGACATTGGCGGCCAACCTTTCTGCTTCTTCCCAATTTCCTCGGGTCAACTGAACCCTGGCCAGCAATCCCTCAGCTGCTGCCTTGTAGGCCCTTCCGGGTTCGGACGCACTTTCGGGTAAATTGGCAACGGCGAATTCCAGGTCCGGAAGAATGCCATTTTCATAAATGGTATTTACCGGAGTCCTGTTGGCTTCGGTTTCCACCCCTGCCGTTTCATCCAGGGAAAAATGCACATCTCCCCATTGTTGTACCAGGTGGAAATAATACAAGCCTCTCAGGAAACGCGCTTCGCCTTCGATTTCTGCCTTTCTTTGTTCAGATAATCCGGTGGCATCCTGAACCCTGTTAACCACTGTATTGCATTGGTTTACGCCTATATAAAGGTTATTCCAAATATTCGTTACCGTTCCACTGGTTCCCAGAAAATTGGGAGAATAATTATTAATGTGTGGGTTATTGGCAATGCCGCCAAAACCATTGGTAAAGATATCGGTGCCGGTAACGGTCAGGAAAAAGCCATTTTGCTGCCCGTAAAAATTCCTCAATCTGGTATAGGAAGCTTTGAGGCCATCCTCGATACCTGCTGCGGTGACATAATATCCATCTGCTGTGGCCAGACTTACCGGATCCTCGATCAGGACCTCCTCACAAGCGCTTAAACCAAGTAAAAGCGTTAGTCCGAGTATTATTGCTATATTTTTCATTTCAGGAACAATTTAAAATTTCAGATTCAAACCAAAAATGTACGTAGCCGTGGTAAGGGGGCTTCCCCCTCCAACAATGCCATTGGACGTTTCCGGATCTACCGTTGAATAAGGTGAAAAAATAAATGCATTGTTTACCGTGGAATAAATCCTGGCAGAGCTCATGCCCAATTTACTGATCCAATTTGCATCGAAATTGTATCCGAGCGCAATGTTCCGGATCTTAATGTAGGATCCATCAAAATACCGCACTGCATCCGAATAGAGTGGTGCCTCTCCTGCATTGGGTCTCGGGATAGCATTGCTTGGATTGTCAGTTGTCCAATAATCCATATTGATGGCATTATACCTTCCCTGCCAGTTGTTTCCGCCCAAACTATGGTAGTCACTTCTAAGCATTTGGCCCATCCGCGCATGTACTAGTACCGATAGGTCGAACCCCTTAAAGGATATCCGATTGGTCAAACCTCCTGACCAGTTGGGTACCGTAGAGCCCAGGACTTTTCGGTCGTCCGCATTGATATTTCCGTCCGGTTGCTTGGTCAGTTCGCCGTCCTCATCCCTTCCATTCACATCATTGATGCGAATATCTCCAGGCTGCTGTCCAAAGTCAGCTGCCAGGTCTGCCTCGTCAGTCTGCCAGATACCCGCCTGATCAAAACTATAAAAAACATTGACCGGCTCGCCGATAAACCACTGATTGCCCACATCGTCACTTTGACCTTCAAACAGCTCCGTAATTTGTTCGCGGTTGGAAAAAACGTTCATGCTCACATCCCACCGGAACCCGGAGGGGCGGTTGAGCACATTAGCATTAGCCGAAAGCTCCCAGCCCGAGTTTCGGGTACTTCCAATATTTTGCAATACTGAATTGTAACCAGAGGTAATGGGAAGCAAGCGGTCAAGAAGCAAATCACTGGTATTGGTGATGTAATATTCCAGGGATCCGCTAATACGGTCCTCCAAAAACCCAAAATCCAACCCGACATTTACCGTCTTAGAAATCTCCCACTTCAAATCAGGATTTGGAATAAGGTTATTCCCATACCCAAATCCAGCATTGCTTCCAAAAATATAGGTAGTGCGTTCCAAGCCGCCCAAGGTCTGAAAGGGGTCAATGGCGGTATTGCCGACCTCCCCGTAGCCAGCACGAAGTTTGAGAAATGACACCTGGCTGCCTTGTAAAAACGCCTCTTCTGTCAGGATATAGCCTGCAGAAAACGCCGGAAAAAAGGCCCATTTATTTCCTTCTGCCAGGCGGGAAGAACCGTCTGCCCGACCCGTAAGGGTAAACAGAAACTTGTCATCAAAACGATAATTGACACGCCCCATATAGGACATCAGGCCCCAATCGCCCAGGGAACTGCCTATGCCAGTGATCGTAGAGGAGCTGCCCAAATCATAAAAAAGGGATTTCTCGATGGGTATATCTTGCCCAGATAAAGACGATTCTTCAAATCGACTGGCCTGAATGGAAAACAAACCGACCAGATTCAATGTATGTTTGCCAAAAGTTCGGTCGTAAGAGAGAATGTTTTCCTGCGTATAGGCAAAATCCAGGTCGTTTTCTACAGATCCCTGGTTAATATTCCCTTCAAGCCTACCCGTATACCTTCCCCTTCTCGCTATGTTAAAGTCCGGTCCGTAATTTACGCGCAGTTTCAAATGGTCATTGAACTGGTATTCGGCGAAAATATTAGCGAATATCCGGTTCCTGCGGGTCTCATCCACATACTGATAAGGTTGATAATTCAACAAGGGATTAGCCAGCAATCCTTCCCTGGGATTGGGAAAAGCCAGGAAATTACCCTCTTCGTCCGTAGGTCCTACAAGTGGGGAATAGCCCAGCGAGTTGTTGTAAGGCGCATTGGACATCTGGTTCCGCTCGCTAAGGCTGACCGTTCCGCTCAGGCCCAATCGAAGTTTATCTGTCAATTGCGATTCCAGGTTCACTCGGACCGAAGTTCGTTCAAAATTGGTACCCGGAATGTAGCCGTCTTCATTAAAAAAGGAGCCGGATACGTAATAATTTATCTTATCCGTTCCGCCACTTACAGACACCTGATGGTCCTGCTGGCTTCCCGACTGAATTGCTAAATCCAACCAGTCGGTAAATCTGCCTGCCTGTAGGTTTTCGATTTCTAACGGTGCGAGAAAATTGCCGTCAAAACTGGGATCATCTCCTGCATGTCCCCTGGCAATTCTGGAATAGGCCGCAAACTCCTGCCCATTCATCA
Organism: Cyclobacterium sp.; assembly: GCA_041685605.1. GTDB lineage: Bacteria > Bacteroidota > Bacteroidia > Cytophagales > Cyclobacteriaceae > Cyclobacterium. The sequence goes on along the minus strand of JAWLFL010000093.1, from coordinate 8,534 downwards.
AATTCAGATCTTGAATGGGTTGCTTGACCCCATAATACCCATCGTAGCTAATGATGGCTTTTCCAGTCTTGCCCCTTTTGGTGGTAATCAAAACCACCCCATTCGCACCTCTGGAACCATAAATGGCAACCGCACTGGCATCTTTTAATACTTCCATGGATTCAATATCGTTGGGGTTAAAATCACTGATATTGGCGCTGGTAGGGATACCATCGATGACATACAGCGGATTATTCGAAGCATTGATGGACCGGTTGCCCCGGATACGGATTTGTACCGGAGAGCCGGGAGACCCATTGGCCCGGACGATGTCCACACCTGCCAGCCTTCCCTGGGATTGTTCCAGAAAATTCCCCGCCGGTGTTTCCTGCAGGTCCTCGCTGGACACGGAGGATATTGCTCCTGTCAGATCGCTTTTTCGCTGGGTTCCGTAGCCGACTACTACCACTTCCTCCAGATCAGACTGGTCTTCCTCTAAAACAATATCCAGATTAGTTTGATTGGCGACGGTAATCCTTTGGGATTGATAGCCGATAAAAGAAATCAATATTACCTCGCCTTCATCGGCATCGATAGTGAAATTACCATCGATATCGGTTACCGTTCCCTGGTTGGTCCCTTCCACAATGACGGTTGCTCCCGGAATAGGCTGGCCGGCTTCGTCCGCCACGGTTCCCGTAATTTCAATCCAGATGTCCTCAAGCCCTTCGTTGTTTGAAAGATAATCAGTCAGTTTATGGGGTACCCTACCCTTGTGTCGGGTCACAAAAATATTCTCATTGACCCTTTTAAAATCAAAATTCACCTGCTCGGTTAGTTTTTGAAGAATGGTTTTTAGATCTGCGGTCATGTTTAAGGTAACCCTGGAATCATCCCTGGCTACTTCCTGGTTGTAGGCAAACACAAAATCGGTTTGCTTTTCCAGGTGAGAAAGGACCCGGACCAGTTTTTGGTTATGGGCATTTAGCGTGACCTGGTAATCCTCCAGGCCTTGACTGGAGGAGGGTTCTGCCATGATGGATTGAATGAGCAGCATCTGTAGCAGGAAATACTTCAAGGTTCGTTTGGAGTAAAACACAATTAGCCTTAGTAAATTAATTTTCATAATTTTAAATGTTTATTGTTAATAGTTGATGGGTACTACCCGTTGCTAGGGTCCGGGGCTGTTACCGCAGCTCCGGATTCATTGCTGGTTATTTTTCCATAGGCATCTTTTGTGGTTAAAATTTACATCTCTTATAGTATATTTTCATGTTCCTCCCTTCACCGGGTTCGTATTCAAAGTCCACTACGTTTTTAAGGCTATACAATACATGGTAAAGACTTCTATTGACATAGTTGGCCCTCACCAGACAGTCCCCTTCCTTATAGCCCTCCAATTCGATCTCCATGCTATATACCTCTTCCAGTCGCTCCACTACCGTGTCAAAAGGCAGCAAATCAAAACTGATGGACTCGGAACGCCAGGCCATATACTGGTCTACGTCTATGGATTCGACTGAAACGTTATGGTTTATTTTGTCCACTACCGCCATTTGTTTCGGACTCAATATCAGGTATTGCTCCGTTGCCTCTCTGATATCATGGTTTTCCCTTACCCCCACACTGCCACTGGCCACAGCAATCTCCACTTTATCGTCGCGATAGGCATTCACGTTGAATGAGGTACCCAACACTTTGGTCTCTACCTCATTTACTTCAACTACAAAAGGACGGGACGCATCATGGGCTATTTCAAAGAATGCTTCTCCTTCCAGGGAAACTTTCCTTTCATCGGACCCAAACGGATCCGGAAAACTCAATTTACTACTTACGTTTAGGTGCACTTTGCTGCCATCTCTTAGGGTAATGGTTGCCTTTTGCCTATCATTGGTAATTCGCTCTTCCATTTGAGCAGAAGAAGCGGCATCTTCAGTAGGAAGCAAAACAAAGGCAATCATCAATATTCCAACGAAGCCCACTGCCACTATGGCCAACATTCTGGATACCGATTCATAGTTCTTTTGAGGCCTCAGTTCCAGCTCTATCTTCGCTTTGATGCTTTCCCTGATTTCCTCCTCAGTGGCATCCAGCTTCCGATGCAATCCCCTGCGTTCCATCCGTTCAAAAATGGCATCAATTAGCCGGTCTTCACGTTCGCTTGTAAGACCGCGGATCTGCTTTTCCAATAGCTCTAAAAAAACGTGTTTACTCATGCCTAAGGGTCTATTTAAAAGGGTAGACACAAAAGGAAGCACTACTACGTACGTCTATTGAATATTTTTACTGGTTTTTTGAAAAAAAATAAAATAAATTATGGATGTTATAAATAAATACGAAATAAAAATTAAATATTAAACCTAAAAATCGGTTTTTTCGAAGTATCGTTTCCCCAAAACGGAATTACCAAAAATAAATTTGCCCAAGGTTTTTTTTAATAAATTTCAAAGCCTTGTGGATTTGGGTTTCTACCGTACGGACAGAAAGATTTAATTCGTGAGCGATTTTCTGATTGCTCTGAAAATTATCCCTGCTCATAATGAAGACCTCCTGGCACCGGGAGGGCAAGCTGTTGATACTATCCCGAATGATGCGTTCGGTTTCTTTTTCTTCCATCAACAGGTCAGCATTCACTTCATTCACAAGATTAGAATCATACTCCTCCAATGGAATTCTGATCTTCCGGTCCCTGATCAGATTGGAAACACCATATTTGGCAGATTTAAATAGATAATTTTCCAATTGATTGATCTTTTTGGCCTGCCTTCTCCGCCAAAGTTTTACAAAAACCTCCTGCACGATATCCTCACTTTGGTACCTATCGTCGGTTAGTTTATAAACATATAAAAAGAGCCGTTTCCAGTACTTCTGATAAATGCTATCAAAAGCCTTTTTGTCTCCTTCATAAAGCTTCTGACAAAGCTCCTGATCGGTCATTATTAATTGGGTTTAGTTAACTTGTATTGGAAAAGATAATGATTTTTTTCCTTTAACCAAAAAAACAACCACCTACTACATACCTAAAATACCAGCATTCGGAAACCGCAGAAAGCCTTCAGCAAGACGTTGAAGTTCATCTCACTGAAGGCAAGGGTAATTCCATCAGTTATGTTCCGATTGGTACAGGCTATAAGGCTTCCGCTCCTGCCTTGGCCACCTGGTGATCATCTTCCACCGTGCTTCCGGAAACACCGATCGCTCCCAGAATCGTCCCCTCTTGATTTTTCAAAACGACACCACCGGGAAAAGTAATCAAGCCCTGATTGGAGTGTTCTATATTATACAGAGGGGCTCCGGGCTGTACCAAAGGGCTTAACTGCTCGGTATCCATGGTGAAGTAGATGGCGGTTTTTGCCTTTTTGATACTGATGTCGACCGAGCCCAGCCAGGCACCGTCCATGCGTGCAAATGCCGTAAGGTTTGCACCCGTATCGACGACACATATATCCATCTTTGTATCGATCGCCGCTGCTTTCTTTTTTGCCGCTTCCATTACTTTTTCAGCTTGTTTCAGGGTAATGTTCATGATTTTGAGGGTTTTATATATTAATATTTATTCTTGTTGGTGCTGACTTAGAGGATAAATATAACAAATATTCGCCATCAAACGATGCCATTAGGACTGGTGTTCCTATTCTCCATTAGTTACCCATCATCCGGGATGCCGACGCTGAGCCACCAAAACTCCGGATATTGTAGGTAAGCGTCATCATAAAAAACTGCTGCACCACCTGCGTTCGGGTATCCTCTACATAAACATCGGTTACATTTCTATCAATACTGGTATTTTGATTGAGCAAATCAAATAGGGTCATTTTCAGTTCAAATTGTTCCGTCGGTGGGAAGCGGTACCCAAGATCGGCGTTCATCAGCCAAACAGATTGGTCAAACTCCTCTCCCAGACCTTTGTATAGTTGATTGTTCACATTGGTGCTGAAGAAAAAGCCTCCGGTGAAATTCCAATATAAATCCAGCCGGGTACTTTGCGTGTAATAGTTGTTGTTGAGATTTTCCTGTAAACTGCTGCGGACAACATTGTAATTCCCGCGGGTGGACAGGTTAAAATCCAGATGTTCTCCTAAATTACTACTAATCCCGATTCCAGGTCCGACATACATATTTCGGTTGTAGTTGGTTTGTTCATTAATCAGCCCGGGCCGATTGGTAATGCCAGCTCTGGCACTCAGATTCAGATTACTCTGCATGAAATTGAGTGGAAATCCAAATGAAAAATAGCTTCGCAAATCCCAATATTGGTCCAGGTTTTCCGGCCGATTCAGTTGGCCGCCCTGACGAAGCAGCACGTCTCCCTGAATTAGGGTATCCCTACTGGCAATGTAGGTCGCATTTCCAAGGTAATTACTCGTTATACGCCCGCCCATATACATGAAAAATGACTTATTGGTTTCCGGATTTATTTTACGGATCCGGGTAAAGAGCCGATGTTCGTATTCCTGATCCAAATTCGGGTTACCGGTAGATATTTGGATGGGGTTGCTGTTGTCAATGACATCCTGCAGCTGTCTAACGGATGGGGCATCGGTATCTCCGCGGTAATAAATCCGGATGTTGGTGTTTTCATTCGGGTCATAAATAAATACCATTCGGGGTACAAAGTTCCGGAAGGTACGGTTCGTATTTTCAAATCCGGGAAAAACCCTGTCACTATCCAAAATTGAAATTTGATAGTCGAATGAAGAGAAAATCCGAATCTTATCCTTATTGTACCGGTACCCCAAACCGACCTCATGCTGCAGATAGGTGTTTTCGAACTCGTTGGACAGGGTCGAGTCCAGCTCGAAAAGAGTGGATTCCATTTCTCGCTGGGAAACTTCCTGCAAGGTGTTGCCCAGGTCATTTCCCACCTCGTATTCCAGCCTTGCCTGTGAATGCTCTCCGATAGGCTCACTGTATTCGATTTCAAATTCATAATTAAAGGAACTGGATTCGCTAAGGGAATTTTGAATCAAACTATCCAAATTTTGGGTCTGAAAATCACGGTTGACAGACACCAGCCGGGAATCCCGATTGTCATTATCCATACGCGTATCAAACTTTGCTGAAAGCGTTCGTCCTTCTTTATTAAACTTATACCGGTAGGTAAAATCACTTAAAAACCGAAACGATTCGTTGTTTCCCGAAGTAGTATTTTCAGTCTCATTTATGGGAGTGCTGGGATTAAACAAATTTTGGGCCGATAGCAGGCTATACGCACTTCCTTTTTCATACCTTACACGTGGCCGCCAAATGATGGCATGCTTTTCTGACATGTCGTAATCCAGTCGAAGGTCCAGGCGGTGATTCTGGCTGTTGTTTTCGCTATTTCTGATTTCATCGTAAAGTTGCAAGCTATCACTGGGTAGAATATACTCCCGGGAGGAATTTCGGTTCAGGAAATTCTTACTTTCATTGAAAAAATAACTCCCCGTAATTTTGGCCCTTCCTTCATCAAATTTATCAGTAAAGTTTAATCCAATGGCATTGGTATGGGTAATGCCTGGCCGTTCCCGGGTGGTAAGGGGATTTCCTCTACGACCTCTTCCACCGCGACGGTTATCATCGCCTCCAAAGGCTCCCGACAAGTCATCAGCAGAAAAGTTTTGCTGGTTGATATTATTACTCAATCCAAGGGCGGTAATACGTTGCGCTTCATTGAAGAAATTAACGCTTCCACCTACCAGGTAATTGTCGTCCGTACCATACCCGGCAAACACACGACCAAATGTGCCGCCTCGTTTTTCTTTTTTGGTGATAATATTGATAGTTTTAATGGTTTCCCCATCGTCAAAACCTGTTAGCTGGGCCTGATCGCTAAGTTGATCTAAAAATTCTATCCGGTCGATTACCTCAACGGGTAAATTCTGCATGGCCATGGCCGGGTCATCTCCGAAAAACGGCTCTCCATCTACCAAAACACGCCCCACGGTTTCCCCCTGAACTTCAATGGTACCTCCCTGCATGACCACTCCCGGCATTTTTCGAATCAATTCGCCAGCACTGGCCTGGCCTCGTGTCTGGTAAGCAGCCGCATTCATGGATACCGTGTCTCCTTTCATTTGGCCGGACATGGTCTGGCCTTCCAGCTCATAGGTTTCCAGCAAGCTTCCTTCCTCCACCAATTCAAAGGTACCCAAATTTCTCCTGTCAGTATTCTCAATTAGTTCACTCAAGTCCTCATAACCCACAAAACTGATCTTGATTTCCAGACTGCTTTGAGGCGGTCTATCGAATGTAAAGCGACCATTTTCGTTCGTGAACGTGGTGCTTAAGGTATCACCCTCGGTGGTAGTTACAAAAACATAAGCACCGGGAAGGGTCTCTTTAGATGCCTTATCCCTTACTTTTCCACTAAGAGTAGTCTGAGAATATACAGTACCACTGATTAGTATAAAAATAAATGATAAATATACAATTTTTAACATGTTGGTTTAGGTAATATTTTATAGAAAATCGGTTTTTTCGATAAATATTACTCTTAAAATACGAAAAATTTAAGGCAATTAAATTTTTATTCTATTAATGGGGTATACACCGAACGAGTGGGCGGTAAATGGTTTCTTTTACAAATTCACCCCTATTCCTTTATCAAATCCTTCAAGGGGATGATCTGAAAAGCCAAATGGACCTGGCTGCTTTCATAAATGATACCGATGTGATCACGATCAATCTTAGTCAGACAAGAATAGCCGGCACTTTTCTCCTGATCCAACAACACCTGCATGTCCTCCGGCCAGCTGTTTCCCTGGTCCAAACTGGTTTTTATGGTAATATCCTGTCTGGCTTCCGTAGAGGCCGGATTAGAGAAAAACAATACCTCCTCATTGAATTTGATCAGGCTGGCCATACATACTGGCTCAATCAGGGCAGACCTGCTACTGGGATGCGCCGTCCAGGTTTTTCCCATGTCCGCCGTGACCGCCACAGATCGGGAACCTCCCCTGTTGTCTCTCATGTTTAACATCAGGTTTCCATCAGCCAACTCCACCACCTGAGCCTCCGTGGTATTGGATTTGGCACCTGTACCTACCTTCCAGGACTTTCCCCGGTCTTCACTGTAAATAATGGTGCTGTAAGGCATTTTATCTGCGTCCTTATACTGAGCGGCAAAAACCAGGGTGCCATTCTTCATGGTTATGCCTTTTCCCGGACCGTTGAAAAAAAGATTCCAGGAAGGGTCTTTCATCGGTTCTGTGATATTGATGGGTTCAGACCAGGTTTTTCCATCATCCTCAGATTTTGCCAACATCATCTGCCCTGTTTCTTCCGGCTTCAGACCCGGACCGGAGCTATTCCATGCGGCCGTATTAGGTTTTCCATGTAACCATAAAGCCACTACCCAGATGGTGCCTGTCTCTTCATCTACCAATATGGCAGGATCTCCTATGCCATTTTGATCCTGGGGCAATCCGCCCCACTCGCCCATATCCATAATGATTTTCATAGGTTCCCAGTTTTGACCTCCATCCGTACTCCTGCTTAAGCCTACGTCAATATCTCCCTGCAAATCAGCTCCCTGCTCACGACGCACATCATAAACCGCCAGCAGTGTCCCTGCTTTGCTGGTCGCTAAACCTGGAATCCTGTAGGTATGCACCCCATCGTCTCCCTTGTTTCTGAGACCTTTTGCCAGGCGATACGGCATAAGGTTTTCCTGACCCTGAGGCCTGACACTCTCACCGGCCAAATCCACATAAGCCACCTTTAAATCTATCCTTTCTTTTATATCAGCGTCCTTTCCCGTAGTTATGGCGATTTCGAGTTGCTGATTCCCTGCAGGCAAAACCGTTTCTGCCTCCAACAACCATTGGCCATCAGTAGCATTGAAAGACCCCATTTTTTCCGGCCCATTATCCATCATCCGAAAAAGGGAAATGTCCACTATTTCTATGTCGGACTCCAGGTCCAATCCCATCCCGTTAAAGCTTTTCTCCTTTTTTAAATTCATTTCCAGCCGGCCTATGGTGGTAGCTTTTCCAGTGATTACCGGAACATAGGTCTGCTTCCAGGCCATGTCTTCTGATAATGGCCAATTTTTTTCGCTGTGGCAGCCAAACAATATTAAAATCAGTAAGCAAATGTTAAGCAGTTTCATAGTCAATTGATTAAAAGATCGATTCCCATAAGTTAGATTTACCGAGGAACGTTGAAATAGTTATTCTAATAAGTAGCGGTTTTTGACCAGATAAACGGGAATACACAATTGTATTTTTTCTACTTCCGTTCAACCTGTACCTGATCAGGTGCAATTGATTACATCCCTAGGCTTCAAATTCCTCATGATTTATAACCTCACCTTCTACATCGTGATGTCTGAATTCAATTTTTGGTCTACCAGCCTGATGAGATAGCCTGATGCTCAAAAATCCTCCTTTTACCCTTAAAAATTGATGTTCGGGACGAACATCGTCTTCTGACCAGCCCCCTGACTGCGCATCCGACACGGGACCTGCACCGAATTCCCTTAGGCCTGTTTTATCGTCTATGGAAAAATACTGCCAATGCCGGTCTCCATTGACCACAAAAACTCCCTCGATTTCAGACAATAATTGCCGCAA
>JAWLFL010000092.1:0-15571 GCA_041685605.1 Cyclobacterium sp. | reverse complement strand
AAATAAATAAATTAAAAATATAAATGTTTAAATTTTTTGTAAAATCTACTCAATAAATTTTAAATAGTCAAGTCATGTTGTATGGATAGCGCATATCCGATGAATGAAAAAAAGCTTTTCTATCTCCAAATTCTACATTAAATATTTTCAGGAGAGTCACGAAAACGGATATTATTTATTTTTAACAACATTTTTTTTGCCTTATAATCGAAGAGTACTATATTGCGTTATTTGTTGCGCCGTAATAGAAAAAGAGCCAGGCAATGAAGTTTATCCAACAGGCGGGGTCTTGGGAAATGGAGAAAAATTGAGTATGTATTCAATACGTAAAAGTGGATTGCATTTTTGGGCAGATACGAAAGGCAATCAAAAAATAGAGCGTATCGCTGCAATTAAAACGAAGAGGATAGAAATTATCGATGACGAGTCTGTAGCCGCAGCCAAAGAATTTATTAAGAAACAAGTACCAGCATATAAGCAATTTATATTCCAATCATAAGTTCAAATCAAAATAAAAAATGGTTAAAAAAATCTACGCTATTTCGGCCATTGCGGGTATTGCAATGATGTCGATTTCTTGTTTTCCGAGCGGGGCGGAGTATGTCGATGAATTGGATGTCGTGTACACCAACTATGACGACTCTTACAGTTTTCAAGGTAATAATACCTTCTCAGTACCAGAGAAGGTTATTAAGGTAGATCAAGAATTCCTGCCCGGAGATCCCGATTTCGAACCTGACTTTGTTTCTCCGGAATACGCTGAAGCTATTCTATTCTCCATTCGCACGAATATGGTTAATTTAGGTTATACACAGGTAGATAAGGATGCAAATCCGGACTTGATCATTCTTCCGGCCGTATTCCAGACAGATGAGCTCTATTTCTATTATGACTGGTGGTATTGGAGCTGGTTCTACCCGGGGTGGGGACCAGGATGGGGCTGGTATTATCCTGGCTATTATCCACCTCAAATCAGCCGAATCAGAACAGGAACGGTAATCATGCAGATGACAGACCCTAAAAATCAGTCAGCGTTGGATAAAATCCCCGTAGTATGGGCGGGTGTTGTCAATGGACTTTTGGAAGGAAATGAGGCAACGATCACTTCCAGGATTTCAACAACTATTAATCAAGCATTTGATCAATCACCTTATCTAGCTAAATAATCATGAAAAAGTCAATCTTATTAGCCGTTTTTTTGGTGATGCTACTTGCTGGAAAAGCAGCTGCTCAGAATACACTGTTCTCGTTTAACTATGCTGTAAGTGTGCCTACTGGTAATACAGCAGATTTTATTAACCAAGCTTCAGGAAGAGGCTTTGTAGCCGAATATCACAAATTCGTAAATAGGAATATCGCCTTGGGAGGCGAGATAGGACATTTTACGCTTTATAAGCAAGAAATGGAGAAAGTCTACACAGAAGGAACAGCCTCATTATCAGGCATACAATACCGGTACCAGCAAAGCTATCCTATCATGGTATCAGGTACTTATTTTGCGTTCACCGAAGGTATGGTAAAGCCTTACGGAAGTCTTGGGGTAGGAACGGTTGCCCACAATCGCGAAATAGACATGGGTATCTTCGTCTCAGAGGATACGTATTGGCAGTTCGCTCTGAGACCTGAATTAGGTGTTCTTATCGCTCCTTCCGAATATGTAGCCTTCAAAATAGGTGCCAAATACTACCAGTCTTTCTCCGGAGGGGGACTAAATGGCCAATCAAATATGGGGTTCAATTTCGGACTCGTATTTATTAAGTAGGCGAATAGCCTACCCAGTCAAACGAAAAGGTTGCGTTCAACTACTAAAATCAGTGCTTGAACGTTGCCTTTTATTTTCACATGTTTGCGATGGTTTTTAAGCCGCCATAACTTGTTCCGAGCCGAAGGTTAGGATAGCTCGCCCCGATGCTGAATCACGAGGATCTCGCATGCTTTCACCCCCACCCGGATAGTTATCGGGGTTTTTGGAGCCTCTCTCCGTGGGTCGTTTGCGTCATGCCTGCCTTACGGGTCGATTTCTAACTATCCAAGTTTTTAACAGAAAGAAGAGGAGCTGGCCCAAAGAATAATAGAGAACGGAAATTAGATTTGAATTATTGAATTTTTAACCAATCGTGCCCCAAGCATTACCATAGCGGCAGCAAAATTGACTGCAAACTATACTTGGATTGGGGGCATTTCCAAAATGCACCTGAAAAAGGGGTGCGCTATTGCCTAATTCCAAATGTTACGAAAGTAATGTCAAGAGCTTTTCTTTTCTTTCTTTATAACTAAATCTATTTCTAATTCGATTAGATGCATCTGAGCGGAGTTTCGCCAAATCAGCATTTGAAAGCCTATTGACTATTTTTTCTAGCTCAAATACATCTTTTGTTGCTAATAGAAAGCCCGAACCCCCAATTATTTCCGGTATTTCTCCCACATTTGACCCAATGGGTATGCAACCACATAACATGGCTTCAGCTAACGCATTTGGAAAGCCTTCAGAAGCGGAAAGTTGCAAATAAAATTGTCTTTCTTGGAATAGGGACCTTATCTTTTCCTGCGGTAGCGGACCGATTGAAAAAATATTTGGTAGTTGAGATTTAAAATTCTCGTCCCCAACAATAGTAAACGTGTACTCAGGAAACGATTTTGCCAGCTCCAATAGTAAATCTATCCCTTTTACCAATGCCCTGTTTTGTTTGGAAATGCCCGAGGCCACGGTAATAAAGGAAAAGGGCCGTTTTTCGTTTCCCTTATCGAACCAAAAATAGGGATCAAAACCATTGTGAATAACGATGATTGGGGTTTTAAGGCCCGGTACTAAATTTAAAAGGCCTTGTCTGCTCGTTAGTGATTGGTCATAGGTGTAATTGGATTTGACTAACGATTTAGCGACGGGTACAATCAGTGAGCAATGTTTGAAACTGAATATGGTAGCCATTTTCAGCCATTTTTTGCGGTAGTTTCCGTAATTTATTTCGGGTAAATTTACGGCATCTGTACCGCCACATTGGATGATCACTTCCTTACCAAATAGTTTGCCAAACACCACTGGTAGGACCGTATGATAGCCGGAGAAGAAACAAAGGTATTTTTTCGTTGCAGGAAGCAGAAATAATAGTTGAATGGTTTGGATAATTAATGCCAGGGGTAAAAAATAGGGGGTGTCCGTCAAGGTCAGGTGTTTGACTTGAAAATTTGACCTTAGCATCTTCAAATCCCTTTGAATAAATGCGGTGTTTATTGGAGAAATATAGACGATCATTCGATGAATTCTTAAACCACTTTAAAGCATTAGTTTAATACGGACCCATATTCTTGACATCAAAATGCTCCATTTAGTTAGATGGGAGATTTTGGAGATAGGTCGGGATTTTCGAAAAATAAAGTATTGATAGTCTTTTTCTTTGTAGTATACGCTGTAGGTTTCCATTTTTTCCAGGTAGAAGCCATTAACCGTAATATTCTTAACCAGATCACTAGTGTCTAGCGGCTGATCGATGACCTGAAGTTTTTCCGGTACATGTTCGATCAGCCATTCAAGAAATCGGGGTGCTGGGATATGGATAAAAATAACGGTGTTTTGATGGCTGTGGCGGCTTATGGTTTCAAAAAGGGAAAAATGGTCGGATACCGGAATGTGTTCCAAAACATCGGGAAGCACAACAAAATCAAAGGTTTCGTTTTCTTTCTGAAACCCTTTCATATCGGACACCTCAAACGTAAGGTTGGTTAGTTTTGACCAGGCTTTTTGCGCTTGAGCGATGCTTTTTGGACTAATATCTACCCCTAATACACGTCCCTTTGGCGTTTTTTTTGCGATAAGATGGCTGACCGTGCCAATACCACAACCAATTTCTAACACATGATGCTCGGGTTTTAAACCCGCTTGGATAAGCTTATCAATGATGCTTAGGTGTCTCGAATTTACTCCAATTCGTAGTTGATTATCAGCAAATTCATCGTAGAATTGAGCTACTTGTTCTTTCATTAAATTATGCTTTTTGCGCTGCTTTTTTCGAGTTAATAACCAACCTAATGATTAAAAATAATAGGATCGCATACTGGGTAATGTTCGTAATCCACACCTTTGACTGGTAATGATCGGGCTTAAATTGCATCTCCACCTTAACCTCCCCCGCCGGAAGCACCAGCCCACGTAACAAATAATTCACCCGGTGGATTTCGGCTTCTTCGCCATTCACAAGAGCTTTCCAGCCTTCGGGGTAGTAGATTTCTGAAAATACGGCCAAACCTTCTTCCTCCACCCGGGTGGAATATACCAACTGATCCGGGGCCCTGCTTTCCAGGGAAATGCTACCGGTGCCAGCCGCTGGTAACGATTGTCTGCCTGCTTCCTGACTGGAGTTATAGGTGGCTTCTATTTTTGTTTGCAGCCCTGCCAGGGTACTGATCTCTTCCTCGTTACTGTCCACCGGTATGATTTTTTCCGGAAACCAGGCGGCTCCGTTGGCCTCCGGATTGGTGAATACCGCATTTTCTGACCTTCCTGCCAGGATGTATTTGGTATTGAGCATGTTCAATACCTGTATGGAACCATAGTCAAAATCCCCTTCCTGGGCCTTTTGAATAAAATTGTTCATTTCCGGAGTCAATACCCGCTCGATAAGGTCTTGATAACGACTCATCTTAGCTCCGTGGTAGCCGCCAATGCTATTAAAATAGTAGCTGGTTCGGGCTTCATTAAATGGGTTCTGGATGTTTAATACCCGGAAATACCCTTCGTCCTGCATGATTTTCTGGTCAGCTGGGGTGGCAGCAAAATGCTGCTCGCTGGGGTTTTGGGTAAAGCTTTCCTGATCCAAATACCTTCTGTTTACACCGTAAAGATCCACCAGCAGCAACAGGCCTATTGCCAGAATTGCCCATTCGGTTTTTAATTTTTTATACAGAAGCAATCCAATCAGCAGTCCCGTAGCCCCGATAAAAAACAGCGAACGGAAGCTATCGGAGAGCAATAAACTTCGACGATCCTCCTTTAGTGCCGAAAGCAGCCATTCGGGATAACCGGTCGCATTTCCCTGAAAATTCAAGCCAAAGGCTACCAATACCGCCAGGACAATCAAACCGAGCGTGATGGTGATCCCCTTAAAGAAGGTTTTTTTGGTTGTTGCTGCCTGGCTATTCCGAAGCATGTTTTCCAGCCCCAATGTACCCAAGACCGGAATAAGAAATAACGTAATTCCCAGGGCCATGGATACGGCTCTGAACTTATTGTATCCCGGCAGGTAATCAAACAGCGTATAATTAAACCAGGCCAGGTTTTTACCCCAGGAGAGCATCAGGCTCAGCAGGGTAAGGGCCAGAAAGATATTTCGATAGAGGGGAGGGGCAAATAAGATTCCCAGTACGAATAAAAATACCATAATGGCCCCGCCATAGATGGGGCCGCCTGTAAAAGGCTGGTTGCCCCAATACGTGGGGGCATTTTGAATAAACTGGTTGGTTTGGGCAGGATCCGCTCCCTGGGATCGCAGGGCTTGCTCTGAGGCGGAATCTTCGGGCAATGCCTGCTGACTGGCACCCCCATAATAATTCGGGATGATCAGGGTAAAGGTCTCCACTATTCCATTGGACCAACTGAACGCATAGTCTTTGTCCAGGCCGGTATCGTTTTCCCCCGTCTCAGGTAGGTTGCTTTCTCCCCGGATGGAATAAGGGCTGTATTCCAATACCGAGGTAAGTCTTGCCAGGTTGCCCAGACCTCCCAGCATGGCTCCTGCCAGTAGCAAGGCGGTGATTTTGGAAAAATCCAGGAGGCGGTTTTCTTTATAATAAACGACCAGTTGCCCAATACCATAGCCCACCACCAGCATTAGCGTGTAATAGGTGATTTGCAGGTGGTTAAACTTCAGCTGCAGTAATACAGCCAGGGCGGTGACCGCGACACCCAGGAGCTTTTTATTGTTAAAAGCCAAATGAACGCCGGTGAAGATGAGGGGAATAAGACACACCGACCATATTTTGGCATTGTGTCCTGCTTCCAGACTTAGAAAGTTGAAGGTGTTAAACGCAAAAGCCCATGCGCCCAGGACAGCGACGATGGGCCGGACCCGAAACCCCAGCAATAGCAGGTACATGGCCGTCATACCAAAGAACAATGCGCTGATAGGATGGGGTAGTCCCAGGGTAAGTACTTTAATGAGGGTATTGGTGATGTCCCCTTTTGGGTCCAGGTGGATGAGGTATGCCGGCATGCCTCCAAACATGCGGTTGGTCCACAGGGCTTCCTCTCCGGTACTGTCGCGGTGGTCCAGAAGCTCTTTTGCCGAGCCCTCCCATTGCAGGATATCGGTTTGAAACATCATTTCCCCTTCAAAGACAATGGGAGAAAAGTAAATGACGACGATCAGGTAAAAGGAAAGGATGGCTAAAAAATGAGGTAGAATGACTTTTTTAAATTTAAAATCCATGATCCAAAAGGTTGGTCTACGTTTTTCGATAGGAATGCCCTGCAAATTAGTAAATTTCACCGGAATATTGGTACAAGAATTGGGATTGGGCCCCATCACCATTGGTTAAAAATACCGTTGCTGGGGGGCTTTTAGCCATTTGTTTTGGATATAGTACCCAATGGAAAATTCATGGCTGTTATTTCGGTAGTTGTTTTTACTATTTAAATTAAAATCATAGGCGTAACCAAACCGAATGTCTTCGGTAATAAAGAGATCCATAAGCAGCGCCAAGGCAGTTCGAGTAGAAAATGCGGAAGCCTCCGGAATATCAGCCTTTCCAAATCCGGAGCGGAAGGAAGTGCCCAGCCAAAACTGTTCGTTAAATAAAAACATGGCGTTAAGGTCATAGCTTCCGGGGCCATTCAAGTCCTCCCGGACAAGTAGAGTGGGTTTAAACAAAACCTCGCTTGAAATGGGAAGCAAGCCTCCCGCCTGAAAATAAAAATGGTAATTGTGGGTAGCTAATGCCAGGTCTTTGTTTTGCAGTATTTTCTGACCGATCAGGTTAAAGGCACTGATTCCAGAAAAAAACCGGGGAGAATGATAGAGCAGCCCGGCATTCAGGTTAGGGGTAAAGGCATTGATCCGGCCTTGGGGGATTCCAGGGTCTGTGGGATCATCGGGAAGCAGCTTTCCGGCATCCAGCAGGTGTTCCGATATACCGGAGCTGATCCCCAATCCCAGAAAACGTTCCTGGGTTAATTGCACCTTGTAGGTGTAGGTCAGAAGCAGGGACTGGATCTTATTGGGACCCAATTGATCCGAAATGAGGGACATGCCATAGCCCATGGTCTCCTCCAGATTCCCCATATCTGCAGAGATGGAGAAGGTTTGGGGAGCGCCTGGGAAATTCATAAACTGTGACCGGTAGGTGGCCTGAACGAAGGGGTCTACCTTGTAGCCAGCATAGGCCGGATTGATATGCAAGGCATTAAAGACATATTGGCTGTATTGCGGCATCTGTTGTCCCTTTCCACTGCTTGGGAAAAGGGCCACTCCCAGTAGGAACCAAATCAAATATATGTAAGCGCTTCCCTTCATCTCAATATTTGATTACCTGTATCCAGCCCCGGTATTCTTTTTCATTTCCCCTGACATCCACTCCTCTCACCTGATAATAGTAGGTGCCCGAAAGAAGCCCTTCTGCGGCCCAGTCATTTTGATAGTCCTCTGCTCCGAAGACCAGGTCTCCCCAACGATTAAAAATCAATACTTCTATTTGGTCAAACTTGTGATCTGCCCGGATGACAAAGGTATCATTCTTCCCGTCAAAATTAGGTTTGATCACGTTTGGAATAAACAAGGGAAGAATGGTTTTTTGCTCCAGGGACGTGTTGTTTTCGGGCCCGGTATCTATCCCTTCACTACTCACTTCTGCCCGGTTGCTTATTCTCCCGTCTTCCATGGCGGAGACAGTCAGTCGAATCTCCAATTCAGCACCCACCGGAAACCGCTCCAGTTCCCAGATCAATTGTTGCCCCTCCTGGCGGAAAGAGGGTGCCGACGGTAATCCGGAGTTTTGAACGTTCGCTTGTACGTATTGCAGGTTGGGAGGTAGAAAATCGACTATACGAACACTTGCCGCTTCATCCATTCCATCATTGGTAATGGTAAGCAGGTACTCGAACTCATCCCCGTCGCGGACCGGTTCGGTACCGGAAGCTTTTTGGATGGAAAGATCCACCATTACCGGGCGCACCTGCAATTCTTCACTGGCAACGGTTTCATTAAAATTTTCCACTTCTACCCGCGCCTCATTGATAAAGCTCCCTTCCGAGGCAGCCAGAACGGTTAATTCCAGCAATACCGTTTCATCGGGCTGGATTTCCGGAACGACCCATATACCCTCATCCGAAGCCTGGGGACTGGTTGAAAGTAGCATAAGCCCTTCGGGTAACAATTCCGTTACCTTGACTTCTTCCAGGGAAAAACTACTGGTATTGGTCAGGGAGAGGGTGAAATCGACCATTTCACCCCTGACGGCCTGGTTTCGGTCAATGGATTTCTCCAGGTCCATGCTGATTCCAATCACCGTCATGCGGATCTGCGCTTCGGAACAATTGGTCGGCACTTCGGACTGGCAAATGCGATATTGCAACAGATACGTATTGGGAGGGGTGTCTTCCGGTAGAAAAAAGGAGCCGTTTTCATCCAGCGAGTAGACCAGGTTTTGTTCCTCTCCGGCTTCATCGGTGATGGATAGGATAGACAGGGAAACATCCTCCCCGGCTACCGGCTCCAATTTCAGGCTGTCATTGGCATAAATGGAGGGGAGCCGATGTTCTTCGAAATTCCTGAACGGACCAAATTGATCGCTATTGGCCACGATGGGAGCCACTTCCACGGTAATGATCACTTCATTACTGGTAAAGCTACTACATATAGGATCCTCCGTCACCCTTCGAAATCGGGTCGTTTCCATTAGCGGAGGGGCGGAAAAATCTTTATTTGTCGCCCCCGCGATGGATACCCATTCAGTGTCTCCGGACTGTATTTCCCATTGGTAACTGAGATCTCCTGAGCCTCCGGCGGCCGTTTCCCCAATCAGCATTTCAGGGACTTCCATTTGGTATAGCGTCTGGCTTTCCTGTATTTCATATCCGGTTACTACCGGGTATAGGACCACATCTACGGGCAATCGCTGGTCTGATGGGCAACCCTCTGCTTGCTGCTCTGCATAATAAGTCCTACCCGATTCCAGGCCGGTTTCATCGGAAAGGAGGGTGTTGCCCTCTGGAGTAAGATACCATTGAATGTTGTCTCCTATAGCAACCAAATCCCCTACGGTATAGTCTCCCGGAGCGCAGAATTCCTGCAAGCCCTCTCCCTGAGGGGCCGGAGGTACCTCGCTCAATTGAATGGTGACCTGTGTGGATTTTTCGCCGGAACAAATCCCGGTGATGGTGTATTCAAAGGTATAGGTACCCGTATTCTGGTTGCCCGATGACCAGACATTTCCCACCAGGGCAGCACTATTACTTAATTCTTCCCAGGTACCGTAGTCATTGTAAGGGCCTTCCAGGAAATCAAACAAATCCACGATTTCCCCTTTGCAGACGATTACTTTCTGCCCTGTACCTGATTCCGGGTTGAGACTGGCCTCATCGATGGTAAATTCCAGGGTCTCATTCAGGCAGGATCCGGGCGTGTCATTACTTAGCCGTACCCCATACACCCCCTCGTGGGTAGCCAGGTTAAACGGCGTAAACTCCAGGCTGGAACTGGTGCTGAGGACCTCATCGGGATTGGCTTTATTGAACCATTCGAAGGATAGAAAATCTAGGTTTTTTATCGAAAGCGACCCGTTATCCCCTTCACAAAGGTTTTCAGGGATAATTCTGGGAAGGTTTTCCCCGCTGATCTGAACCGTAGTGTTGGTCAGATTGCCGCAGGCATCTTCTAATTGTACCCGGTACCTTCCTGCTTCCAGGTTTTGAAATAGCGGGTCCGATCCATTGTCAATCTCAAAAGGCAAGCCGTCCTTCTCCACTATTTTGTAAGTGATTGGCGGGTATCCGCTCGCGTCCACGGATAGTTCATAATTGCCTTCCACACATTGGAAGGTATTGACACTCGTAAAGCTGCTCCGTTCATTGACTTCAAACGCTTCCAGGGTCTCCAGGCAAAAATTATAGGAGGGTTCGTTGGGGACAATGTCCTGCCCGTTTTTCCAGACCCGGATGGATTTCACCAGTCGCAGGTTGCCATAATAACTCAGGTTGATTGTCGTGGCACCGTTCACAATAAGAATGGAATTTTCGTCATTCAGTTCCTCACCTTCTTCGTAGACGAGTCCGGTTTCCGGGTGTCCCCATTCTCCGGTATCTTCGTTTCGTTTTTGGATGCCAAACCGGGTGGTTTGGTTTTCGTCCAGGTTGTCCTGATGGTTCAGCGATAGATTGAACGAGCCACAATTTTCCTCAATGTTCAAATCATTTGTCAGAATTTCAGCACCTTCTATGGTAACCTCGGTCACATGCTCGGTATCGCAGGTGGTGTAGGAAGTAAACTCGTAATCGCCAGCCGGTAGGTTACTGATAAAAAACCTTCTGGGATCGTTTTGACTGATGTTTTCCGAAAGGTCCAGCGGGAACTGTCCGTCGTAGCTTGCCGGACCTTCCGTCATTTCTATTCGGGTAAACTCATAGTCAAAGCTATTTAACTGTAGGGAGCCGGTAGTGGGGCCACAGCCTTTGTAAACGGTCGGCACCGGCCCACTGAGCAGGCCTCTAAATTCCCTTGAGATACTAGCGGTGCTGCCACAGGCATCCGTAATGCTAAACGAATACGTTCCAAAAGGGATGGGCATTTCCTCGGACCCAAAAAAGAGGTTTTCTTCCGTAAATGGTCCAGGGTATCCCTCGTTGAACAGTTCGGGGTCAAAATCTTCCGGGTATTCGGTAAAACTAACGGTGTAAGGAGGGACAAAATTGGTTGGTTTGATGGATAGCCGTCGTTTGCCGCAGAGGCCGGCGCCCCAGAAAAGGTCTTCGGATATGGTAAGTTGACGGTCGATCAGGTTGTTTTCCAGCACCGCTGCCTGTCCGCAATTGTCCGTTACCTCCAGGTCGTAGCTATAGGCTTCTCCCGTGTAAAAGGGTAGGTTTCCAAAGATGACACCTTCCGAAGCCCCACCTTCACTTAGGTCTGTGGTAATTTCCTGCGTGGATCCATCCGGGGCAAAGACCGTAAACCGGGCTTGCAGGGGATAGGCGATTTCAGCTCCCACGGAGCGGACCAGGTGCCCCACGGTAATTTCTCCGCAACTACTTAATGCTGCCTGAAATTCCTGAAATTCCTCCTCCAGAATGAATTCGGCTTTTTGTACTTCAAACGATTGGGAAAGGCGATCCCCACATTCGTCCGTGACAATGACGGTATACTTACCTGCGGGAACGGCCTCGAAAACCGGGTTTTCCTGTGGGGGGCGCTCGGCATCTCCCCGTAACTCAAAGGTTTCCGGATGGCCCTGATTGACGATCACCTCAATGCTACCAAGTTCATTTTCACAGAGATTTTGGGAGCTTACCGTATACGACAAGGGTTCAAACAGGGAAACGAGTTCGACTTCTGCCGAAACTTCCAGGGGACTTTCGTCCAGGTTAAAAGCAGCTGCGACTTGATAGTTCCCTACCGGTAAATCAGAAAAGATACCCGATTCATTTTCAATCAAGGGGCTGGCCTCTCCCGATCGGAATAGCCGGAAAATCAGGTCTGTAGGATCGCCTTCCACTTCCAGGCTCGCCCTAATCGCACCATTTCCGGTACAGGTGACCGGGTTGGTATCCAATGCCAGGCTCGGTTGGTCCTGGGCCAATAGTTTCAGTGGTGCCAGGATAACGGAAACCAATAATAAAAGGATTCCGAAAAAATGTATAAAGTAATTTCCTTTCAATTCTATCCTCATTAAAGCTTCATTTACTACACCGCCGGAAAAGTATCCTGATTATACGAATTCCTTATTGTGAAATAACGTACAAAATAATGGAATCGGTTGTAGCTATTCCGTTATTTTTCCAGAGTTCTGTTAATTGTTCAGGTTTTCGGCCTGTGTTTTGTTTTTGAGGACAATAAATAAGCCAGAAAGCAGGTTTCTGTATAAAAAAAGAAAAATGGGTGATTAAGCTTAAAAAGCGGTTAGGGGAGTACTTGTTTGTAGGGATAGCGTTGCGAATATTAATCCAGGTTTCCGGACAAATTCACCAATGAATTGCCATCCAGCGAACGGATGATGGCTTTGAGAAGGTTCAAAACGAACTTATCCTTGATTTTCGATTCCAGGAAGGTCGGACCGTAAATGGTTTGGGACCGTAGCAATACTGTCATGATTTTGCCCAGAGTAACTGGGTCTAGGCTGTACAACTGGGCTTGGTCCTGATAATATCGTTCTGCTTCGCTCTTCCAGGACATCCAATCAAATAGGGGAACCAGCCGGAGTTTTAAAACTGCGTCCAGCAGCCTGACGTGAATACCGGTCAATGCCAAGGTGTTCAATGAAACGTTACTGAGATCCTGGATGCCCAGTATTTTTTCCGTCTTATAGAATTTTAGCTCCATCTCGTGGACTAAATCAATAAGTGGCACCAGTTTTTTCCGGTCGATGCTGTTACAATGGTCAGAAAAATTGCCCAAGGGAATAAACAGCGGGATTTGGTCTTTGATCATTTTTGTTTGGTTTTTGGTTCATTAAATAATAACTTATTGATAATTAATTGGTAGTGGTGCAATTCGAGGTGTAAGTAACGACTTTTTTTTCATCAAAAAAATACCCCGATCGGGGTATTTTTGTATATTAAATACACCTTTTTGCCTTTTTTTGGATAACAAAAATTAATAGAAATTAACTCATATACAAGAAAAAAGCCTTTTATCTTTCAAGGAATACTTTCACATCTTCCCTGACAAGCTTAAAAAAAAACGCTATTTTTGTTGCTTCAAAAGAATAAAGACATGTTTGATAATCTGAGTTATAAATTAGACAGGGCCTTTAAGACCTTAAAGGGTACGGGTAAGATTACCGAAATTAATGTTGCCACCACCGTCAAGGAAATCCGAAGAGCACTGATCGATGCCGACGTCAATTACAAAGTAGCCAAAGAGGTAACCGATAAGATCAAGGAAGAAGCCCTGGGCAGGGACGTGCTGATATCGGTGTCTCCGGGCCAGCTTCTCGTGAAAATCACCCAGGAAGAACTCACCCAGCTGATGGGGGGCAGCAAGGAGGAGATCAATATAAAAGGAGATCCGGCCGTCATTCTGATATCCGGTCTTCAGGGTTCGGGTAAGACCACCTTCTCCGGTAAACTGGGCACCTACCTGAAAAAACAAGGTCGGCAGGTACTTCTGGTCGCCTGTGACGTATACCGCCCGGCAGCGGTGGAGCAGCTAAAGACGCTGGGAACACAGATAGGTATCGAAGTCTATGCCGAACCCGGCAATCAAAACGCGCTACAAATTGCCGAGAATGGCATTGAATACGCCAAAAAATCCGGCAAAAAAACGGTGATCATCGATACCGCCGGTCGCCTGGCGGTGGATGAAGCCATGATGGACGAGATTTCTTCCCTAAAGGAAAACCTCAAGCCTTCGGAAACCCTATTTGTCGTCGACTCCATGACGGGCCAGGATGCGGTCAATACGGCCAGGACCTTTGACGAGCGCCTGAATTTTGACGGAGTGGTGCTTACCAAACTGGACGGCGACAGCCGGGGTGGGGCGGCCATTTCCATTCGCCACGTGGTGAATAAGCCCATCAAGTTTATTTCCACCGGGGAGAAAATGGAAAACCTGGACCTCTTTTATCCCGACCGGATGGCCCAGCGGATCTTGGGCATGGGAGATGTGGTTTCCCTGGTAGAAAAAGCCCAGCAATCCTTCGATGAAGACGAGGCCAAGCGGCTGAATGCCAAAATCCGCAAAAACCAGTTTGACTTTGACGATTTTCTTTCCCAACTGGAGCAGATCAAAAAGATGGGCAACATCAAGGACCTGCTGGGAATGATCCCGGGCATGGGGAAAGCCATCAAGGGACTGGATATAGACGACGAATCCTTTATCCCCATTGAAGCGATCATCCGCAGCATGACCCCGCAGGAGCGTGGCAATCCTGCCCTGATTGACGGCAGCCGCCGAAAACGCCTTGCACAGGGCAGCGGGCGCAGCATTCAGGAGGTCAATAACCTGATGAAGCAATTTGCCGACATGCGTAAAATGATGAAGCAGATGAACAAAATGGGCGGTGCCCAAAAAGCCCTGGGTGCCATGAGCGGCAATATGAAGCGGCGCTAAGGTGCCTGTATTCCGAAATATAATTCATACCGGCAGGGTTTTCTTGCCGGTATTTTTTTTGGAAAATGGTTGGCAACCACGTTTTCATCATCACAATATCCGCAATCCGGCGGAATCGGAACATATTTGAACCTATTTCAGAAATAACCCTGGCAATTGGAAGGGAGATAAATTTTATTGAGGTTAAATTCGGTAACTCCCCAAAAACCAATTCACCGGGCGGCATGCTATTTCCGCTACATTTCCGACAATAGTTCTAGACGATCTGGATTTCAGCTAGTAGGATAGCCAGTAGGTATACTTACCAAATAGCCATAGGTGCAGATCCGGTATCAAAAAAGTAATTTTTATACGAAATCCTTAATTTGACCAATGATAATAGGGGGGATGGTGGACCTAGTACCTATACACGCAAGTCCCCATTCAAGATATCGCTTCCTACAGATGTTGTGCCGCATGCTGAAAAAATCAAATCGCTAAACTTGATACAATTTATTATCTTTGATTTATGATGTCAAAAGGTGAAATATTATTAAAGTTACGGGATCTTAAGCCTACCCTTCAAAGAGATTTTGCCGTGAAAGAGATAGGTCTTTTTGGATCATTTGCGGATGATTCCTTTGATGAAGATAGTGATATTGACTTAATTGTAGAATTGGAGAGGCCAATTGGATGGAAATTTTTCACATTGGAAATATACCTGGAGAAGATTTTTAAACGGAAAATAGATTTGGTTACAAAGAATGCGATTAAAGATCAAATTAGAGATAGCATCTATAAAAAGATTAACTATGTCTAAATGAAAAAAAGGAATCGCAATTACCAAATGTATCTTGAGGATATAATTACCTCGATGGATCGTATTGCTGAATATATAGATGGACTTTCCTTCAATGAATTCAAAAAAGATTATAAAACGGTAGATGCGGTAATCCGAAATTTCGAAGTTATGGGAGAAGCTGCGAAAAATTTACCCATAGAGATCAGGTCCAAATACGAAGATGTTCCCTGGGATGAAATGTACTTGCTCAGGAATAAAGTATCACATGAATATTTTGGGATTGATTATGAGATAATATGGGATTTAGCCACAAATTACCTACCTGAAAATAAATCTCAAATTGAAAGAATAATACAAAGGGGAAAATAAAGCACGAAGACACAGCAAAATTAGATAGAAAATAGGCTAGAAATAAGCAAAATTAAAGGTTTCCGCCCGAATAAGTTTCATCGAAAGCCGAACGAGAATCTCTCCAACCTGCGTACTTTGCATATACTGAACCGTTAGAGGACATATATTCGGGCATTGCATTCTTCTG
>JAWLFL010000334.1:0-3811 GCA_041685605.1 Cyclobacterium sp. | reverse complement strand
CTTGGCCCCATTTTCACAATATTCTGCTATTTTAGATGCCTCCTGGGCATCAGGGTCCGGCCAGGCACAACTGGGGCAATCAAAGCCTTTGGGTTGATTGAGTTTAAACAAGGTCTTTATCCCTCTGCCCACATGGGTTTCCTGCCATATGGCTTTGGCTACCGATTGGATGGATCTGGGGCCAGCGGCAATTTTACCGGGAGGGCTTATTTTTACTTTTCTTTTTGGGTCCATGCTTTCAGAGTCTTTTAGGGTCTGGGGAATGTTTACTGCTTCTACTCTAAAGAAACATAAACTTTTCAGCATTCCCATTTAAAACGTAAGAAAAACGATACTCCCGCAATCCTAGCCATTTTTCCATTGAAAAAACAATCCAACCGGAGGAACCCACCAGGATCATTGATCCAGACCCATTTTTTCAAGGTTACTATCCCATTTTTGAGTTATTTTTTGTTCCTGCTGATTCAATGCAATGATCAGGTTCAAACCAGTTTCTACTGTGGCTTTTTTAGTGCGGTGGCCAGCAATTTTCATAGCGCTTTGGATCCATTTTTCATCCAAAAATTTGCTTACTTGAGAAAATCACCAAATGATTTTCGATAATGCTGCGATTAAAGGGACAAGCCATGTGGGCTCCCGCAGCTTTCGAAAAGGATGGCAACTATTATCGCTGCAAATCGCATCCCCCCGATCGGCCTGAATATGGTTCCAGTAATGATAGCAAGCATCCCGGAGAAATCAGGATTGCTGTCCGTGATTTTCCCGGAAAATCTTCATCTAATAATTCCTTAGCAACAGGCGGTATTTTATTTACAATTAATCTAAATAATTTTTGTATTTAACTTTTCTGAATTTAACTTTGCCTTATATTATAATTAATCTAAATAAAACCTGATCGCATAAACGTTAATTGAAATGAATTACAAACAAGCTTCGCTCATAGCTTTTTCCGGATTGATGGCATTTTCCTGCATGGAGGACAATGTTCCTGGTAATGAAGCCATTAATCCGCCTGAAACGTATGTTTTTGAACGGGATGGAGCCTCTACTGTCAGTTACCAAGGGCAGACGGATCGCCTGAACATGCTTTCTGAAATGAAAAGTTATCTGGTATCCGGAGACCGGGGAGAAGCACTTTCGTTCCAGAAATTATTGGACATGTATTCCAATACGAATGACCCGTTTTCTGATCAGGGGTTGAATGAGGCCAGCACCAAACAGTTGGAAAACAAAACCAATGCAGCCCAGATTGATTTTTTCAAGGGGTTGATGTCGGAGGCAGCTGAAGTCAGTCAGGAGGTTGCGGCCAACAATACTGCTGCCGCCAATGGTGTTGCCGGAAGGGTAGAAAGAGGTACTACCGGGAATTTTGTGAATGTAAGCGAAAAAGGATGGGAGTTTACCCAGCTCATTGAAAAAGGACTGATGGGAGCGGTTTTTTATGACCAGATTTTTAACGCTTATCTCAGCGAATCTAAAATTGGAGAGGGAGTGGACAACGAGAATCTGGTGGAAGGGGAAAATTACACGGCCATGGAGCATCATTGGGATGAAGCTTTTGGTTACTGGGGAGTACCCAGAGATTTTCCACAAGGAGACCCGGCATTATCGCCTGAATACAAAAGGTTCTGGGCTAACTATACCGACGGAAGAGATGATTTACTAAATGTAAGCCAGCCCCTTATGGATGCTTATATTTTAGGTAGGGCAGCAATCGTAGCCGACAACCATACGGTAAAAAGTGAGCAGGTGGATGTGATCATTGATTTGCACGAACTGGTATCTGCTGCCACGGCAGTGCACTATATCAATGATTCCATGGGGTATTTGTCATCCGGAGATCAGGGTAACCTTTTGCATGCCATGTCTGAGGCGTATACCTTCGTGAGTGCCCTTCAATATAGCCCCCGCAAAAAGATCAATCAAAGCGATATCAATGAAATCCTGAATGGTGACCTGGGCACGGATGGTAATTTCTGGCTCGTGAGTATAGAAAGCTTACAAAATGCCAAAGATAAACTAACGGCAGCTTATCCCGAATTAAAAAACCATGAAGATGTATTGTAAGCACCTGTTCGTTTCAGTATTGGTGGTAACGGGCCTGACGGGCCTGTTACTTTCCTGTGTGGAAGATTCTGGGGAGGAAACGCAGCAGGAGACTGCCCGAAAACCTGTTTTGGAAAATCTGGCAAGCAATGTCATCATTCCCGGATATGAAAACCTCCATGCGCAAATGACGCTTCTGGACCAATCGGTAAAAAATTTCACCTCCGACCCGAATCAAGCCAATCTGGAGGCACTCCGAACGGATTTCATAAGCACCTATTCACAATGGGAAAAAGTCTCCTTTTTGGAATTTGGTCCTGCATTTTCCCAGACACTAAGGGCAGAGTTCAATACTTTTCCCACCGACAATTTTTCCATTGACAATGCGATTGAATCCGGCGAGTTTTCCTTAACAGGATTCAGCACGACAAATCGCCGGGGTTTGCCTGCCATGGATTACCTGATTTATGGGCTGGCGGATACCGATGAGGAAATCGTTGCAAAATACAACATTGATGAAAATGCCGGGAACCGCAAAGAATACTTGTTGGCCGTCAGCCAGCTTATTTTGAATAAGATCGATTTGGTCTATAACCAATGGCTTCCTTCTGGCGGGAATTATCAGGAGGAATTTATTCAAAAAGACGGTACCGATGTAGGTTCTTCTTTTGGTGAAATGGTCAATGCCCTTTCGCAGTACCTGGAACGCTTCAGCAGAGATGCCCGGATGGGTATTCCGCTGGGCAAAAGATCCCAGGGGGTGATTATCCCGAGAAATGTGGAGGCCTATTACAGCCAGCAATCGATTCCTCTTCTACAAGCGCATATTTCAGGAATGAAGGATTTTTATCTTGGAAAGCAGGGAAATACTGATGGCAAAGGCTTTTATGAATTGCTTCAGGAAATCAGAGCCGGTGAAGACGAGGGTCTGGCCGATCGGATTCTGGCTCAATTTGACCTGATTCTGGGCAGGCTTGACCAGGTACCATCTCCGCTTTCAACGACCATTCAGACCAACCCTGCCCCTGCGGAGGCAGCACATCAGGAATTGCAAAAGCAGGTCATTCTCATCAAAACAGAATTTTCCTCTGCACTGGGCGTACTGATTACCTATCAGGACAATGATGGAGATTAAATGAAGAAAGTGAAAACACGGATAATCAATGGTATCAACAAACCAATTTCAATAGCACCCCTGGTTCACTTTAGGGTGCTTTTTGGTTTGATCATGTTTATCAGTGTTGCCAGGTTTGTATTCAATGGGTGGATAGCAACCCAATACATAGAGCCCGAATTTCATTTCAGCTATTATGGCTTTTCATGGGTAAGCAATCCGGGTGAAACAGGCATGTACCTCCTTTTTCTCACCATGGCTTTGTCGGCATTAGGCATTGCGCTGGGCTATTACTACAAGGTGTCCGCAGTGCTTTTTTTCCTTTCATTTACCTATGTGGAATTGATCGATGTCACCAATTACCTCAATCATTATTATTTCGTAAGCCTGGTTGCATTTTTGATGCTCTTTATGCCCGCTCATTTGGCCTTTTCTATCGATTCAAAAAGGAAAGGTTTCACGATTTCCCGGATTCCCTGTGGGTATGTGCTCATTATTCAATTGCTGTTGAGCATGGTCTATTTTTATGCGGGCCTGGCAAAGCTGAATCCAGCATGGATGATGGAAGCACTACCCCTGAAAATTTGGCTTCCCATGTTTAGCCATTTGCCACTGGTTGGAGCCTGGATGAGTGAACTTTGGGTGGCTTAT
>JAWLFL010000091.1:0-15730 GCA_041685605.1 Cyclobacterium sp. | reverse complement strand
ACCTCCCCTACCGGCCTTGCTGTATATTGGTAGGTTTGGACCTCGGCATTGTTTCCAAATACCCTGATCGTTGCACTTAGATCCTCAAAGTCATCATCGGGGATGTCTCCGGTGTGGACCACGTTGAAGATAAAGCCGAAAGTATGAACGGGCTCTTCTGATTCCACGATAAGTTCGGAAAAGGTAAGGGGGGTGGAAAGGTTAAAGGTATTGGCCTGGTCGATAATCTGGGTCCATTCTAGTTCACTGGGCTGAACGATGGTGGCACTGACAAAACCGCTTTGGCCGGTGTAGAGGGAATGCACGCCAAAATTAACCAGGTACTGGTCCAAACTTCCCTCGAACTCAATTTCAATCCGGGCTGTCTTTTCTACTAGTGGCTCTTCATCCGGATCATTGCTACAGGAGAATGTCAAAAAAATGCCAGCATAACAAAGGAGGATTTTAAATCTTTTCATAACAGTGGTTTGGTTAGGTTATTTTAGGGATTTAATTGGGTCTATTTTAATGCTAAATTGGAAATCATACCTAAAATTAACTAAATAGTCTGCCGCAAACTTAGCTGTCTGCCGGTAGGCGAGGCTTTCGTTTCCGCTCAGCCTCTTCCCACCTACCCGACCTGAAGCGCTTGCCTTGTCCTCAATCGTACCAGACCAGATACAGTAGCCAAATATCCCAGCGTAAATTGTCCCCCCCGAAAAAAGCCTTTGACGGAAGGTTTACGTGGCATTAAAGGCGTTAAACGAACACCATTCCGTCCATAAGATGAGCATTCCACCCTCCCGCATATCACCATTCCAGCGTAAAGTATACCAATCATCCCAGGGATAGGAATACCTGTTGGTTGTTGTAAGATAATGATGTAAAGCGGAAGGTAGGTTAACCCGGTTTCCCGCAAGGAACGAAACGCATAGAGAAAATAGCAATCCATTCGGGTGCAGGGTAAGCTATCGGCTCAAGGGCATTTACCTACAACGTGGTTTTCACAATAACGAACAAACAACTGAAAAAAGGAACCCCGTCCCTATAATATATTCTTATATGCACTTTTAGGTATGCAAATTAAATATATTTGATTACATTTAAAAAATGCTGGGCAAAACTTGGGAGAAAAAGGCTGCGCAAGCGTCCGCCCCACCCAAACCAGAAGGCGATGGGCTGTTTCGAAAATACCATCCGTCTACAGACTGCGGAAGCTATCGGATTGACCAGCAATTGTAGCAAAAGACATTTTCAAAAAGAGTAAACTAGCTACCGTCGGTAAAATATGTTATCCGAAAAGCCAATTTTATACCAGAACAGGAAAAACACCTGTTAACCGAAGCCATTAAACCTAAGCTTATAATTATTTTTCATCATTCACTATAACACTAAACCTTTATGCTTACCACAAAAAATTTCAAGGAAATGCTCGCCGAGGGTAGAACCTTAACGCATGCTCCGGCTGACGAAGACGCGCTCGGTCCCCTTAAACAATTAACCGGTGTTTGGTCAAACGTACCCAATCTGGCCGGTCATGGTTGGAACATGATCGCGCTTCCGTTCATCAAGGAAGGTTCTTCGCTTAACTACCGGCTGCTGCTCAATCAATACAATGAGAAACATTCGTTTGGCCTGGTGGATAAGGGAGTTCCAAATAGAGGCGTAGACCTTAATGAACCGAAAAACACAGATCAGTTCGTAGCTACGCTGGATTACGATCAGTCTATCACCCAAATTGCGGCGATGGACTTTCCGGAAAGTGGGGAAGCAGGTCCTTCAGACCTACCCATTCACCATGAGCCCGGCCTATTTTTACACCTGACGAACCTGGCTACCACTGGTTTTGACATCGCAAGACTTGGTTCTATCCCCCATGGGAATTCAGTATTGGCTTTAGGAAAGGCTCGAACGTTTGACGGTGCTCCGACAATTCCTCAAGAAAGCGGATTACCGTTAGGTTTCAAAAAGCTCGATAACCCCTACCTGGCTCCGTATAAGCATTTTCATGAAAATCTTTTTAAGGGTCTTTTCGACCCTACCATTCCGAACGACTTGCTTACCAAGGCGAACGAGGGAGTCGCTATTGTAAAAACCACCGAGCTGATGTTTGATTCCACGATTGAGTCCGGTGGCATTTCCAGTATTCCTTTTATTAAAAAGCAGGCAGATGCCAGCAGGATGAATGCTACGTTTTGGATACAGGAATTAGCGGACAAGGATTCGAACGGCGACCCGATTTTGAGGCTTCAATATACCCAAACCGTCATTCTCAACTTCTTTGGTATTGACTGGCCCCATGTCAGCGTCAACACCTTACAAAAGGTAGTATAATCAACCGTATTTTTATAAACCCCAATCAGAAAAAAATGGCACACTTTAAAGTTAAGAATCTGAAACACCCTGAAGGTCATCAGGTACCAAAAAAAGCCCCCGTGGTGATTGTAGGAGCCGGTATGGCGGGTCTATATACGGCATGGCGGTTAATCAATGAGAAAGGGTATTCACCTGAGGAAATCGTAATTCTTGAAAAACTCAATCGTACCGGAGGAAGACTAGACTCGGACCTGATCCAATTTGAGGGAGCCACTGTGAAAGAGGAAGAAGGCGGCATGCGCTTTACGTTTGACAGTATGGATAACCTCATGGCCCTGTTTATGACCCTGCCAACCGCTGATGAGAGCGGTGAACCCAATCCGGGAGACGAGCTTATCGCCAGGCAGATCGTTCCTTTTCCCATGCAAAGTGGTGGAAACAATAGATTATATTTCAGAGGGGTTCCTTTTAAACAAAAGGAAGCGAACAGTACCTGGCCACAACTGTACAATCTTACCGAGCAGGAAATTGCCCTGAGCCCCTCAGAGATTATCAATATCGTTTATAATCAGATATTGGCCGCAAATCCCGATTTTACAGCCAAATACCCAAAAGCCGAAGATCGCAAGGGGCCAGCCTATTGGCAAAACTTCCGTATCGGCTGCCAATGGGAGGGGGTGACTATGAAGGACTGGTCGTTATGGAATCTTTTTGCTGACATGGGCTACAGCAATGAAGCCATTACCATGGTGTATCAATCATCTGGATTCAATGGCACATTCCTTTCTCAAATGAATGGCGGAGTTGCCTACCAATTGCTAAAAGAATTTCCAGCGGATCCCCAATTTCGTACCTTGAGTGAAGGCTTCAGCACATTACCCAATGCCCTTGCAGCGCAAATAGGCAAAAAGTCCATATTCCTGAACACCACCGTTACCAGTCTGAACCAATCCGACGAGGAGGGCTACACGCTGGATTACACAATCACCAATAAACATAGTCAGGAGGAAAAAAGGGGACAAATTCAGGGAGCAAAAGTGATTCTGGCGCTACCCAGACTGGCATTGGAGACGCTGTTCATCCGATCCAATACGTTCAATGTACTGGACAAAAGCAAATCGGATGAATTGTGGAACACCCTTCAAACGGCCACTAACCAGCCCCTACTCAAGATCAATTTGTATTACCCAAAGGCCTGGTGGTGTAACGAGACGCTGGTAGAAAAAGGAGCTGTCGAATTCGGTCCTAATTTTGCCGATTTGCCCGTCGGTTCCATTTACCCATTCTATGCGGTAGACGATGCGTTGGCTGCTGCCCTGGAATATCAGCAATACATGAAAGAGCACAATCAACCGATTCCGGAAGATATTCAGCAAAAGGTAGATGAAATCAATCAGCGTAAATCTCAGAAACCGGCAGCGCTGACCATTTATTGTGATTACATGAATATCAATTTCTGGTTGGCTTTGCAAAAAAATGGCCCACTTTTCACCTCGGATATGCAGGAGAAAGAGAACGATAAAGAGAATCAGGTAGTCTTTGCCGCTTCGCAGAAGGTGGTAGAAAAGGCGACTGAGTACTTTAAGAAAGTGTTCAATGTGACCTACATTCCTCAGCCTGTCTTGACCAGTGCCCGTATTTGGGCCGGAAGTACCGTTATCGATAAAGAAGCCAGCGAAAGATTTGGATACGGTGTGCACCAATGGGCTTTGCATGCCGAAGACGATAAAACGCAGGAACTACTCAGGGAACCCTTACCGAATGTATATACCTGCAATGAAGCCTTTTCAGATTATCAGGGCTGGGTAGAAGGTTCGCTGCGTTCGGCCAACCTTATGCTGAAAAAATGGGGATTGAATGCGTACAGCGACGTATTCCGGGATAAAACCGGGAAGCCCCCCGAAGAAGCTGCCAGTAGTTTCTACAAAAAGAACAGCCTTGAGCAAATTAAAACGTATATCGATCCAGATTTTCAGGAGTTCAAAGAAATCGATCCGTCAAAAGCGCGCGAGAATGTTCGGCAAAGCCTGAAAGCAGATGGCGTTTCCCATGGCACTGCCTTGACGCATTACGACTTACCCTAAGCCCAATGAAACGGTCTCAGCAACCGACGATTTCCGGATTCCTGGATCGCTCCTGGTAGCCGACCGGATTCGGGCCAGGAACAATGGCCGGCTTCTGGGACCGTATCTTTTTTTGAACACCTTTTAACCAAATCACGGACATGAAATCGACACGATTAAAATCATCATTAAACACACGGGGAAATGATTATTTTAAACGTCAAAGATCCTCCCGATTTAGTATCGGGACAGGCTATCCCGATAAATCGGGACAAGTTGTGGCCCATTAAAAACCAAATTATAGACACATGAATACCGAAACGACGGTGGCGGGTTACCTAAAATCCCGTATGGAGGAGCTTGGAATAGCGTATATGTTTGGCGTGGCCGGAAATTATACCGCCCCATTGCTCGACACCATCCTTGCCGATTGTGATTCTCCAATCAAAATAATCAACAACTCCAATGAGATCACGGCAGGGTTTGCTGCCGATGGCTACGCGCGCGTCAAAGGAAAGCCCAGTGCCGTATACGTGACCTATAGCGTAGGCCCCTTCACCGGGCTCAATACGATTGCAGGAAGCTTCGTAGAAAAAGTACCGATCTTGCTGATCAACGGAGCACCCACGAATAAGGAAGACAGTAATGAAAAAAATGTGGGGCTTCTGTATTCGCATACTACCGGCTACGAATTTATTGACATTCATATGTTTAGACCGATTACGGTGGCTGCTGAGCGCATCACCAATGCTGCCCAGGCACCCTACCAAATAGACTCGGTACTAACCGCATTGCTTACGCACGGCCGACCCGTTTACCTGGAAGTCACGGAAGACGTATGGCGTG
Source organism: Cyclobacterium sp. (assembly GCA_041685605.1). Classification (GTDB taxonomy): domain Bacteria; phylum Bacteroidota; class Bacteroidia; order Cytophagales; family Cyclobacteriaceae; genus Cyclobacterium. Next base: position 10,526 of record JAWLFL010000091.1, on the reverse strand, counting down.
CGACTTGTAACGCACCGGAAGGATCATTGAGCTCTGGAAAAGGACGTATCGTGACCGTGAGTGAAGCAAGCAATGCCATAGAAGCTGCCATGAAGTTGATCAGAAGCAGGCCAAAATCCATCTTCTGGGCTGGAATTGAGTTGCAACGCCTGGGCTTGCAGGAAGAATTCCTGGAGCTTCTGGCAGTGACCAACGATCAGCATGCCCAGCCTAACGAGCGAATTCACTTTGTTACCTCAGCACTAGGTAAGTCGTGTATCGCGGAAGATCATCCGTTTTTTGACGGCTGTGTTACCTTAACAAAAGATCAAATCAACGCACTGGTCGGCGATGACGGTGTGATCATCGGCATCGGTGCCTGGACCGTTGGCAAGGACACGGAAAACCAAAATATCAGAAGTGACAGAACCATTATGGCAGCACACGATGGGGTGTTTGTAGGTTCGGAGTTTTTTCCATTGGTGGATCTAAAAACCTTTATCTTAGCCCTTACTGACGCATTTAAAACCGCGCATAAACTGAATTTAAAGGGCATCCATCCGGAACTAAAGCGGCTGTCCCTGGTTGAGACGAGTGATAAGGGCATGGGCTACACGCCGTTTTTCAAAGAATTGGAGACCTACATCAACCAGGAAAAAGACACCGTTCTTGTGGTAGATGCCGGATTTCCCTTGATCGGGGCACAAGGTGTAACCATTCCCGAGAGAAACGGCTTCGTGGCCCAGGCTGCCTGGTTAGCGATCGGCTACTCCGTAGCGGCGGCTACAGGGGTAAAGTTTGCCGTACCCAACAAGCGCGTGATGGTAGCGGTGGGCGATGGTGCCTTTCATGAGACCTGCCAGGCTGTTGCAGAACACCATGCGAATGGTCAAAACACCGTCGTATTCGTATTGGTAAATGGGATTTACGGGATCGAACAATACCTGGTGAACCCCAACCCCTTTCGAAAGCCTCCGGTCGATTATTCCGATAACTTGTTGGATGCAAACTATTCGTACAACGAAATTCCACGGTGGAACTACAGCAAAATACCCGATGCGATGGGTGGTATTGGCAGAAAAGCAGGTACGGTCGATGAGCTACGGACCGTTCTGGAGGAGATCAGGCAAACGCCGAATGAGAATTTTGTCGTAGAGGTCAGCATCCCCTCCAAAGATACTCCGGAGGTCTTATGGCCACATCTGACTAGCGCAATCGGAGAAGACGAGACAGAAAACCCCAATTGGCCACCAAAATCTAAGTTTTAGTTTCTGCTCTTTTACTACTTGAAAGTCTTGGTTAAACGTTTCATCGGATTTATGGACGTGGACTACCGATGACGTGTTTTTTAAATACCTGAAAATCAATAGGTTAATAACCCGCATCGTCATCCCGATTTCTGCTTTTTTTAAAATGTTAGGTCTACCGATGACGAATTTTACCACCTCCTCTCTCCCCCTCCTAAAAACAGGAGGGGGCTGGGGGAGGTGATTTGATGCCATTTTTTTTAGGATTATCAAAATGCAGGATGGGGGTAAAATACACCTATACACCCAGGTCCAACCGTACAAAAGCCAATTCATCATGGACATTTAAATAGAGCCACACCTTTCCATCCTTAAAAAATGGTTTTTGGGGTATGGGAGTCGAAAAAAGTTTACCAATACCATCTGCTACCGCTGCCTCTTTGATCACTTCAAAAGCATCATTAAGAATACTGATAAACACTTTGTGATCATCCTTTTCCAGCAGGCCTTTGTCATTCATCTTTGGTTGACCTATGATTGACATTCTAACATACTGGTTATTAGCTGAATCTCTCATTAAGGGTAAAAAGGTGACTTCTTTCCCGATCTCTATTTTTCGAATGTTAAATTCTTCTCTTGAATTGACCTCCCCGGTATAGGTACCTACTTTTTCTGATGCCGTTAGGCTTGGTAGGCAGGGGTAATATTTCAAGTTTTCTTCGACTAAATCATATACGGCGATTTTGCTAAACACGGGATTGGTGATTACGAGTTTATTTCCTAATCGAACAATTTCTGTATTTTGGGGAGAAACGGATGCACCTCTTCCTTGCTGGTATCTTACCGTAAAATCTTTTGCCTTCTCAAACCCATTTAGCTTTACTTTTCTTAAAACATCCGTTTCCTCGTTTAAGATCGCAAAAAATATTTCTCCGGTATCATGATTCTGAACCAAGCCAAAAATTGTTTTATAATCATTCGTAGGAATGATTTCAGAGGTAAATTGCTCGCCTTTTACTAATTGATCCCCTTTAAAATCACGTCCAATTAAAAGATACTTTTTCAGTTTTTGCTTTTCAATGTTGAAAATACTTGTGGAAAAATGACTCGTCAAAATCAAATTGTTGTTAACATCTGAACTTACCCGATATACATAATCACCAAATGCATTGGGCCCATCCACTTCAAAATCCATCTTTTCTTCAAACTTCAAGGTTTCCAGATTTATCCTTTCCAGGTAGGGATTTGTCCCGCCAGAATTAAAAAGGTACTTTCCATCGTTGCTGAGACCCGAAAAATAAATCCCGGAACGCAGGTTGATAAAATCCTCTCCTGTATCGATCAAGACCGTATCTATGGAAACCTGCACTTTCTCCGTTCCTGGTGAGGACTGATCACAGGAATAAAATGAAAGTGTTATTAAAAATAGAATGAGAAGACTTTTCATAAGCCTAATTTTGAACTAATATGCCAAATAAACAAATTCTATGATATAAAAACCCGATTCAAGGGTCTGATATTCAGCCATTATTTCACTTGCCGATTAGTAACCTTAAAGCGCTTATTGTCCAGTTGAGCCTTAAAAAGGCTTAACTTTTTATGGGCAATTTAGAATTTATTCAAGATGCCGGTAAAACGAAATAAAACAGGGGATAACTTTCCCTGGATCATCCAGCGGGTTAAATTCACCCTGCTCATATGTTGATCGGTTTCAAGTGTATTTTCTTCTGATCATTTTCCAACCGGCACCAGCGTCAGGGCTTTTAAATCCATTAATGCTGCGCCTTCAAAGTCCCAACCGGAGGCCACGATGATCCGGTTAAAATCCGCTTCCAATACCAGCTCTCCTATTTTCGCTTTTTGAAAGGTCTCCCAGGAACCGGAGGGCTTTACGATGCCTTCAATGCGTTGATCGCCCGAGGTAATCACAAAAGGTTTTCCGGCTTCTTCATCTGATACCGACCATTCCATCCAGACTTCATAGGTGCCTTTCTTTGGTAGATCCAGGTCCCATTCCACCCGGTCCTTTGCCGTAAACCAACCAAATGCATTCCACTCAGGCATGTATTTGATATCCGGTCCTATCCCTTTGCCCTTTTCTGCTGTAAGGTAGACGGTGCCATTTACAGCAGGCCGTGAAATTCCGGGAATATTTAAATTATCCTTCATGGCGGTCCGCTTTTCCTGAACATACTGGGCGACGGTTCCCACTGGGGCGATCCAGATGCCGTTTGCCGGATCGTTGGCATAAGCACAGAGCTTTTTTAACATGCTCAGGTAAGTGGTTTGATTGCCCTCCGTATTCGTCTCATGCCCGGCCAATACCAACCATTGGCGATTTTCAGCCGCTGCTTCGATAAGGGGCAAAATTTCTTCAAAGGACTTATTGTCCATTTCCATACCGGTAAGTTGCGCCATATCCGCATAATAGGGGTCCACCGGTGCCTCATCCTTCCATCCCCTTCCCGAAAGGAACATTTCTGAGATCAAAGGCACATAACTTTGGGTACGTTCTCCTTTTCCAACGTACGTAAGTCCGCAGGGGTAGGCAAAAACTTCCGGTTTGACCCCCAGAAGGCGTTCAACTTCATCGTTTGCTGCCATCAATTCCTTCCGCATCCGCCCAAGGGTGTAATCTTCAAGGGCCTTGTTTCTGGACCAGACAAAATTGCCGCTACAGGGGTGGTATAAAGAATGATTGCCAATCTCATGTCCTGATGCAACCACCTTTTTCCAGCCCGGAATATCCCGTTCCAAACTGGAAGGAATCACATAAAAAGTAGCCTTTACCCCATACTCATCCAATAAGACAGCCCCCGGACTGGGATTGCTGGCCCGAGCATCGTCAAAACTTAAACTAATGGCCATTTTTTTACCTTCCGGCCAGGGAAAATCCGGGTTTTGAGCCGCCGTGCTAAAAACCATGAAAACAGATAAAACGACTATAAGTGCGGTTACTGAAAATAGGAACTTCATCTCTTTATTAGTTTTTAGTTCATTATGAAATCGGTACAAACCGACCTCTACGAAACTTTTTCCTAGTCTTGAAACCAAAGTTTGTATACATACAGTTGACTTGGGGCCGGCCAGGGTTTTTCCCGGGGGCGATCGCGGTTCCGGTTCAGGGTTTCCCATTTCAATACATACCGAACACCCTTTTCCGGAGCCTGCCCGATATCCCCAGCGGTACGCACCTCCAGCCCGGGGAAAGTGCCTGCTACCTCCAGTTGTTCGTCAAAGGGTGCGGGTTTCAGTACCTTCCCCACATTTTCAAAATTATCGTTCAACAGGATCGTACCATGACCGTGCTTGATATGCCAGTATCCCAATTCATAATAACCATCGGCCCGCTTCTTAAAGTCCTTGATACGCACTTCGCTGTTGATACTGCCGTTCCCGGAAAATTCCCAGCGGTAATCCCAGTCAGTAATCTGCCGGTAATTCCAGCCATTTGCTTTCAATTGAGCCGTGTAAAACTGCAGGTTGCCTTCGGAGCCGTACTTGTGATAGGCGAAAACGGGCAGATTGTTTTCATCCAGCAGCATCCGGGCGGCCAGGTTTATGATCCCCCCTTTCACGGGAATGGGATCCACAATCAGGGACTTGTTGTCAAGGGTGGCAGGCATGGTGATCTGTTCTCCGAAGGCATTGTACCAGTTTTTCAGGTCCGGACTTTTCATATAGGATAGGTCATGATTGGTGGAGCAATCGGGGGTGTCGCGCCAGACCCAGTAGACATGGTACCAGCCGTCCTTCAGCAGGGTGGGCTGGCTCTGGTAGGCGTTCATATCGCCCTGCCCGTCCGTTAGCGGGGTGTCCAGTAAACGCGTCCATTCTTTGGTGCCGCAGTTGTAAATGTTGTAGATCTCATTCCCATTACCACTGCCTCCATCCCGGTAATGAAAAAGCAGTTCCCCCTCTTTGGTGTTCATAAAATGCGGGTAGGTGGCCCTTTTTTCATTTTCACCCACCATCTCCATGTGTTGCTGCAGAGTGGAAATATCGTTTGGCTTTGTGCTGCGGAAATAGGTGATGGGATGGACGTGCATGTTTCCTGACAGGTGAATATACCCTTCCTTGTCGATGCCGAGGGTCACCGAATTATGGCTATCCCAGCCCAGCACGGTACTGGTGCCTCCATGCGTTTCCCGGGAAGTGGCTGGCATCTCGTGCAGGTCAAATTCCGGATCGCTGAGGTTTCGCTGGCCCACGACCATGTTGCGGTTGGCATTGTAGTAGGCGATATACTGCCTGTCCTTATGGGTAAGCAGGGAAAAGCCGACCGGATGACCTGCCCAAACGGAATCGATGGGGATGGTCTCGACGATCGTTTCGGTCTTGTGGGTATCGTCGATAACAAGAGGATTTTGGCCAAAACAGGGCAGGGAAATCAGGACAAGTAAGAGGAAGATAGGTGTTGGCTTCATATTGCTGGCATTTTGATCCTGAATATGCCGCCTTATTTTCACTTTTCAAAACGGTAATCCGGTGGCCGGTTAATTTCATTGGTGGCCAGGCATTGAATGGGGATTTATGCAATGGGGTAAGTAGGAATAAAATTTATCGCCTATCCCACACCCATTTTTTCCAGGGAAGGAATGTGGGTGAACAATTGATGTCACCTGCTATGTGAAAATTGGATGAACGGCTTTTAAAGGCCATTCATCCAATCATTGCGTCCTATTTAAAGCGGAGGGGTTATTTGCGGCTATCGTTGTCTGTATGCCGCTCTTAAGGTTCCCAGATAAACTGCAAAAATCCGTTATACCTATTGGTGCTCAGCCGCTGCAGGTCGCCTCCATTCGCATCGATGCTCCAAATTCCAAACTGGGTACTTTCACCGGCAGGGTGGCCATGAAAAGCGATCCGGGTTCCATCGGCATAGTAGATGGGTCTCCCATTTCCCTCAGGCTCTGTAAAGATCAGGGAAGGCGCAGTGCCTCCTTCACGACTGATCCTGTAAATCCCATTCGTATGGGTATCGGAGCTGCCGCTTTGCTTGTGCCAATTGAAAATCAGCTGTTCGGAATCCGGCGACCAGTCAACTCCGGCCAGGTCGTTAGACTCAATCGGAACAAGAAATCGGGGCGTTCCCCCTTCAATGGGCATGACAGCTAGATGGGTGATACTACCTGCATAGGTTCCGTTGGGATTAAATGTGGATTCGGAATGTTCAAAAGCGATCCAATTCCCATTTGGCGAGACCTTCGGTTCACTGGAAAAGACCCTGAATTCAGAGATAAACACCTTTTCCCCGGTTTCAATATCCACCCGAACCAATTCCCTTGCCCGTGGGTCCTGGGTTTGTTCGGGGTAGCTGATAAGTTCAGCATAATATACGTATTGCCCATTTGGCCCGAATGTGGCACCTTCCAACAGAATACCTTCGTCCAGAAATTGACTACCGGAGCCATCGCAGGCTTCCAGCCAAATTGAATAATTGCTCCGATCGGAAAAATCTTGCCGGAGAAACCACTGCCCATTCGGTGAGATATCCATGAGCCAGTTATCCGGAGAAAGCTGCAGTGTTTTTACGTTGCCGGATTCCATGCCGATGCCTGCCATGGCCGGATTCCCCCAGTCATTATTTCGATAAAAAATGGTTAATTCACTATAGCAGCCCACTGCTTCGGTAATTTGGAAGGATAACAGATCTTCTCCCAGCAAACTCCCTGTGGATTCATTCAAGACCTTTATCCGTAGGGACTCATTTCCCAGGTCATCCCCCCGCACGGTCACCGAGGGTGCGGAAGTCTGGGTTTGGTTGCCCTGCTCTTGATTATCCACGATCAATGTGCCCCTGCCCGCTGCCAGTGACCACTCATAAACAAGAGAGGGGGTGCCCTCCAGCCCGGTAATTTCCGCTTCAAACCCTGCGGTGGCATTGAGTGAGAGACTACCGTCCGGTTCGACTGTAGGAGAAGAGAGCGTCACCTCGCCCTGAGGTTCAGGGTCTATGTCTTCGGTATCACAGCTAACACTAATCAGGCTGGCAAGCACCAGGCCTTTCCATTTCCATTGTAATTTTTCTGCCATTTTTATCATCATTTCAGCGGATTAGAACAACTTTACTTAGTCATCGAAAAGCGCGTAAAATGTCATCAGGAAAGGGCGGGTAAGGAGAAAAAAGTTTGGTTAGGCAACTGTGAGTGTTGCGGATCAGTATGGGGATATATTTTGACTAAAAGGGGCCACCAGCAAACTGGTTCAACAAAACCAGGAAGCAAAATTATAACTACCCGTCAGCTTATGTCCAAATGGTGAAGAAGCTCAAAACTCATTGTTCAATTGCGTTTTTAATCCTTCCCCACCGGCTCCGCTATAAATTGCGGACACTGATCAAGGGAAATAGGTACCCAACCCCACTGCACCAATTATTTGAGATGATACCAACAGAAGCGCTACTACCCCAAGAGGGGGTAAATATCCTGTAGTAGATAAATCACTTCAAGGTTTTCGACTACCGAAAGATTGGTATAGGCATTAGTAGTCTCGAATAAATATCCAACATCATTCCATGAAGCTTGTTTTGGAGTCTTGCCAAACAATTGCCATTCACCACTATCAGGCTTAATCATTTATAGTTTATTTGAACAGGGTTATATTCTTGCGAACCAACTGTCTGGATATATCCAATCGGATATCCTTCATTGTTATACGTGAAGTTGTATCTTCCTCTGTTAATAATTAAATCCCCGACATCTTCAAATTCCTCTATTACATTATTTTTTGAAACAATGGTTTCCTCCCCGCTCATTACCCTGTAAATAAAGCCTATATCTTGGTTAGAAAAATTCCTTTTATCATCATAAGTCATCGTTCTACTGCTCGTCAGATAAGTGTATTCACCATCAATTAAATAAAAATCCATCTGAGTAATATTGCCATTGATCCACTCGAATACGGTTTCTGTTGCTTTATGATCGACACCCTCATAAGAATACTTGATAGACTTAATCATTCCATCTTCATAGCTAAATAACCCAACTCTGATTTCTGTGATATCACCATTTTGCTTCGTCGTCGCCTTTTCTTCTTTTCTGAAACCATTCTCTCCATAAGATAACTCAATAATCTGTTCCAAGCCTTGATCTCTTTTTATTTCAACTCTCGATAACTGGTGGCCTGAATATTGAAACTGAGTAGTGGTTTCAATCCGTTCACCAAAAAGTCTGTTGAATTTTACCAGGTAGCCATTTTCATATTCGAACAAATCTTTATAAAATGTAGGATCACTTATCTCCTTCACAAAAAGTGTATTTGAAGGAATTTCTTCATTTTCACAACTAAAAAGTACTGCTGAGAATAGTACCAAAATGGTGTATCTTACGTTGATTTTCATCGTTCCTTTTAAAATTATACCTATTTATTCTTTTTTTGCTTGTTGTCAACAGTTTGAATAAGACTCAGAGCGGCTTCGTCCTTGGTGTTGCAAAGAAACGAAAAGCTTCTCCGTCTACCAGAGCAGGGTTAGTGCCGACTTGCGTTTATTTGTTGTGGCGTTTTTAATTTTTCATTTCTTTCATGTCGATCAATATAGTATTCTCTACTGTAGGTTCCTGGTGAAGCATGATCACCAACCTCAAAGTCGAAGTTCACATATTTCACCTTTTCTAATTCGGTCAAGGTGAATGTGGCCGTAGAAAGATAATCGTCTGCCCCTGCTGTTCCCATTTGTTGAGTCAGTATTTCGCTATTATGGATTTTTAGAAACACCGTATCGTTCGAAATTCCTTTAAGTTCAAGTCGGACTGTATCACCTCCTTTTGTTGAATTGATTAGGTCGATCAGTACCTGTGGTTGAAGCGTATCGGAGTCAACTTTTCTGTTTTGTTGTGGAAGACTTTTGTTATGATCGTAAATCCAAATTGGTGACCTGTCTGGAGAAAAGGTGAAACCCAGACGATCCGGAATCTCTATGTTTGTGGTTTCTGAATTCTGTGGTTCATTTGATTCAGTTTCTGAATTTCCGCAAGCAGTCGCTAGGGTCACTAAAATGAAAATGAAAAATGTTTTTGATAGTCTGGTCAATTTTATTGGTTTTAAATGCAACATCACTAGTGGCTAATCGGAGCCATTGCGGTTAGTTTCCTTATGGATCTATACCGAAACTCCCTAAATATAGATAAAATCCCATTGAGGCCAACTTCTGTTTTCATTTACGATGCCCTTTCGGTATAGGGAGGTGCTCTTTTTTTCGCATACGGCATATGGCAAGCAGCACGACCGTGAAATCCGGCAGGCGAGAAAGCAAACCTTATCAATAAAACCTGCATCAATTTAACAGGCTTCAGGGAGGGTAAGAAGCAGTCTCGCCAAAAACCCGAGTGGTTACTAGCCTGCAGCGCTTGTCCCAGAAAGGCGCCTCCTCCTACCATTTGGCCCCTTGTACCATCCAATCAATACTTTATGAATGTTATCTGTCTGGAAGAAGTAGGTCCGATCCACAAAAAATGGCCTCATAACTAAATTTTAATTGAATAAAAATCAATGCCACAAGGGAAGACAGTGTAAAGGTCAGGCCATGGATCCGGTGGGCAATTCCAGAGCTGCTTTCTTTCCTGGCCAATCTTTATTCTAATTTTTTTACCGGAGTTCGCCTGCTGGCTCCAAGCTAATGTTGGGGTTTGGCCTTCTTTTTTCAGGCCAGTTTTACAAAGTTGTCTTCCATTTTAACATGAAAATTGATTTCCGCTTTCAATGCTTTAAAAACTTTCATTATGGTGTCGATGGTTGCACTGTTGGCACTGCTTTCCAATTTGGAAATTTGGGACTTTTTTACTCCGATTAGTTTCCCCAACTGCTCTTGGGTCAAGTTCCGCTCCTTTCTCGCAGTCTTAATCATTTTTCCTAATACTTCCATTTTTAGTTCGTACTCATAGGCATCCCTTTCAGGGGTTCCTTCCCTGCCGATGAATCGGTCCTTCATTTCAGTTAGACTTGTCTTTTTCATTTCCTTAGTAGCCATGTCATTTTTTGTTTTTCTTGCTTTCAAAGTATTTCCCTCTAATGGCAGCTGCCCTATCGGTTTCTTTTTTAGGTACTTTGTCTGCTTTTTTTATAAAACCATGAGTGGCAAACACCAATGTTTCTTTGTTGTCGTCCTTATCCCAGAATGCCAGTAATCTGATTTGAATGCCTAAATACTTGCTTCTAAACTCCCAAATTTCACGTTCTAGTTTTTTGAATAATCTAGGATCTTTTGTCTGTTCAGCCAGGTCGATATTATAAAGCACTTTCTTGATAGTTTTTGGGTCCAGGGATGCCACAAAGTCTTCTGCTTCGTCAAGGAAAATAGTT
>JAWLFL010000090.1:0-15770 GCA_041685605.1 Cyclobacterium sp. | reverse complement strand
GCCATTTAAGACCGAAAAAAATACATCAGTAACAAAAAAAGGATAATGACTATTAGATAATTTCAAGCCTTTGAATGAAGGAGATAAGTACATTGGCTCCTTGCCAAAAGATGTTCAGGAAATTCTAAACAGAATTAGAACATAGGTGATAAATGCAGACAGCAAAATAACTGAAGATTATGCTTATGGAACGCCTGCCTATAAAACCAATGGAAGGCCATTAGTTTATTTGGCGGCATAAAAATCTTGAAAGAAATTTTACTCGCCTCCCGAACTTTGAGTTTATGAGTAGATGGCTTTATCTCTAAGGTCAATCCCTTCGGATTGCAAGGCAAACCCCAGCACATTTGCTATGCTGTTTCCATGATGGTTTGGTTTTTTTTTATAGCTTCTCCGCCAAATCAAATGACCGGACTAGCCGCTAAAAACGAATGGTTGATTTGATTTGAATCAGAAAGGTTCGGTCATCAAAATTGATAAAACCACTAGCATTCAGGATGCCCTTGAGGAGCTTGATCGTATCATAGAGGAGCGTATCGATAACAACAGCAGGATAGGCTTGTTTGCTTATGTCTACCAGCGTACTACCTTTGAGATGGCCTGCGAAATTGCTTTGGGTCATTTTGACGATAACAAACGCCTGGAAGAATTTGACGCGGTATTTGCCCAATTATATCTGGATGCCTACAGTGCCTAAAAAAAAACTTAAGAGGTAAGCACCGCCTGGGCCTATGCCTTTGATCAGGAGGAAAAGCCACTGATAACTGTTCAACATGTTATGCTGGGAATGAATGCGCATATCAACCTGAATCTCGGTGTGGCAGCGGCACGCAGGAAGGAGTAGGACTCCAGGGGCCGATAATGATTTGCTTCGGCCAATGGTATCCGCCAGCGGAAACCGGAAATACCAGTTATTGTCGGCTTTGAACTATTCTTCACAAAAAAACCTCCGCTTGGAGGTTTTTTGTCATTTTTCAGTTCCAATTCCGTTGAAAAAGACGTGCCCAAATGCGGCACCTTTCTCTTAATTAAAGGCTGCCTCAAACGTTTCCATTTTCTGGTCAACTTGCGTGTCCACCTCAAATGAAAACATGACATCATCCCATTCAAAAACCACCTCTGCGACTTTATTATCGGCGGCCGAAATGGTGTAAGAAAGTCTTTCTTTTTGCTTTCCGGTGATTACAGGAGTCACGCTGATGGCTACAGCATCGTCTTTCGACAGGGCGGCAGCATCTACGGCATCCCCCTGCATGTAAGCGTAAATAGCATTTCCCTTACTGTTGAAGTGAAGGGTCCAATCTCCTGAAACGGCGGGGGTAATGAATACAGAGTATTTTCCAGGACCGAGCGTTGTACCTCCAATGCTGACAGCGGTACTGAATTCAATGGTTGTCGGTGCGTTGGCACCGGCTCTCCAGGGAACACCATAGGGAACGAGGTCCCCGAATATCATCCTGCCTTTTACGCCCGGGGAAGAATAATCCATGTGGATGGTGGTAAACCCCACGTTTTGAGAGACAGAAGCAGCCGGGCTGGGAGCAGGAGCCTGGATCTGAGAATGGGATTGGTAAACCACTGATAAAAAGAGCATAAGGGTCAGTACTGCCGCTAAATTGAGGTATTTTGGACTTTTCATATCGTTGAATTTTTAAGGGTTCGACGCAGGAAAGATACAAAAGGCAAATGAATTTCTAGCATTTCGGACCTCGAAGATTAAGATTGCTTTATGAGGTAAGCTGCAGAATGGCAACGCCACAAATGTGTACAATCCGGCCAATGCTGCAATTACCTACTGGATTCAGAGGGAAATCCGGCCACCAACGTAGCCCATTTTGACCTCAACTCACCGACTTCCAACGGCATGCGGGACATGAGCAAGTACGTTTATGACCAACGAACGTTCAATCAATTTCTGCAGGAGACCCACGGAGTATACATTCAAAACCAGTCCAAAATTGTCGGATTTATATACTTTTTTATGATTTTCCGGTATTCGCTCTCCTTGGGGCCGCTGGTTTTGGTCGGTGCAGTGATCGGACTGAAGGGCTGGCTTACCTGGTACGTCTTTGTCTATAGAATAAAGCTGGCATCCAACGCATAGTGCTTCCTCCAAAATCCTGTAAAATAGCCGTCTTAGTGCTTATACCCGGAAGCAACTGATAAACAATTATTGCACCGAATCATCCACCCCCACCCTACCTAATACCGACCGCAATTATTTTTATATAGATTATATCTAAACAATATATATCTAAAGAATTTAATTTAGTTCAATTATAAATTATTCTTATTTATGGTATATCGCAAACATTTCTTTATTGTTGTTGTATATATAGTCAACTAAAGAAAAAAAATATGGATAATGTATGTTCTAACTGCAATTATTGGGAGCCCAAATCGCCGGTAGTTGCCAACAAAGAAAACTTTGGTGAATGCAATAAGTTAAGTCACCTTGAATCTAAAATGGACCCTGATTACATCATTCCGGTATTGAACGATGGAAAGCCTATTGACCAGAATACCAAGTCAATAGAATTCATTACGGGTGCCGGTTTCGGATGCAATCAATTTGCCAGCGCATAAACATTTTTAATCCCTATGGTTACCAGTTTAACTATAGGGTTTTTTTTAGTTGTTATTTAGATTTGATCTATATGTATTTTTTTTCTTTCATGAGTGTAACAAGAATGATTGCTATTTTCCAATCCGTCTATTCATAGGACTATAATTGATTTTTAAAGATCACAACTAATTCCACACCGATAGTCGGGATAGCCTGTCCCGATCCTAAATAAGGAGAATCTCCCCTATTTTCCCTGAGCGACCGGAACATCTTTATGTGTGTTGCTTGCGTCATGCCTGTAAAGGCAGGATCGATTTCTCCTTATTATATTTTTTTAATCCTATTTATATTAGATAAAGTGAAATAGTGTTTCGCGAAAACAACGTGATGGAGGAGGTATCCACTAAATGCTGATTGGTGAATTAAAACCGATATAAGCAAACCTTGCTTTTTGGGTCTGCCAGAAATAAAACCGGTTATAAAATTCGGTCAATACCATAAAAAAAGGGTTTCGGGACCTGCCTGCATCCATTTTTAATCTGAAAGCTAACTAAACAAGGATTTATCATGCAAGACCAATCGTAGTCATTCATGAGTAGTCTAAAATCAATTTGCTCAGAATTCAACGATGTGGAACTTGGTGGCGAACTACCTTGGTCAAGAGACTGATTAAATTAATTCGTGAAGACTTGCCTCCCTATTGAGGATCCAAAAAAAATTTATAAATTAATGTATGGAATCAAAAAAATCTCCTCTAGCCTGGCCTGTCTTGAATTTCGAGGAAATCCAAGATACTTTAGAAACCCTGCACCAGTGGATTCAAATTGTGGGCAAAATTCGTCTTCAAACCATGCCCTGGCAAAATCACTCCTGGCATACCACCTTATATGTGAGTGCTCATGGCTACACCACTCAGGTCATTCCCTATGAGGGAAGTTTTTTTCAGATCGATTTTGATTTTAGGCAACACAAACTTTATATTTCCTGTGCCCATGGGGCAAGTCTGAGTATGGATCTTCGGCCCATGACGGTAGCTGATTTTTACAAGGAGCTGTTCCAGATGCTTGCCGATCTGGGCATCCATGTGGATATCCATGGGAGTCCCAATGAGTTGGAAACCGCAATTCCATTCCAGGAAAATACGGTTAATCGGTTCTATGATCCCACTGCTGCTCATACGATATGGTTGGCCATGGCCAGGGCACATGACGTTTTTAGCCGATTCAGAAGTGCGTTTATCGGAAAATGCAGTCCGGTTCATTTGTTCTGGGGTGCTTTTGACCTGGCGGTTACCCGCTTTTCAGGAAGACCTGCACCGCAGCACCCGGGAGGCGCTCCCAACATGCCTTTGGACGTCATGCAAGAGGCCTACTCCAAAGAAGTCAGTAGTGCCGGTTTTTGGCCGGGATCAAAAGATTTTCCTTCTGCTATTTTTTATTCCTACGCCTATCCTGCGGACCCGAAATTTGGGGAGCAAAAGGTCCTACCGAAAGCCGCTTTTTATAGCACTGAAATGGGTGAATTTATGCTGAAATACGAAGACGTGCAACAATCGGATCATCCGGAGGAAATGCTCCTCGATTTTTTGCAAAGCACCTACGAGGCAGCAGCGGCCACCTCAAAATGGAATAGAGAAGAATTGGAGCGACATTTCACGTAAGCCCGTTGATATACTTGACAAACTGACATTATCAGCTCCTGAAGGTGATATTGACTATGTACTGATCGACTCCTACAAAGAAAACTGAGAATTACATTAGAGATGGTGGCATGGTCTGTAGGCCTGCGCTTCATTTGTTGTTAAGCATATCCTTTTCGAATACCATCGGCCGACTGGTTTCGTCTTTTACCTGGTGATGATAGGCCTTCAGGTTCCAGTTCATCTCCCACCAGGCTGTAGGAGCTATTGAAAAACTAAGGATTGCTTCTAGTATTCTATTCGGTTCAACGTTTCTGAGCCTCTGATGGCGAAAGGTGAAACCTTTCTTTAAAAATTCTGCTAAAGTGAGAACCGTTACTGAATCCTGATTCAAATACTACCTCACTTACGCTTTTGCTTGTTGTTTCAAGTAGTGCTTTAGCTCTTTGTAACCGTCTTTCAGTGATCCATTTTCCCGGCGAGATCTTATAATAGGCTATAAAGTCACGCTTAAATGTTGATAAGCTCCTATTTGAGATATTGGCAAAATCTTGAATTTTGAGATCATACATATAATTGGCTTCCATGATTTCCCAAATGGGTGTTTGGTACCTGTCTACAATTCGCATAATGTAGGCAAGAATGTGTTTGTTTTCAGGATGGGCAAAAATATTATAAAGCAGTTCCTTGAACTTGCTTTCTAAGATGGTATCAGGTAATTTTTTGCCGGTTCCGAAATAGGGCAACAAACTTTGATAACCCATACGGATCTGATCATCAATGGCAAATGTTTCCAACATTTCTTTATTTGGTTCAGGCAGGTCATTCAAATATAAAAAAGGTCGAAATTCATCAAAAATGGAGCGCAAATAGTCATCTTTCAGATAAAAAACCATAACGTCCCATCCCTCATAATCAGGAGGCAGTTCTTGCAAGAAAGCACATTTTTTTACCAATAACCCCTTTTTGGGGTTTGAAATCCATGTGTTATTACCATGATGGAAAATACGTTTTCCACTTATCGTAAAATTGAATTGGGTATGTTTAGCGTATAAGTGTAAGATTTTATCTCTTTGAGGGCAACTGTAGTATAAAAACAAGGTATCTTCCAAGGAAAATTGTTGAAAGATATCCGGACGAGATTTTTGGACATCGAATAAATCCATGTTGTTACATTTGAATGACTTTTTTAGCAGCCGAGGATACCGTATACGCTTAGATTTTGAAGCAGATAGGGATCAACCTGCACACATTTATTAAATTCTAAAATATTCCATTTTAGCGATTCAGCCCATACTAGGTTATAGGGTGTTGTTGCCCTTTATGTTGAATATAAGTTAAAAAGTCGACCATTCCAATCGGTGAGCAGCGTGTGCAGATTTTTACCCTTACTTTTTTCTTTATACGCTATTTTTATAAAGGAAATAAAACGAAGCAAAATGGGTCAAAGAAGAACTAATCATTTGTATGGATTAGCGGCATAATTACTGGCGGAAAGAACTTACGATTCGCGTACTATTTTCCCCTATTTTACCACCTTCATAATCCCCTGCATCACATAAGCATGCCCTGGAAAGGTACAAACATAGGTATACTCTCCAGGAACAGATGGCGCTTCAAAATAGATGGTTTCAGAAGTTTCCGGGGAAAGAATGTTGGTATGATAGAGTACCTTATCAGAATCGGGGATATAGTCCTTTTGGGAACCTTCCAATCCCATCTCTAGGGCCATCTCTCCTACTTCAATCGCGGTATTTGGCTGTACGATCACCAGGTTGTGCATCATATCGTCATTATTATTAAAGGTGACCTTTACCTTGCTCCCTGCTTTTACTTCAAAATTATCCAGATCGTATTTCAAGCCGGGTTTTGTGCCCACCACAATGGTTTGGTCCGGCCCGTCCGACCAGGATTCAGGTATCTCCGTCATTCTTTTCGGGGAATTTTCCTTAGATTGTGCTGTTGAAGTAGCCGCGCTTGCCTCTTTGGATGTACCTCCATCGCTATTTTGGTGGCCTTGGTGGGAATTGGCAGGTGAATTCTCAACTAGCGAAAGGTTCACTTTATCACCGGCCGGAATTTCATTAAGCGTATAATATCCAGCGGCATGCAATAAATCCATACCCGTTTCAGATTTGATCCCCTTAACGTTAATTTCGTGAATATATCCTTTCTTCAGGCCATCTACCACCAATCTCACAGACAACCCGTCCTCGGAGACAATTGCCGCTCTAACGGCAAGGTCTTCCAACTCGATCACAGGACTCCCGTAATTATGGTGGTACTTGTAGTTAAAACTGGATAGTTGATAGTAGTCCGGATTTTTGGCCAGCGATTCCTTAACAGGAAGGGTGAATTCCAATTCAAATCCATCAGGTTTGGCTTTTACGGTTTTGATTTCAAAAGGTACTTTACCTGTCCAAACCAGTCGTTGCAATCCAAACGGGGCCTTACCCGTGGACACCCAGCCTCTGCTCGTCATGCCCACAAAAAGGGAAGCATCCTTACCCCATACCATTCGCAGGATACCGGAAGAAAAACCTTCTCTAAAGGGGAAAGCCACTCCCTGGTAGATACCGTTTACTTTTTCCAGGTAGACCCTTACGATCTTGCTATGCCCCTGATCTCCTACAAAGAGTTGGTCGGTAAAGGGCCCAAATGCTCCACCGGATTGATCGGTAAGGATAGCGGAGGTGGAAATCCCCATAAGCCCATGAGGAAGCCAGACGGCTGGGGTCTTGAATCCGGGAATGTCGGCGGCTACCTTGGACATGGGTTGTCCCGTATCGGGTATGTCTTCGGGCTTTAATTTAACGGGGGATTCTTCCAGATGACTCCAGACCAGGCCTTCCGGATTCCCCACAAAATCGCCTTTCTCTACGTGGGTAATGCGGCCGGAGCCCACCCAGTCCCCTTGGTTTTCCGTATAAAAAACATCCCCTTCTGCATTGTAGCCAAAGCCCGCAGGAGATCTCATCCCGGACGCTACCGGAATCATTTCACCATCCGGAGAAACGTTCATCATCCAGCCGCGCCATTTTGCCAGGCTGGCCCCATGCCCTATCCAACCTAAATTCAAAGTAATGAGCATATCCCCCTCCGGAGTGAATAAGGGGCCATAGGAATATTCGTGGTAGTTTCCCGAAAGGGGCCAGGAAACGACCGTCTCGTAAGCATCCGCCTCCCGGTTTCCGGTTTTATCTGTTAATCTGGTTAGCTCGGACCGTTGACTGGTATACAGACTTCCCTCGTGGTAGGCAAGTCCTAGCGGTTCGTGTAAACCGTACGCAAACCGGCTGAACCGTGGAATCCGCGAACCGGTCATATAGGGGTTTTCGATTAGCCAGACCTCCCCTCTTCGCGTGGCTACCCCCAAACTTCCATCTGGAATAACGGCCAGGCCACCCACCTCAAGTTCAATTCCATCAGGAATAGGGATATCCACTATCGAATAGTAATCTTCTTCCTGGGCAATCAAATCCTCCGGGTCCGCTGCCTGTTGGGCAGGCAAGGAAACTGAAATAAGTAAAGAAAACCCTGCCAGTAAGCATCCTAAAAACCGATTGGAATGCGATTTTTGGAGTAAAAAATTTAAGCTAGCGTTCCTGATCAACAATCCATTATCATCTAATTTCATAAGCTTAATTTTCAATAAATTCTTTTTTTAATTATCCGAAATCCATCAGAAAATAATACTGTATTTCATTTCTCCGTTTTCTTCTGTTGAGTTAAGCGGAAATATCAAATCCTGCCCCGTAGCCGTATTTCGTAAAATGGTATCCTCCAACATAGGTGCTGCTATTTTTACATAGTATTCACCTTCGTTCACCAGGTAAATTCCCTCGCTTAGGTCCGCTATTTTATCTGCAGCGATTATCCGGGCCCAAACATCCGGTGTTTTTTGAGGATTCGTATAGCGGATGGTCCGGGTTAAAAATTTTCCATCCTTTTCCGGTTCAAAGAAGTCTTCAACAGCAATTTGCTCAAGGGCATAGTTAAAAGTAGGCCGTCTGTCCCGATCTAAGGTATATCCCTGAATTTGAATCAGATCACTACTGAGAGAATCCGGCCAGGGACTGTCCGGATTTTCTAATTTGGCCAGGAAAGGGCCGTCTGCCAATTCGACAACTGCTCCTGTGGGTAGCATCAACTGCGAGGTCCCCCTTTGTCTCCACATGGGCGAGGTGTCCAGGTATCCTCCCCTCCAAATACTTAAAATCGCTCCTTGTTGAAGATCATAGGCAAAGTTTGAACCCGATGGTTCTCCTACCGCTACCGTATGCGTCTTTTTCTCGTCTTTATGCTGGAAAAACCCGCGTGTAATCATAGGTTCCTGTAAGGGTTCCAAATAAATCGGTTTCTGGATAGCGGATTCTTTGTAAGAATTCGGATCGTGTAAGGGACTTTTTTTGATCCCCGGACCTTCTATATAAACGCCGAGTTGTGGACTTCTGCCCGGATAATTATTTTTGTAAAACACCAATTGAAAGGGAATCGTACCTTTTTCCAGCGATAGGGTCCTGCTCCTGGGAGGATTGTTGGGGAATTGGGTTTGATCGTCCAATACATTCTCACCATCCAAATAAAGGCTGGTCTTACCGAAAGCAGCCAGGGAAAAGGTATAATCTCCCGATTTCGGAATTTCTAAATTTCCGGTATACACATATGCAAAATCAAGCACTCCATGGCCCAAGTCCCAGGTTATTTTGTTTAGTCGGCCGCTTTGGTTTGGCGCACTTCCCAGAAACGCTTCATTTGATTGAAACTTACCTTCATGATAGGCAAATTTCAAGTCTGTGATTTCAGGAACCGGATCTCCAAAGGGTTTGTATTTTATGTTTCTGATCGCTACTGAACCATGGTCCCCTTGAATCATAAGCGGGCCGAGCGGTTTTTCATCTTCAAACAAGGCGGAACGGGTCGGTCCGGTCACCTCCACGTTTTCATGGACCAATACCCCGTTCAAATACACCTGATTAAATTTCGCGTTCTTCACTTTTTTGCCCGCCGCATCAAACCTTGGTGCTTCAAAATCGATTTTTACCTTTTGCCACAACCCAGGTGCCTTGCTCGCATTGGTCCAGGGCGGCTTTCCTTCAAAGCCCTGTTTTTTCTCTTCATCCCAGCGCTGGTAAATCCCTCCTGCATCTCCGGAATTGGGATTGATTTTACCCCAACTATCCAAAATCTGAATTTCATACCGCCCTTGCAGGTAAATTCCGGAATTGGACCCTTTGGGAACCATAAACTCCAGTTCCAATTCCATATCGCCATGCTCAAATCCTGAAATCAAATGCGGTCCGTTTTTTGACTTTGGTGGATTCACCAGAATGCCCGTTCCCGGACTTGTTGACAAAAACGAATCCTGCTCCCAATCCGTTGTCACCCCTCCTACCAATTCCCATGTTTTGGGAATGTCCCCAAATTGGTTCCAATCATCAATAACAATAACCTCTTGCGCAGAAAGGCTACCCAAAAAAACAAAGCACAAGGGCAAAAGGAGTTTTCTAAATTTTATGCTAAAGATCATATACAATATTTCTTAAGTAGTTTGTTCGTATTTCTCATTTACCAGACATTATTCATCTTTTATCAGATACCCTTTGGCCTAGTTTTCCGAAATCAACATGTCCATTTTATTACGGGATCAAGAATTTTAGATTTTGGTTTCATTGATTCGTAACTCTTTGCCGGACTAATTGGCGAACAATGGAATCACATTTGGTTGAATAATAGGCTACTTTTTCAGCATACTTCTCCTCTAACGCCAGGTTATTGACCTCATTAACATCCGACTGATGATGATACAATTCGATCAAATCACTGTCATCGTAACGAATAAACTTAAATTCCTCATCCCGGTAACCGGATGTCTTAAGTAGCTTGGGATTGTTTTCAAGCCGGTGTTCCAGGTATACCCCGGTGCGCCATGAGTCGGGGGAACCCTCAAGGAATGGAGTAAGGCTTTCTCCCTGATAATCGTCCGGTATGGCTACCCCCGCCAAGGATAAAATGGTAGGCGTGACATCCACATTCAAGACCATCTGGGAAAGAGTCTTGCTTCGCTTGCTCTCAGGCTGACGCGGATCGTAAATGATCAACGGAACCCGAATGGAAGTTTCGTGCAACAGCCATTTACCGGCATAGCCTCTTTCCCCCATAAAATAACCGTTATCCCCCATAAAGATGATAACCGTATTGTCGGCCACTCCCGCTTCGTCCAAGGTCAATCGAATCCTTGACAAAACGCTATCCACGGTGCTAATCATCCGATAGTGGCCTTTTACCATTTCCTGATGCTTCTCAGGGGTATCAAATCGCCAATACCACCTTTCTCGGTTTAGGGTGTTCTGTAAGAACTCTGGCAAACTATCGTAAAAAGAAGGATCGGCTGTTTCCGGCACCGGGATGCTCACATCCCGGTATAAATGATCCATATACTCCGGCCAAAAATATTGCTCTTCTGCCCCATCATCTGCATGCGGAGACCAAAAGGAAAGGGAAAGGCAAAATGGCCGATCCGTACTGGCATTAATAAAGTCAATGGCAAGGTCCCCATTGATATCTGCCAGGTGAACCTCTTCACCTTCCACTTCTTTTAAGTAGGGCCAAAAGGTTTTGTCCATCTGGTGAAAAATGGAATCCTCAATCCCTTCATTGACCTTCACCCCAAACTTCCCCACGAAACCGGTACGGTAACCGGCCTTTTTGAGAAGGTTTGGATAGCTATTAGCCATGTAGGCATCCTGTAAAGGAGGTTTGCCAAACGTAAAATCATGTGTCCGCTCATACAGTCCGGTAAACAGGGAAGCCCGGCTTGCCGCACAGATAGGCGTGGTGACAAAGGCGTTTTCAAAATACAAGCCTTCAGCGGCCAACTTATCCATATTCGGGGTATGAATAATGTCATTTCCGGCAAAACCCAAGGCGTCCCATCGCTGATCATCGGTCAGGATAAAAATGATATTTGGTTTTTCGTCTTCGGTGTCATCCTCCTTTTCCGGAACCTGACAACCCCAGCAACCGATAACTAAAAGTAGGGCTGCCAGGCTTTTTCCTCCTTGAAAAAGAACGTTCCTTTTCATTTGACTTCGCATGGGATAGAATGGTTGTTAATTTTTGGAAAGCGATCGATCGATAAATTGCTGATTCAAGGCATCCGAATCGCCATATTGTTCCCGAAGCTCTTCCAGCCGCTTATGGAGCATTTCCTGCACCTCCTGGTAGTTGGGATCGTTATAAACACTATTCATTTCATTAGGATCGGCTTCCAAATCATACATTTCCCATTCGTCAATATCGTAATAGAAATGAATCAATTTATACCTATCCGTCCGAACTCCATAGTGCCGTTTGACGGCATGGGGGCCCGGGTACTCGTAATAGTGATAGTACATGGCATCCCTCCAGGGAATTTCCTCTCCGGCAGCCAGGGCACGCCAGGATTCTCCCTGCATATCATCTGGCTTTTCCAATCCTGCATAATCCAGTAGGGTTGGCGCATGATCCAGATTTAGCACTAAATCCTCCACCACGGTGCCAGCTTTGATTTCCTTGGGATACCTCACCAGCAAGGGCGTGCTTAGCGATTGTTCGTACATAAAGCGCTTGTCATACCAACCGTGTTCGCCCAGGTAAAAACCCTGGTCAGAAGTGTAAACCACAATCGTGTTATCCAGTAAGTCATTTGCTTCCAGGTAGTCCAGGACCTCCCCAATGCCATCGTCTACCGATTTTACTACTTTTAGGTAATCCCGCAAATAACGGTGAAACATAAACTTCGCAAGTTCTTCCCCCCTGGGCAAGTCCTCCTTGAATTTTTCATTGGGTGGACCGTATACGGCGTTCCAAGCTTCCATTTGCTCCTCCGTCATGCGACCGAAAGGCGCAGCCAGGCGACTCGGCTCACCGGTGAAGGGATTTTCCTTAAATTTCATATCCCAGCCCCAATACATATTGTCGACAATTTCCATTTCCTGTTCCCGGGCAGCAGTCCCTCTTCCTTCATAATCATCAAAGAAATTCTCGGGGAACTCAAACTCTTTATCTTCCAGATAGGACAGGTATTTTTCTTCCGGCATCCAGTCCCGATGAGGAGCTTTGGTATGGTAGTTAATGGCAAAAGGTTTGCTTCGGTCCCAATCCTTTTCTATCCAGTCCACCACAAACTGAGGGATCAGTGCCTCGCAGTGCCCTTCGAACTTCACTTCCTCTTCTCCGTTTTTTATGAATTCAGGGTTATAGTAACTTCCCTGCCCGGGTAGCGTGAGCGAAAAGTCGTACCCTTGCGGTTTTCCTCCCAGGTGTATTTTTCCGATTAGTGCCGTTGCATACCCCGCTTCCTGCAACAACTTGGGGTAGATACTCTGATCCCAGTTGAAAGGACCCACGTTATCTACCTTCCCGTTGAGGTGGCTGTATTTTCCTGTCAGCAGGACCGCACGGCTGGGGGCACAAATAGAGTTGGTGACAAAACTATTTTTAAAAAGGGCTCCTTCTTTCGCCAGGCGATCCATATTTGGAAAATAAACACTATCCAGCAACCCATGCCCATAGGCATTTATGGCCTGCTGGGTGTGGTCATCCGTCATGATAAAAAGAATATTGGGCTGCTTATCAGTCACTTCTTCTTGTTGACAACTGGTAAGAAAAAAACTTACTAGAAACAATAAACTCAGCAAATTTCCGGAATGCTTCCGCAGCCTTGGTTGGATTAATAACAGGTGTTTTTTCATCATTTTTACTAACTATAGTTTTTTGTATTTTGCGAAAGCCCGGTGCTATTCGTTCATAAACCGTTCTACAAATTCATCGTGAATGGGATCATCTGTTCGTTTCATTTCTTTCCGGACAAGCTCCCGGAGCCGGACGATGTCTTCCTGATAGGCTGGGTCATCAATTAAATTTACCAGCCCATCGGGATCCTTTTTAAAATCATACAGTTCCTCTGGAACCCGATACACGTACATGTCCAGGCGCTCTTTGATGGCTTCATTTTCAAGTGCCCCTTCCTTCATAGCCTTAAACGCTCGGCCACTGGCCGCATCGCCCCTGATTTCATGATCCCCATCGCTCCAGAAATTGACAATATACCCAAAATTTTCCTTTTGAACACTGCGCATCGAATAGTCAATCCCGGCAAAAATCCGGTGAAATTCCGTAAAAACGGTGTTCCTGCTTTGCTGCGTCTGCCCCTTTAGTACAGGTAAAAAAGACGTACCATCCATAGATGGGACCACAGGTAAATGCAAGGCATGAAGGATCGTGGGCATAAAGTCTATACCTGAAATAAAATGGGTGCTGTCCACCTCTCCTTCCGGAACGTTGCCGGGCCATTTAACGATCCAAGGGGTTTTGTTGCTATTGAGGTAGCAGTTTGATTTCCCAAATGGAACGGCCATGCCGTTGTCACTGATGAACATCACCATCGTATTTTCGTCCATTCCGGCATCCGTTAGTGCTTGTAGCAGGGATCCAACAGTTTGATCCAGACGGTGAACAGAGGTGTAATACTCCGCAATCTCCTTCCGTATCTCCGGCAAATCGGGAAGAAAAGCCGGAACTTCTACCTCCGAAGGGAGAATGGTCCGGGTGACTTCCGGCAAGTCTTCCCCCCAAAGCCTTTTTTCCTGATCACTGCCAGCAAAGGGGCGGTGGGGATCATGGCTGTTTGCCGTAAGAAAAAAGGGTTTCGCTTCTTTCTTTGATTTCGTGAAAAATTCCAGGGCATACTGGTAATACAGATCCGGATCCCTTCCAATACCCAGCCCGGAGGCAAGATCTCCTTCCCGGATGTAATAATCCCAGAAAAACTTTTCCGTGGGTTTTAGGTGAATTTCCTTTCCCAGAATCCCATTCAGGTAGCCGACGTTGTGAAGCTGTTCCGGCAAGGTAGTGACGGCTTCATCGATGGGGTCGAAAGCGGGAGCCCCGTTGTTATGGGGATACCTGCCTGTCAAAATGGACTGACGGGAGGGTTGGCATACAGCGATATTGACAAAGGCATTGGTAAACCGCATGCCGCTTTGGGCCAGTTTATCAATATTTGGAGAAATTTGATCTATCGAATTACCATAGCAGCCAAGTGAATTATAATTCAAGTCATCCGCCGTTATCAAAAGTATATTGACCGGAGCATATTCTGCTTCTTTTGTTCCCGATTGATCACAACTTAAAAAAAGAAGGCTATTTAGTGAAAAAAGAAAAAAGAGGTTGATTTTTACCATAAGCGAAATGTACTTATTTTTTCCAGCTTGTAAAACAGAAAATAGATGACTACTCACTGCTCCCGTTTCTCTGCGGTGTTTGCGGAGGTTGGGGTCCGGCATCACTGTCGTTTGAATAGGGAATACTTCCATGGGGTGCCAATACCAACCCCCATTCATCAATGTAGGATTGGGCAGGTCTGAAGTCATCATTGATCTCTGCTAGCAAATCCTGAAGCCTTGCATCCAGCTCCTGAACCAAATCCGAGTTCTCCGGATTCGAAACCAGGTTGTTCATTTGAAGTGGGTCGGTACGATCATCAAAAAGAAGCCAGGGGCCATCGAGGGACCGTACATAGGTATATCTGGCTGTTTTTACCGCCCGATACTCCCGGCTGTATTCCCCTCTTTCCCAGGGGGCGAGTTGCATGTATAGGACCGCTCGGTCTTCATTTTCCACCCCGTCTCGTACCACAGATGAAAGATCTTCTCCCTCAACCGTCTCGGGGATAGGTAAGCGGGCCAAACCAAATAGGGTTGGAAATATATCAGGTGTAGTAATGGGCATGTCTACTACCATTCCTTTCTCTCCATGGATAGCCGGATACCGAAGCAAAAACGGAACGCTTGCGGATTCACCAAGGGGTACCTGTTTTGCCTTTGGCCTTACGCCATGAGCGCCGAGCATTTCACCATGATCCGAGGTAAATACCAGCAGCGTGTTTTCATCAAGGCCCATTTCATTCAAGGTGGCTAGCAAATCCCCGATACTTTTATCAAGGGCCTCACTATGTGCATAATATCCTTGTGCTTCCTGGAGTGCCTCGCTTTTTCTAGATTCCGGTACATTTGCGGGCAGGGTAATCTCATCCAACGGATAGCGGGATTTATACTCCTCAGGTGCCGTGTGATGAGGGAAATGCGGTGTGCCGTAGGAAAGAAATAAGGCAAATGGCTTATCACTGCCGGCATGATCCCGAATGTACTGCTGGGCATCCGCTGTCTGGGCAAAGGTGTCATAACCCTCCCAATATAATTTCTCATCAGAGTCGCCTGTATAATAATGCGAATGGTTGTAGTTATGATCACATTCGGCTGCCTTCCAGTACTGAAACCCGCGACGGCGTTCGGGAGGGATAAAAGAATGTCGGCCCTGCCCGTCCAGATGCCATTTACCGATATAGGCCGTTTGATACCCTCCGGAAACCAGGGCATCCGCAATACATAATTCCGAGGCCGGAAGGTGAAGGTCATTTAAAAACATACCGGTGGAAGTAGGATAACGGCCTGTCATCAGGGACGCTCTATAGGGCGTGCAGATCGGCATCACAGAGACTGCATTACGAAAATTGAAACTTTC
>JAWLFL010000333.1:0-3829 GCA_041685605.1 Cyclobacterium sp. | reverse complement strand
GTTTGGAACAAGAGCAGCAATAAGGGAATGAACACCACCGGCCTTGCTACCGCCGCTAAAAGTCAAATTGAAAACAGTTTCAAAGGCAGTATTAAAAAGAAGGTCATGGGTATTACGGTTCAGTATGATGTTACTACTTCTGCTTCCATTCGGGCAATTTCTAAATTAACTGATTTGCAACTTGGGAAAGAACATTTACTAGTGGTTTTGGATGATTCCCACCCAAAAGTGAAGGGATTGTACGGCAAAGGCCCTTTCTATGGAACCATTGTCTATTTGAACGAAAAGTACATTGCCGATATGATATCCGGTGCCGATGCGAATACCATTCCGCATGAAGTAGCTCACACGGCCGGATTAAAACACCTGATAGAAAAAGGTGAAGAAAAAACTCTTTTAGGGGGGCTTATTAAGGATTTGCATCATCAGTCCAATCCGGATAATATCATGTGGAGAGGAGGAGGACACCCTGGCTATACTAGTGCTGAGGCGGATGCCAAACTGGTTAAAACCAATGAGGAGCAATTAGATACCGTCAATCAAAACATCGAAAACCAAAAAGTCAACCAATTGGATCTTTTTAGCCTGGTGGATTTATATAGCCTGGAGAAATAGTTCTTAATTAGTACTGCCATGAAAGTATTTCAACGGACATCAGGCAAGCCCAATCATGCTCCCGCAGCGGAGCAGAGTGGTGATTTTTTCCAGGCCAAACTTCAGGTAGGGCAGCCCGATGACAAATACGAGCAAGAGGCCGATGCCATGGCAGATCAGGTGGTTCGGAGGTCTTCCGAATCTCAATTGGAGGAAAAAGCTGGCTCCCTACAAACACAGGAGAATAAAGCGAATGAGGTCCAAAAAAAGGAGCACCCGTCAGGCGAGATACAAGCGCAGCCCCTTGCAGCCGGTGTAACGCCTGTATTCCGGTCAGAAGCTACCGAAGAACCTGCTCCGGAAGAAGAAATGCTCCAAAAACAGGAAGGAAAAGAGGTGCAGCGGGATACCCAGACCGGGGAGCATACATTCCCATCGGAAGCGGATGCAGGGATGCTTCAACGGAAGGAAGATGCCGATTCGGAAATCAGTACCCATCTGGAATCACAGATTTCCCAAAAATCAGGAGGATCGGCCATGGATCCAACGACACGGAAAGGTATGGAACGCAGTTTTGGGGCAGATTTTAGCCGGGTAAACGTCCATACCGATGCGCAGGCGGTTCAAATGAGCAAGGACCTGGGGGCTCAGGCCTTTACGCATGGCACAGATATCTATTTTAACGAAGGTAAATACAATCCCTCCAGTCAATCCGGGCAACACCTGTTGGCCCATGAATTGACACATACCCTTCAGCAAGGGGCAAGCAGTTCGGCTCAACCGAAAATGATTCAAAAGGAAGGGGATGAAAAAGCCGAGGTCGCTCCTCCTGAGGGAATTAGCCCGGAAGAGGATGCTCAAAATCATTATAGTTTTCGCGATGAATCTGGAACGGTGTCAACCTTCCAAGACGGAACTACTAAGAATTTTAAAGTGGGCAAAATAAAGTTGAGTGATTTTAAAGATAGAAATGAAGATTTATTCAACCCTCCCTTTCAGGTTCCAACAGGTAGAAGTACAAGTCAGGTTGAAAATTGGAAAAGTGAACTCAGACCAGTTATTACACAGGAAATCAATGATAAAATTTCAGAAGCAACAAATATCGGTGGTTTTAACCGAGCGTCTTCTGAAGAAAACAGACGGTATTTCTTTAAGGGAAAAGCAAACCCTGAATTTATCGTATTCGGGACCCGGGAACAATTAATTGAGATTGGTTTAATTCCAACATGGGACGAGGACCTGTCACCTGTTTCCTTTCAGGTAGATCATATTGTGGAACATCAACTGGGAGGTGAAGATGATACGACAAATTATGAACTTTTAGAGGCTTCAGCTAACGGGAGCTCCGGATCCAGTATTGCCTGGGAAATGAACAAAAAAATGATGTCTGTTTATGATGTTCTGGATTCAGATTATTACCAGCATTCAAATAGGAGCTTCAAACCAAACCTACCCTCCAGACCATCAAGGCCTAATCAATTCGTAAATTTATTTTTAGGGGAGGGATATACGATTTCTTTTGAAAGTAGAGATTTCTCGCTTGAAACTAAATCCGGCAACCCCGAGCAATATTGGAAATTTTCTGATGTTCGAAGTAAAGTTCATTTAAATAAGATTGAGCCCATGTCAGCGGAGGAAATAGAGGCAATGGGAAATGAGTCAGATCCCTCGCTTTTTATGGCACCTACAGGTGGCTCCAGATTAAACATTCCCCCTGAGGGCGAGTACCCAAAGAAAAACTGGCTAAATAGGGTTGATCTGAAAATGCCGCCTGACTTTGTAAATAAAACCTTGAACGTAGATGCCTATAAGTCTTCAGATGTAGGCAAAAAGGAAGTTACGGCATCTTATAATGATATGACGTGGTTCCTTGATAAGGTTGAAGGGACGTATATTTTCTATGTCGACAAGGATCGGACCATTCAAAATGCAATATCTGGGACTGGAGGTGTATTTCAGAGCTTAAGGCTTCCGGGAATGAGTCCAATTCGAATTGATCAGTTGGAACTTACTGAAAATGGGTTTTATGGGTCGGGAAAAGTTCTTCCCACAGTTCCATTTATTGCTGATGCAGATATTGACATCGTCATTGATGGGGACGGCATTCGATTACGCAAATTGTTTACGGCGAATGAATTTTCCATGCCATCCCCCTTCCAACTATCGGAAACAACGTTAGAAATCTCTTTTGGTACCCAAGGCCTGGGGATTTCTGGACAAACGAACTTTGGAATCGATCGGGTCGGCGAAGGCCATATTGGTGCAACTGCTTCAACTTCCGGCGGTTTTGAACTGGAGGGTGCTTTTAATTTTGATTCCGAGCTGTTTGATCCGGCCGAGATCAAAGTGGAATACAAAGAAAATACCTGGACAATCGGCGGCGAAATAGGTATTCCGGAAGGAAAAGTCCGGGGAGTCAAAAGTGCCACCATTACGGCTTCCTACAGTGAAAACAACTTTGCAGCCTCGGGGGAGGCCGAACTGGATATTCCAGGCATTGAGCGTGGAAGCATGGATATACAGTACGGTGAAGCGGGATTTTCCATCGGAGGAAATTTTGATCTGAGTAGTGATATTCCAGGTATAACCGGCGGAAACGTCGAAGCCAGGGTATCTAAACCCGCTGGAGCCGAAGCTTATGAGGTATTTGTGTCCGGTACTGCTCAACCAGATATTCCGGGAATAACCACGTCCTTAGCCGTAACCTACGAAAACGGTGCATTAACCATTGAAGGGTCGGCTTCCTACAGTCGGGGAATGTTAAGCGGTACCATTGAAGTGGGAGCTACCAACCGACCCATTGGGGAAAATGGGCAACCAGCGGGTGAACCCGACGAAAGCATGCGGGTTTATGGTGGAGGGGAACTTACCTTGCAGCTTACTCCCTGGTTGGCAGCTACCGCCGGGGTCCGCTTATTGCCGAATGGCGAAATTGAGGTGAATGCCAGGCTGGCATCCGAAAGCTATGAAGTTTTCCGAAGAAGGGAATTCAATAGAAACCTCTTTCGGGTGCCGACTATTGAAATTCCCTTGTTTGCCATCCCGCTGGGGCCAAGAAGTATTGGGCTGGTAGCCCAAATTGGCGGCGGACTGGATTTCACTGCCGGTTTTGGTCCGGGTGAATTGCGGAACCTGACAGCAGAAATCACCTACAACCCTGAGCGGGAGGAGGAAACCACCGTTGCCGGCCACGGGGAGTTTGCCATCCCAGCAGATGCGGGGCTAACCCTAAGAG
>JAWLFL010000089.1:0-15967 GCA_041685605.1 Cyclobacterium sp. | reverse complement strand
CCGCTCCCACTGCGGAGTAAAGGCTACTATCGAGTTTCTTCAGAAAGGATTCGTATTTCCAATACATGCCTTCGCCGGCGGCACTAGCCGATTCCGCCGATTCCATAAGCACGCGTTTTTCTCCGGAAACACAGCCCACTTTTTCGGAAGAAAAATGACGGAGGATGTTTTTCAAGGCCATTTTATTGAGAAGGGTATTGGCATCGGTAAAAACAACGAATGGGCTTTTGATTTGGGTCATGGCCCGGTTTTCGGCGGCCGTTTTTCCTGCCCTGCGGTCCTCATGCAGGATTTCCACCTGCGGGTATTCCGCTAAAACTTCCCGAAAGTTATCGGTGGATCCGTCGGTGATAAAAACAACTTTATATTTGGATTTGGGGTAATCCAGGGCAAGCGAATTTTCAGCCTTTATCCGGAGGACATCCGCCTCATTATAACAGGGGATTACCAGGCTAACTTCCGGCCAATTTTCGGAAAAAGAAGCGGGAGAATTGCTTGTGAAAAAACCTTTAAGCTTCACCAGGAAATACAAAATCACCCCATAACCTAAAAATGCATAAAACACAACGGCAATCGACAACCAAAATAGAACGTGCAGCATAAGATATAAATTTGCGACTAAATTTGATTTTTAAATTTTAATATCGATTTTGTAAAAGTAAGTGGAATGATTGAAATGGATTGTTGAAACAACCAATAATTTTCGTTTTTTTACCCATTGAAACGTATGATTAACTTCTTTGCGTTTGTGTTTATTTTAATAGTAACTTTCGAAATTGATCTT
Organism: Cyclobacterium sp.; assembly: GCA_041685605.1. Lineage (GTDB taxonomy): Bacteria > Bacteroidota > Bacteroidia > Cytophagales > Cyclobacteriaceae > Cyclobacterium. The sequence goes on along the minus strand of JAWLFL010000089.1, from coordinate 15,183 downwards.
ACCGCCAACTTGCACCATTCACACCATGAGTAAAGGTAGTTCTTTCAAGGGAAATAATATGACCACCAGGGTTTCCGGATTGTACCTGGGCAAGGGTATTCCCAACAAAAATTTTGACCGGATTGTGGTTTTAGCGAGGAAACTTACAGGTAGCAAACATGCCTTTATAGGCTTTCCAGATGCCGAGGGTATTTGGTTTAAATCCAAATCTGAAAGTATACCGCAAGACAACATCGCGACAAACGATCCGTTTTGCCAATACCTATTGGATAGCAACGAATTTCGGGATACGAAGGAAGTTTCCAAGCCGTTAGAGCAAAGCGATTTTTTGCAATCATTGAAAGGGTTTGGCTACCTGGCCGTTCAGCCGGTTTTAGGAATGGGGAGTGATGTGGTAGGCTTTTTAGTAGTAGCTGATCCGGTTATTCCAGGAAATTTAGCCACCATATCGGAAAGCCTTGCGATTCTATCGGAAGCAATTTGGGAACATATCCGTATTAAAACCGAGCATTTCGAAGATCGGCTTTTAAGCAAAGCCCTTTCGCTCTCCCAAGACCTCATTACCGTTATCCGTTTTGATGGAAAATTCATTAAGGTAAATAAAGCCTTCGAAACCTTGCTAGGGTATGGGGAAGCAGAACTCTCGGAAAAGCCCATGGCCGATTACATCCACCCGAAAGATGTGGAACAGACCATGGTGGAGATTAATAAACTAATCAAAGGCGAAGCAACCTCCAATTTTAGTCACCAGTTGAAGACAGTGACCGGTGCCTACAAAACCTTCGCATGGACCGCTACGGGCGACCTGAAAAACAAATGGATATTTGCAATTGGCAGGGACATCAGTCAGGAAAAAGACAAAGAGAAAAGGTTGCTCTCCAGTGAGGAAAAATTTCGGTCCTTTTTTGAGAACAGCCAGGGGCTGATGCTGACGCACGACCTGGAGGGTAATTTTTTAAGTTTTAATAACTATGGTGCCCGGTTGTTGGGCTATACGGTAGAGGAGATGCTGTCCAAAAAATTATGGGATATCATTCCTTCGAAATTCCATCCGGAAATTGATGCTTATTTCCAGGAATTAAATAAAGACGGGAAAGCCCAGGGCCTGATGACCACCCGGCAGACCAATGGTAAACTAAAGGTCTGGCTGTACAGCAACACCCTGGAAAAGGACTATCAGGGCAATAGCTATGTAATCGGCAACTCCATCGATATTACGGAAAGGCTACGGTTGGAAAAGACCATCCAAAATGCCAAGGAATTACTCAGCCAAACGCACATGATGGCAAAGATTGGTGGCTGGAAATACGACATGGAAAAAAATTCCCTAAGTTGGACCGACATATCCAGATCTATTTTTGAAGTTGGGGAGGATTACATGCCCAATCTGAACGAGACTTTTCAGTTTTACAAAGAGGGGTTTTACCGGGAACGAATGCAAGAGCTTTTTTCGCTGGCCAGCGAATACGGGAAAGCCTGGGATGAAAAATTAAAAATTGTAACCGCCAAGGGCAGGGAAATTTGGATTCGTACCATTGGCGAAGCCCATATTGAAGAGGGAAAATGCCTTTACCTATTTGGAACCATACAGGATATCAACGAAGCAGTGAACAGAGAGAATCAATTGATCCAGAAAGAACAAATGCTTTCTGCTATTTCCAAAGCCACTGATGAGTTGCTTTCAAATAGAAATTTAAAAGTTGCCATTTCGAATAGCTTGGAGTTGATTGGAAAAGCGGCCGATGTGGACCGTGTTTATTATTGGGAAAACAGGAAAGCTGAAGATGGATCTACGCTTACCTCTCAGCGATTTGAGTGGAGTGCCGATGAAGTAGAGCCACAAATAAATAATCCGGATCTTCAGGATGTTCCCATCAATTTTTTTGGGGATTTTGTCAAACCCATGGAAAATAACGAGGTTTTTCAGGCCATTCTTTCCAATATGCCTGAATCATCTTCAACCCGGGAATTTTTAGAAGAGCAAAACATCAAGTCCATCCTGGCCATCCCGATATTTACAGAAGAAGGTTTTTGGGGTTTTATTGGGTACGATGATTGCAAAATGGAGCGGGAGTGGTCACAAGCAGAGCTTTCACTTTTAAAAAGTTTTGCAAATAGCATCTCGAATGCCATCGATCGGAATTTTTTAGAAATAAATCTAATCGAATCAAAAGAAATCGCTGAAAACGCCAGCCTTGCAAAATCAGAATTTCTGGCCAACATGAGCCATGAAATCCGTACACCCCTGAATGGTATCATTGGGTTCACGGATCTGCTGCTAAAAACCGAACTTAATGACGTTCAGGGCCAATATATTGGCATCGTCAACCAATCCGCCACGACATTATTAAATATAATCAACGACATCCTTGACTTTTCAAAAATAGAAGCTGGAAAATTAGAATTAGACATCAGCAAAACGGATATTTTTGAATTGGCGGGGCAGGCAACCGACGTGGTCTCCTATCAAGCCCAGAAAAAAGGAGTGGAGATGCTTCTTAACCTGGAAAAAGAGCTCCCCCGTTTTGTGCACATTGACGATATCCGCCTCAAACAAATCCTGATAAACCTGCTCGGAAATGCGGTTAAGTTTACCAAGGAAGGGGAAATTGAGTTAAAAATTCAAAGGTTGGAAGATTTGGCAGACGGGCACAAGCTGATTCGCTTCGAGGTTCGGGATACGGGTATTGGCATTTCGGAAGAAAACCAGAAAAAAATATTTGATGCCTTTTCGCAGGAAGACGGCTCCACTACCAAACAATATGGGGGAACGGGATTGGGCTTGACCATTTCCAATAAACTCCTGGCCATGATGGGTTCCGAATTAAAACTAATTAGTCAGTTAAATAAAGGGAGTAGGTTCTATTTTGACATCCCCCTGAAAACGGAAAATGGCAATTACATTAAAAAAACCGATACTGATTTTATCAAAAAAGTGTTGGTAGTGGATGATAACGAAAACAACCGTCTCATTTTAAGGGAAATGTTTTCCCTTAAAAATATACAGATGGATGAAGCGACCAATGGGTTCGATGCACTCCAGAAAATTGAAAATAATGGCGATTACGATACGGTATTGATGGATCTAAACATGCCTTACATGGATGGTTTGGAAACAGCTGCAAAAATCAGAAACAATTTTTCGCAGGAAAAAACCAATTTGCCCATCGTGCTTTTACACAGCTCGGCAGACGACGATTATATCCATAAAAAATGCAAGGAATTGTCCATCCAGATAAAACTATCCAAGCCGATCAAAATCAAAGCCCTTTACGATTCCTTAGCACAGCTAAATCACCGTAAACCCGTTCAAAAGGCAACGGCTGCCTCCCCTCCTTCACAGAAATCCCTACAGGACAATTATCGCGTGCTGATCGCTGAGGACAATACGATCAATATGTTTCTGGCGAAAACCATCGTTCTTAAGGTTTCTCCCAATACCGAAATCCTGGAAGCCACCGATGGACTAGCAGCATTTGAGATGGTAAGAGATTACCATCCCGACATCATACTAATGGACATTCAAATGCCGGTGATGAGTGGCCACGAAGCGACTAAAAAAATTAAGGAATCTCCTTTAATTAAAGATATCCCCATAGTGGCCATCACTGCTGGAAATATCAAAGGGGAGCGAGAAAAATGCCTGAATTCAGGTATGGTAGATTTTGTGGCCAAACCTATTGTGGAAAAAAACATCCGTCAAATTTTTGAAAAGTGGTTGCCCCCCAAGGACAAGCAGGATAAAAAAAGTCCAGCAGCCATAAGCCAGAACAAAGAGGTGGACAGTGAGAATTTGAGCACGGCAGATCTGGAGCCTTCAGCCCATTTTAACGTGGAAAAAGTGAAAGAATACTTGGGCGATGAGGCGGAAGTAATCAAAGAAGTGCTAAAGCTTACGTTAACCGAACTGGATCACTCCGATAAGGTTTTACAAAAACACTTTTTCGATAAAAACCTGGCTGGGATCTGTACGGAGGGTCATAAACTAAAAGGCTCTGCTTTAACGGCCGGGCTGGATACGATGTACACGATTGCCTTGGAACTAGAGAACCTGACAAAATTCGACGAGTCCAGTATTAAAGCCCTGTTGGAAACGTTTTCTGCAGAAAACAAGCTTGTAAAAAAATTAATAGCCAGGCATATTGATTCGGAGTAGCCCGGTAAAAACCTACCGGCGTGTCACGGACAGATTCCCATCACAAACCGTAAATTCCTGTCACAAAAAATTTACACTTTTCTTCAATTGATCTTTATACTTCGCGCCGATAGGAATGATTTTTCCGTCCACGACAGCGGTGTCACTGTCGAAATCAGTCAGGTAATGTAAATTGATCACATAAGAGCGGTGCACCTGAATAAATTCCGGGTTGGAAGCCAATTTTTCCAGAAAGTTGGAAATGGTAGATTTAATGGTGAATGTTTGCGACTTGCACTTTAGACTGATATAATCTCCTTTTCCCTCACAATAGCTGATTTCGGAAAAGAGGATCTTTTTATATAGCCGATCGTCCTTTACAAAAATAAAATCCTTAGAATAGGAACTCGGATCTATTTTTACCTCGGCTTCTTTGCATTTTTCTATTCCTTTCAGAAATTGGGGATAAGAAAAAGGTTTGGGTAAATAAAAACAAGCATTGGTCTCAAAAGCGGAAATCGCATTTTCATGATTTGCAGAAATGACGATCAGGGATCCATCATACTGGCTGTGTTTCAATATCTCAAAACCATTCATCTCAGGCATCTCGATGTCCAGGAAAATTAAATCAATGGTCCCTTTATTTTCGATCAAAAAGTTCAAACCGTCGATGGCATCTGTAAATTTGGCCAGCAATTCCAGCGATTTTGTTTTGGATATGTAATGCGAAAGCACTTCAATACTGGCCGCATCATCATCTATGATTACACAACGATTCATTTCCTTATCATCAAATTAACTATATTCATTCTTATTATTTCTTTCTCCAGATCAAGTCGAATAAACAGACTCCGGTTCCGGTAATTTTCTGATTAACCGGGCAGGCACTCCTCCCACCAGCGTGTAGGGACCTACGTCTTTAGTTACTACGGCTCCTGCTGCCACGGTGGCCCCTTTACCAATCCGAACTCCCTTTAGTACCATGCACCGGGTGGCGAGCCAGGCATCGTCCTCTATAAAAATAGCACCGGATTTTCCTTTTTCATCCCGGTTCTCTACCCCATGGAAATCCCCATCCATAATGATAACCTGATTGGCTACCTGACAGTTTTTTCCAATGGATATGCGCTGGCTTGCCGATAGGATACAGGCCGTATTAATAAAGGTGCCTTCCCCTATTTCCAATAAGGCTCCCCGATCGGCATACAATTGCGTGGTACCCATATGTGACCAAAGTTTACACCGATCTCCAATTCTTATGGCTCCATCACCTTCTACTCGGATATGCCCTCTTACGGTCACCAATCTGCCCACATGCTCGCAATTTCTGAGTCTGATTTTTGCATTTAATAAACGGATAATACCTTGGAAAACTTCCTTGAAAAAAGACAGGTAAAGGCTAAATTTTTCACCTGGAGTCCGCGCTTGCCGTCCAAAAAGCGCATGGCTTTTTCTCTGTAACCTATCCGCTAATTTTTGCTGAATCATGTATCTTTTAAATAATTAATGAAGATATAAGGTGAAAATTTAAATTCAAAAAAAAAGGATAAATTAAAATTTTTAGTACTTTTATTTTAAAAATAAGGCAAAAACAGTAATATATTTTACATAAACTTATTTTTGTAACTGATATATAAATAAATGAAATTCATGGTAAAAAAACCTTTTAGGTGCATAAACCTGGGCCTGATTTACTTTTTAGGATTTTTTACATTAGGTGGATCCGTACTGGCTCAACAGGACGGAGAGGTATCTGGAGAATTGGATTTGAATATTCCCATTGAAAACCAATTACCTGCGCTGGATAGCCTTATCGACCTGGCTATTGGGCAGCATCCCACCGTCCAACTCAATGAAGCCCTTGTCGGTTCGGCCGAATCGAGGCTGAAGCTGGCAAAAAAATCCTGGGCAAATTTATTAAGGGGCTATGTGGATTATGGCTATGGCAATCAGGCCATCGTCACCACAGGGACGCGGGGTGCTGATCTTTCCAATATTGCCAATGGGTACCGGACCGGTGTCAATTTAAGTATTCCATTATCTGAAATAGTGAACCGGGGTGACCGAATCAGGCTGCAACAAAATGAACTGGAAGCTACCTTTCACAAAACCCGGGAAATGGAGTTGGTCATAGCGGAACAGGTCATTGAACAATATAACGACTTGCTACTGGCTCAGCGGTTAATGAACATTCGCGCTCAAATGGAGGAAAAAGCAAGAACGAACGTTTTGCAAATGGAAATGGAATTTAATCTGGGCAACCTGGATGCTACCAGTTACATGCGTAATGCGGAAATTCATACCATCGCCCAGGCGGAGTACGAAAATGCCAAAAGCAGTTTTTTTGTAGCGGTTCAAAAACTGGAATTATTAATCGGGGTCCCGCTAGACCAACTAATTCGCAATAATGAGTATTAAACACCTGATTCGTCTTCTCTGGAAAAACAAATTCCGGATCCTGATTCCTCCAATTTTGGTAGGACTGGGTGTGTTTTTCCTCACTCAAAACATGCCGCGGGAATACGAAAGCAAAACCATCGTTTTCACCAATCCCAATACCAACCGTGGTGCTACCGACGGCGGAGTGGTACGCATGGATTTTTACACCTCCAATAATTTATTTGATAATCTCACCTTGCTGGTCAAATCAAGGGAAACCATAGAGGATGCCGTACTCCGCCTGCTCGCCATGCACCTGTCGCTTGCTGAGGTTGTTCCCAGTATTATTCAAGAAGATTCCTATCGGAACCTGCAGCAACACATTCGCCCGGATCTGTGGGAAGAACTAGCGGTACCAGGCAACCTGGAACAAACCCTCCTGCAGGTAAGGGAACATTACCAAAACATACCCGACTCACCAATCGAGTACCTCCTTCGGGAACACGAGCATTATTCCATAAGAAAAGTACTGGAAAGGTTGTATGTGGGAAGAAAATCCTCCTCCGATATGATGGAAATTTCCTATCGGACAAATGACCCGGGTATTTGTTACCACACGTTAAGACTTATTTCCGCAGCTTTTATGGAACGGTATTCGGGGATGAAAGAAATGGAAAACACCAACTCCATTGCCTACTTTCAAAATCAGCTTACCAAAGCTCAGGACAAATTACGGGAGGCCGAAGGTAATTTGAAGGCCTTCATGACACAGAACCGGATACTAAACTACTACGAGCAAGGGAAATACCTGGATATCGCCAAACTAGAGCACGAACAAGACGAGGAAAGGTCGAAACGCCTGCTCTCCGGCACCCGTTCCAATTTAGACGAAATACAGGAAATGTTCCAGAATTTTGACAAAAGGCAGGTAATTATTCAAACCATTTCCTCCCTGCAAGATGAAATTGTTGTTCGGGATATGGAAATCCAGGGCTTACGTTCTCAGAACAGCTCGGCTGCTAAAATTGAAAGATTAACGGCTGAAATAACAAATTTAAAGTCACAGATCGAGGAAGCCTCCACGGAACTTTTTCAAAACAGCAATACGCTTCAGGGAATCCAACGAGAGACCTTGTTAGAAGAGTGGTTGCGGTTAAAAATTTTATTTGAACAGCAAAAACAATCGCTGGATGTAATGCAAAATAGAAAGGCATACCTATCCGGCAAAATTGAAGAATTTGCTCCGCTTGGCGCAGAACTAAAAAAACTGGAACGGGATGTTAGTGTCAATGAAGAACAATACCTATCCATCCTCCACGGACTAAACATGGCATATTTGCAGAAATACGACCTGGAGATGTCCTCTTCCCAAAAACTGATCGATGAACCCTATTATCCTAAAATCCCCCTTCCTTCCAAACGTCTGTTATTTATCCTGGGAGGCAGCCTGGCCACTGGTTTTCTTGGGTTTTCACTGGTGGTTTTATCTTTCTTCCTCGACCGAACCATCAAATCTGCTTCACAGGCAGAGAAAGTGACCGGATTGAAGGTTTCCGGGGCATGGATCGATGAAAAAGTCCTGAACAAGGCAGTAAAAAAGGACACCTTATACAACCGGTTACGGAAGCAATTTTACAACAACATTGGAAAATACCTGCCCCAACAGGGGAAAAAAGTCATCCTGTTTTATAGTCTAAAACAAGGAGAAGGTAAAACCTTTCTTATCCAGAAATTGGTGGAAGAACTAACCGACCAAAACCGAAAACCGGTCTATTGGGGTAGCCCCGAAGATGCGCCTCAAATTTCCTGCGAAAGCCTCTCTTACCACCACGAAACAGCCATTTACGACCGGAAAGATACCTATTGGGAAGAACGAATCGCCCAAACGGAAAAGGAATTTATACTATGGGAACTTCCCAATATCGAAGAGCTGCCCCTAAATTACTCCCTTATTAATCAGGCAAATGTATTGGTAATGGTGTTAGATGCCGAACGTAACTGGAATTCATCCGACAGTCGCTTTCACGAAAGTCTAAAAGAAATGATAGAAATCCCGCATGTGATCTGGCTAAATAAGTTGAAAGACGATGAACTAGAAGATGTCAATGGAGAGATTCCCCGAAAAAGGTCCTTCCTACGCTCAAAAATTAAAAAAATCTTATCCTGACTTATGGATTTATCCCGAATTCAACTAACTTTTCCGCTGACAGTACTGGTCTTATCCCTGCTGGTCAGTCTGTGGGTGGTTCAGACCGGGATTTTCGGAATAGGAACCTTATTTGCTATTCCATTGGGAGTGGGTCTTGGCATCTTCATGATGGGCCATCCTGCCCATTGCTTGTACACCGCCCTGATTTTTGCCTTTGTGTCCATCGGGGCTAGCCGGTATGTACCTAGTCTGCCATTGGGATTAACCGTAGACTTTGCGCTCGCAGCCGTGCTTGTCAGTGCTGTTTTTCACACCCGCGTCAAGACGGATTTCTCTTATCTGAAAAATCCACTGATGGCAGTAACCCTCATTTGGATGGGATACAATGTGGCAGAAATTTTTAACCCCGAGGCCAGAAGCGTTACCGCCTGGGTCTATGCCGTCCGGGGAACGGCCCTTTACATGTTGCTGACCGTGCCCCTCACCCTACTCTATGCGAATACCCAAAAGGACCTGGACTGGTTGCTTAAAATCATCTTTCTTTTTTCCATACTGGCTTCATTCTGGGGGCTAAGGCAATATTACATCGGATTAGACTTTGCCGAAAACCGATGGCTGGACCAGGGATCCAGATCCACCCATGTCTTATTTGGCAACCTGCGGGTTTTTAGCTTTTTTTCGGATGCAGGCCAATTTGGAGCGGGAATCGCCCATTCCGGGATGATTGCACTGGTATTGGCATTGGGTCCTTTCCGGATAAGGTACCGGATCTTTTTCGGAAGTTGCGCCTTGCTATTTTTTTACATGATGATCATGAGCGGAACTAGAGGAGCGTTGATGGTGCCGGTAGCGGGAACCCTGGCCTACCTCTTTGCATCAAAAAACTTTAAGCTCATGGCCGTGGGATTAGCGGCACTGGCCATGGTATTTATCTTTCTAAAGTTTACCAGCATCGGAAACGAAAACTATCAGATACGAAGATTGCGGTCTGCATTGGACCCCAACGACGCTTCGCTTAATGTTCGGCTGTCCAACAAAGCAAAGTTTTCCGAATACCTGAAAAACAGGCCATTTGGGGGAGGTGTCGGCACCTCTGGTTTTTGGGGGCAACGCTTTAGTCCCGGTACTTTCCTGGCAGAGACACCCAACGACAGCTGGTTTATTAAAATCTGGGCGGAATTGGGGATTGTTGGGCTTTCCCTGCACGTCTCCATACTAGCGTTTATCGGGATCATGGCACTCTTTCGGATTTGGAAAGTAAAGAGCCCCCAATTAAGACAGAAATTATTTGCCCTGCTCGCAGGGTACGCCGGAATTGCTGCCGCCTCCATTGGAAATCCATTATTGGGGCAAATGCCGACAGGAATCATACTGTACATGTCCTGGGCCTACTTTTATCTTTCTCCACAACTGGAAAACAACTTAACGAAATCGGATAAAAATGGATAAACCGCTGATCTCTGTCATTACCATTAATTATAATGGTCTGACACATACCCTTGATTTTCTAGCCTCTTTTCAGAAGGTTACCTATCCCCGGCTAGAAATCATTGTGGTAGACAATGCCTCAAAGGAAGACCCGACTGCGATTCTTGACCGGTACCCAAACACCATCCTGGTCCGAAACCCGGTCAACGAGGGGTTTGCGGGGGGCAACAACCGGGGAATGGAGGCGGCAAGCGGCGATTATTTTTTCCTGGTCAATAACGATACTGAGGTTGCCGAAAACATTCTGGATGTACTGCTTGAGCGCACCCTTTCAGACCCAACTATCGGACTGGTTTGTCCAAAAATCTTGTATTACGACCAACCTGATACCATCCAATTTGCCGGGTTTTCAGCCATCAATCGGATTACAGGCAGAGGCAAAGGAAAAGGGTACCAGGAAAAAGATCGGGGACAATATCAAAAAGCGGAAATCACCCGGTTGGCTCATGGAGCCGCCATGTTTATTCCCAAATCGGTGGTGCTGGAAATTGGCATGATGGCCGAATTGTATTTTCTCTATTACGAAGAAATGGATTATTGCGAGCGAATCAAGGATGCGGGCTATACCCTCTGGTACGAGCCTCAGACATACATTTTGCATAAAGAGTCCATGAGCGTAGGAAAAAACTCCTTGCTGAAAACTTTTTACATGAGTCGAAATCGCTGGCTTTTTTTACGTAGAAATGTTACCTGGCCTTTATTCTTTTTTACTGGTCTTTATTACCTGGCCATCGCCTTGCCCAAAAATCTTTTTATGTATCTCGTGCGGTCGGAATGGACGCATGCTAAAACATATGTCAAGGGATTTGCAGAGGGCTTATTTATGCAAAATATTAATGAAAACCTAAATTTAATTCAGCATGAGGATAGGCATTGAAGCACAACGAATTTTTCGTAAAAAAAGGCACGGCATGGATATGGTAGCCGTTGCACTGATCCGCAATTTGCAGGAAATGGATACCGAAAACCAGTATTTCATCTTTGTCAATGAAACAGAAGATCCATCTCCTATTCAGCCGACTGATAATTTCACCATTATCCCCCTCCCCGCTTCTCCCTACCCCATCTGGGAACAATATCATTTGGCCCGGGCAGTAAAAAAATACGAACTGGACCTGCTACATTGCACCAGTAATACGGCTCCTGTATTTTGCCAAACAAAACTCGTCATAACCCTTCATGATATCATTTACCTGGAAAAAATAAACCTGAAAGAGGGCAGCTGGTACCAACGAATGGGGAACATTTACCGTCGGTGGAATGTACCGGCTGTGGTAAAAAAAGCGGCTGGAATTTTTACGGTATCGGCATACGAACAGGGTAGAATTACCCAGCATTTCGGATTGGATTCCTCAGCGGTTGCAGTTGTCTACAACGGTGTTGCCAGCCATTTTAAGACCCAAAGTACTTCCAGGCAACAGGAGGTTCGGGAAACGTATGCACTACCGAAAACTTTCATGCTTTTTTTAGGAAATACCGATCCCAAAAAGAACCTAAAAGGAGTATTGAAAAGCCTGGCACTTCTGGAGTCTTCCGCCGTGCCTTTTCCCGATTTGGTCATGCCTGACATAGGGGAGGAAGTGCTTCGATCCATGCTTTCCGATATCGGAGCTCCTCAGCTACTTTCTAAAATCCACCTGACCGGGTACATTCCCAATGAAGATCTCCCAGCCATTTATAGCCAGGCCCTGCTGTTCCTTTACCCCTCTCTTCGTGAAAGCTTTGGATTACCGATCCTGGAAGCCATGGCCTGCGGCTGTCCGGTAATCACTTCCAATAACTCTTCCATGCCTGAGGTGGCTGGAAATGCCGCCCTGCTGGTTGACCCTAATGATCCGGAGAGTATCCGGCAGGGTATCGAACAACTTCTGAAAAATGAAGACATCCGGCAGAAATTAATAGAAAAAGGGAAGGAAAGACCTCCTCTATTTGATTACAAAAAGGGTGCCGCCACCACCTTGGCCAACTACCAGGAAATACTCCAGCGGACATGAGCGATAAAAAGTATTGGCTAAAAAGCGGCTTTTTCACCATGATGCACCGAGGGGTGGATTTTTTGCTGGGGTTTGTTGGATTCATGTTACTGGTACGTATTTTCTCCCCGGAGGATTTTGGCGTTTGGGTACTGCTCATCACCATTACTTCCATTTTGGACATGGCCAGAAACGGCTTTATCCAAAACGGAATGATCAAATTCATTGTAGGAAAGAACCCGGCTGTAAAGCGAAAAATCCAATCGGCCGCTCTTTTGCTCAATGCCTTGCTTAGTGTCCTGATTCTCGCGCTACTTGTCCTGGCCGCTGATCCAATCGCTGAACTATTTAATGCTCCGAAACTAGCGGCGATATTAACCATTTATGCCTGGGTGCTCCCCGTCCTGGTTCTGCATACCCATAACCTGGTTTTGATGCAGGCCAGTTACGATTTCAAGGCCTATTTCCTGGCGGGAATCAGTAAAAGTTTACCCTTCTTTCTGGTAATTGTGATGGGGTACCTGAGTGACTACAAACTAACCCTGGTTCACCTTGCCTGGTACCATAATGCCGCTTTTTTGTTAGCTACCCTGATGTCCGCCTATCAGGTACGGCGCTATTTCAGTGTTCAATGGCGGGTAAAAAAATACTGGCTGGCAAAAATATTTCACTTTGGGAAATTCGTATTCGGAACGAATCTAGTATCCATGCTTACGAATGGCCTCGATAAATTTCTACTGGGTGCCTTGCTCTCTCCGGTGCAGGTAGCCATGGCCAATACGGCCGGAAGGGTATTGAACATGGTGGAAATTCCCGTTAATTCCATTGCCTCCATTAGCTACCCCAAGGCAGCAGAAGCTCACGATACCGGAAAAACCCGTGCGCTTGGCCAACTCTATGAAAAGACCACCGGAATGATGCTTAGCCTGACCTTCCCCTTTTGGCTATTTTGTCTGGTGTTTGCGCATTACATCATTTTATTTATCGCGGGAGAAAATTACCTGGATGCGGTTCCTTTTTTACGAATCATGGCTTTTCTGGCACTGATCAAGCCTTTTGACAGGCAATCCGGAGTCTTTTTAGATGCCATAGGCAAGCCATTTATCAATATGCTAATGGTTTTTGGGACCTTGATTTATGGCGCAGGATTGAGTTGGTTTTTCATTCATTGGATAGGCTTACTGGGAGCTGCTTACGGATTGGTTCTGGCGGTTTTTTGTACCGCTTTAATCAAACACCTGGTCCTCAGTAGATACATCAACATGCGATTTATCCATTGCTGGGTTCAGGCGGCACGTGCCTATCCGACATTAGTGGCCTCCCTCATCGAAAAAATCCAAAAACGATAAATTCATTTTTATCGCCTTTACTTCCACCATTCTTCCAAATGGCTGAATTCATGCTGCCTATTTTTCCAAAGCGGCTCTATTTCAGTGATTTCCTGATGACTGGTGGCCATAAAATCCTTGCTGGCTTTCCGAATTTTCAGCATGCCGGACAATTGGCCCCAAACGAAAAGGGGGATTTTTGGGATGGCTTTGATAACTTCCCCGGGTGTATGGTTCCATGCCAGAAGCGTCAGAAAACCCAACCCAAACAAAATCAAAGCACCCGCCAAAAGAAAAAAGTAACTTACCTTCATCCACAATGCCGCAACACTGAGCAGCAAGCTTACTCCTACCAAAATGACCATGGGGGGCATAGAGACCATTACCGCAAAGTAGATGCGGTTCCAATCCCCGGAAACCAGCCCTTTCAACAGAAGCCGGAATGATGTTGGAATCTGGCCAAAGTAACTGTTCAGCCACCGGCTCCTTTGCCTACCAATTTGGGGGGCAGCCGTAATCTTTTCATCAAAAACGATTGCCGCCGCCGCATACCCGATCCGGATGCCACTTCCCACTAGCTGCACCTGCAGGGATTTGTCCTCTGCCACTACCAACCCCTTGTCCTTGAGCACCTGCATTTCATGGGAAATGTTTTGCTGGTAAATTTCTCTCTCCAATGACATCCCCGAACCGGCAATCGTAGAGGAGGAGCCCAAACGGTAGGGGACGTTCCGGACGGCAAAATCATAGTAATACTCGCCCAAGGCATCCAGGGCAGCGTAGGTACCCGAGGTGTTTTTTGCGATCCGCTTCCCTTGTACTGCCTGAAACCCCGCAGCATGATAGCGATTGAGCACTCCCAGGAAATGGGGAGGCACCAGGTTATCCGGATCGAATATGACCACATGGCTGTGCTTCTTTTTCATTTTTTCCAAAACAAGCGCAATGGAGGCCACTTTGCTGTTTAAAAAAGGGTTGGGTTGAAAAAGGGTAAGCCTTTCATCCTGAACCTGCTTTTCTAAAGGCTCCTCGATCCCGTCCGCCACCAAGTATACCTGATAATGGGGATACTCCTGTTTCAGCAACGCCCGCACCAATGGCCAGGCAATATCTTTTTCTTTATAAACGGTGATAATACAGGCAAAATCAGCTGAAAAAGGCTCCTCCTGAAGATTTTCCCTCGGCCCGAGGACCGCCAGCAAACCGCTAAAAAGGGGAAACAGAAGATAAAAACAACAAAGCCAGACAATAATTTCAAACAAGATCAAAGCATCAAAAATTAATGGTTATTTTTATTTTAAATTTACAATTTACTCCTTAGAATACGACAGGTACAAGGCTAAAATAACGGTTTTTTATGAGCAATTTTTCGAGTAATGAATTCAAGCAACTTCCCATAGTCATGACCAGCATGTCCCGATGGGACGGGGACTTTTCCTCGGCTTCCTGGTCCCTGGCCAAAACCTTTGCCCAAAATCAGATCGTCATTTATGTGGATTACCCATTTACACTAATTGATTTTATCCGGGAAAGAAAAAAAAACCATCTCAAAGCGAGAATACCTGCCTTGCTTTATGGAAAAAATTGTCTGACTCCCCTGACCGAATACCATACCAATCTTTTTGCGCTGACCCCTCCCCTGATGCTTCCCATTAATTGGCTGCCTCCCGGAAAATTATATCGCCTGCTCGCGGGATGGAATAACCGGCGATTGAGCAAAAGCATTCAAAA
>JAWLFL010000005.1:0-53016 GCA_041685605.1 Cyclobacterium sp. | reverse complement strand
GTGGGGTTTCTGCTCATAAATTTGGAGTATTTGGGTAAATAATTCCTTTAAACAGGCATAAATGTCCGGATGATAGCTTTCTTTTGCCAGTGAATCGCCTCCCAGAAAGTCCAATTGCGCCCGGCCAGTGCCGAAAGGTACCCGGTCTGAAGCCCTGGAGGAAGGAAAGACCGTCGCATCCAGGTAGGAAAATTTCACTACGGGCAATAGTTTGTGCATAAAATAGAAGTCCTCCCCCGCCTTACGACTATTCATCCCCCCAGAACGCGCATAGGCCGCAGCCCTGACAGCCATGCAGGAACCAACAGTATGGATGGCAAAGGGATAGCCTGCCCATTTCAACCCCTGAATGTAACACCTTAGATGGAGCTCGTATTGAATGATTCCTGGTGCCAATGCCGGATTGGGTTCGTTTTTATACCGGTGTTCAAAACTAAAATGTCCGAGGTCCAGGGAGAGGTCCTGAAAAGCCTTTTCGGCAGCAGCCAGGTATTGCTCAGAAACCTCACAGTCTGCGTCCAAACAGAGAATGGGACCATTTTTTCCCAATAGGCCCCAGCGGCGTAAGGCCTCGTCCATGCCAATTTTCCGTGCCAAACCGGCTCCCGCCTTCTTTTTTGGTAGTACCTCCTCCCGAATTAGCTTTACTTGAATGAAGTGTTCCGGATGCTGTGTCTTCCACTCCTGAATCTGCCGGATGCATTGCTGATTGATCTGCAATACAGCCTCTGAAGCGTCGGAGGGTGCATTGACAACACAAATTACCTCTACCGATCCTGAGGTAGAACGACATTTTCCCAGTGAATTCAGCGTGATGTCGATATTGGGTTCCTTATAGGCGGGAATAACCACGACCAAGGACAGGTCCTCAGGCGGAAACTCCTTAAAGTAGGGTTCCCTTACCTGAAACCGTTTGGTATACTTAGATATAATTGCTTGCATGCTGGAAATAACCAGTGGGTGTTTTTGTTTCAGAAAAGTACAAAAAATACCGACGCGGACGGACCGATTATGGCTTCCGGATTTAAAATTGAAAAAGATCCCTTACTTTTGTTTTACACGTAAACGGGATTCCTGGAATTAGAAAAATGAACCTGAAATGAAATATTCCATTGAGCTTAAAGTTCCTTCCTCTGATGCCTGGCTGGCTGCCGTTATGGCTGATTTTGGTTCCTTTTTACAAGACCATGCAGATTGCGAACGAAAGGCGTCTGCGATGGCCACTTCCTTAATAGCCAAATATCCGGATCGGGTAAAAATCATTCCTGACATGATAGAAACGGCCATCGAAGAGTTGGAGCATTTTCAGCAGGTATTTGAGATCATGCAACAAAAAGGCGTTCCGCTGAATAAAGAAATGAAGGAGGATCCGTATATCAAGCAATTGACCCCCCTTACCCATGGTGGTACAGCCGAAAGCAGGTTTCTGTCTCGAATGCTCTTGGGATCAATTGTGGAATGCAGGGGATGCGAACGGTTCCGTTTGGTTTCCGAGGCACTAAGCGATGAAGAATTGAAAAAATTCTATAAAATGCTTTGGACCTCAGAGGCAAAACACGGAAACATATTTGTAGAACTGGCACTGCAGTACTTTGACGAGAAAACCGTCTACGACCGCTTGCATGAAATGATGGCCTTCGAGGGCGAAGTCATAAAGCGTCTACCCATTGCGCCTGCTTTACACTAAGCCCGGGAAACCCGCTAAGAGGGACCGTCATTTTTCGATCTCGCTGCCTGTTTCGCTCTTTTCTCTTCTAGTTTCTGCTGGATGATATCTCCCGGGTATTTTTGGGTGAGTTCGCGGATTTCATACGAAAACTCGCTGTAAAGTTCTTTCCAGATTTCAATTTCCTCCTCGGTATAAGAATAAAATCCCTGCCCATTTGAAACGCCTTTTCCTCCGGCATCCACGATATCATTAATAACCCTTCCCGGTGATGAGTCGTTATTCAGGGTTGGAAACAGGTCTTTCATCACCTCCCGGTAAGAAGCGATACCGGTGAAATCCATCCAACGAAACACGCCCATCATGGGCAAAAAATACCCGGCAACGTTTCTGCAGGCACGGTCTACGTCTTCCACCGAGGCATAGTCCTGATCCACCAAATGCATGGCCTCCCGGTACATGGCGTACATCAGCCGATTGGCAATAAATCCGGGCAGGTCTTTTTTGACAAGTACCGTTTCCTTTTGCCAAAGCTCACCTAAATCGTACAGGAACTGTGCTTTATCCAAATCGCTATCCTTGCCACAAATCACTTCCAGAAACCGGGTGGTATAGGCTGGCTCCATCCAGTGCAAGCCGAAAAAGCGTTCCGGGTGACTCACAAATTGCTGTAAATCCGTAATGGGAATGGCGGAGGTATTGGTGGTAATCAAGGTGTCTTTGGAAACGATCCCATCCAGCGTTTGAAATACCTCTCCTTTCAGCTGCTTGTCCTCCTTAATGGATTCAATAACCAGTTGCGTTGGCTTTAAGTCTTTCAATTCAGCGGATGCTGTGAATTTTTTCAGGTAGTCTTCCGGCTTGCCCCGGATCAGTTCTTTTTCTACCGCCAGTTTAAAATGGTCCCTTACCCTTTTTTTGCCTGCTTCCAGTGCATCCGGCATCAATTCCACTCCAATAACCGGGTGACCGGCCATTAACATACAAGCAGCTATACTACTCCCCATCAGCCCCAGGCCAATGATGCCCACAGGGTAGTCCTGGGGATCAAAATTTGGTGTCATGCGTTTGCTTTTAATCGTGTTTTTAATTTGAAAAAAATCCCTTTCCTGAAAATTACAAATTCACTACTTTCCCTGTCCTCACCGACTCGTCACAAGCAAAGGCAATTCGCAGGCTATTCACCGCATCTTCCATATGATCACTAAGGTCCGTATCCTGATGGATCGCTTTCAGAAAATATTCCTGCTCTCGCTTGCAAAGAGCATTGTGATCGGGTTCATCACTCAGATCAATCCATTCGTCTTCATGAGCGAATTTTTCCTCTGCATCCAATGCTGCCCGGTGATAGAGCAAGGATTCGGTTTTGGTATGCGACTCAATGCTGTCCGATTTTCCAGACCCGCCTGCTTCCCGGGCCACGATGGAAACCGATCCGTTTGGACCAAATACGTCCTTGATGAAAAAAGCTGTTTCACTGACCATCGGACCCCAGCCCGCCTCGTACCAACCCACCGAGCCGTCTTCAAAACGAATTTGGAGGTTACCGTAATTATAATTTCCATCGGGTATTTCCTCGGTTAACTTTGCTCCAATGGCATACACCTGGGACGGCTTGGAACGGGTCATTTGACACATGACATCTATGTAATGTACCCCACAGTCAACGATGGGACTTAAACTTTTCATTAGATTTCGATGCAGGGTCCACATGTTGCCTTCGCTCTGCTGGTTTAAATTCATGCGCATCACCAGTGGCTTACCCAATTCCTGACTCATAGCTATAAATTTTATCCAGGAAGGATGCTGCCGCAATATGTATCCCACCACCAATTTTTTATGACTTTTTTTGGCTGCATTGACCACTCTCCTGGCCCCCTCTACGGTGTCTGCCAATGGTTTTTCCACAAAAACATGACACCCTCGCCCAAATGCGTCCACAGCAAACGTCTCGTGTGTATCGGGGTAGGTATTGATACTGACTGCATCGGGTTTGGTCGTATCCATAGCCGTGTAATAATCATCAAAAAGAGGATAGCCGCCCCCTAGTTTTTCATTGAGTGCTTTTTTAGTCTTTCCTCCTGATACCAGGCCAACGATCTCAAAGCCTTCCAGTTGATGATAAGCCAATGCATGAGAAGCGCCCATATTGCCGCAACCCACTACTAAAATTTTTACTGGTTCTTGGGTCATGATTATTTTTTTTTTGATGCCTTGGTTAATTTTTTCGTTTTGTCTGCTTAATTACGTTCAAGTTAAAAAAATATTCGATGAGCAGGGGTACCTATTAGTTATTTCTTTAGCAAGGGAAATAAAGCGATCTCCCTAAATGCAATTGAAGCTCCTTCCGACTGAACCTGAATTCTCCCAAATTCCGGTCGAACACTTTTGGCAAAGTTAACTAATTTACCATTAAGGTAAACGGCCACATTCCCCTCCCAGGCTTGTATCTCCAACGCATTCCATTCACCAAGCTCCGCTTCTACATCCTGCTTGCCCCTGAAATCAATCGTATCCGACCATTTCGGGGATCTGCCGTACCAATTTATTCGACCTCCATGGATTCGTTCCCAGTCACCTTTAGGATCAAATACCCTGGCATTGCCCGGTTCCTTTCGCACTACCGGTGAACTGATTCCAAAAGAAGTTGAACCATCTCCAACTACTATAAAATCACCCGTTCCACCTTCAATGATCTGAACTTCGATGCCGTGCATCCAGATTCCATTGTACCCCCCATCCATTCCCTGCGAATGAATCAGTATGCCACTATCCCTGGCTTTCGCTTTCCTGTCCCCATAGGTTTCCCCGGTCCAGCGAAAGGAAGCTTTGAGGATAAAATTATCGTAGGGATCCTTCGTCGTAATGCAACCCCACTCCTCCCCGCTGATTTGCAGCATACCGTCTACCACCTGAAAAACCTGTAACGGATCCTGGTTACGGCCCCTATCCTGGATAAAGGTATACCAGGCATCCAGGTTTTTCCCATCAAATAAGGGAATCATTGTTCCCCGCTGCCACGCTGTCGGGCTCGGCAGGTTTTGTCCATAGCCATTAAGGACCAAAAAGATTGAAATGCCTGTAAGAAATAGGCGTATGGGCGATAAAAAGGGTTTTCTAAAGATCTGCATCGTTTTAATTATTCATAGTGCGGGTGTACATACCATTGGGTAAGGATTGCAAATAAAGCATCAAATCACTCAATTCCTGCGTATCCATGACATTTTCCAAACCTGCCGGCATCAAAGATTGAGCGGACGGGGATAGCTCCACCACATCCTGTTCGTTCACGAATTGGGTAAGCCCCGGACCGAGCGCTATTTCGTACCTGCCCGCTTCATGACGTTTGATTATTCCTGAAACCTGTTGGGAAGCCGTCTTCATCTTAACGGTTTCGTATTCCCTGGCGAAACTGGATGCCGGATATAGGATTGCCTCCAAGATGTCA
The DNA here is from genome assembly GCA_041685605.1 of Cyclobacterium sp. Taxonomy (GTDB): domain Bacteria; phylum Bacteroidota; class Bacteroidia; order Cytophagales; family Cyclobacteriaceae; genus Cyclobacterium. The sequence goes on along the minus strand of JAWLFL010000005.1, from coordinate 47,902 downwards.
TGCCTGGAACGAATCTCACCAATATTGGTCAGGTCAGGTCCAAAATCCCCGCCTTCACCGGCAACGGCATGACAGGTCCCACAGGTGCCTTTACCAAAGAATAGTGCTCGTCCCCTGGATACATCTCCCCGGACCAAACTATTTTCAACGGATTCGAGCTTCTGCAACCGTAATTCCTGAGAACGTTCCAAACTATCCAATATGCCTCGATTTCCCGCTGGAAAAACCTTTTTCACCAAATCGATGGAAAGGTTATCCCAAACCTCTTTTCGTTGCAATAGTTGTTGTTCTAATCGATTCAGGGTTTCAGCTTGCTGCGCTCCTTCGAACATTTCCAAAACAGCAGGAATCAATTCAGAAGAAAGCTCTGGAAATATCCGATCAAGGATCCAATCCAGTCTACCCCGATCCAAAGGTAGGTTTCTGACAATGCGAAGTACCGATGAATGAGCTGTACGCAGCTCTGAATTTAAAAGCTGCTTCGTAATCCACTGGAATTCCTGTGTTGATACCGTTGCTTCCTGAACCAACAGGGCTTGGTAGGCCATCAATCGAATCGCATTTCTTTCGGTATCAGCCCTGGAAAGATCCTTCAATTCCTGATAGAAATCATTCAGCCCCAACTGAATGATCACCTGTAAAGCGGCCTCTTTGGTTTGATTATCATTTGACTTTAAATACTGACGCAGACTTGACCTAAGCGAAGACCCTACTTGCTTGGGTGGAGAAGCGGCAAGCATGGATAGGATTAATTCTCGCTGTTCCAAATTAGAAGTTAGCTTTTCGGAAAGATGTCTTTGCACCTGCTCATTATCAATAAAGGAGGGCCAAAGTTCTTGCAGTAGGTGCTCCTCTTTGCTGTTTTCTACAGAAAATGAATCCAAAAACGTAATAAAAGACCGCGACCAATCCGAATGGTTATTCAAAATCCAAACCGCCGTATTTGCTTCTGTGCTATCTTGAGATACCAGGTAAGGAGCAATCATCTCTTCCGAAAGCAATTCCTTGCCTTTTTGGTCCAGCGCAATTAAGGTCGCTTTATTGAAGCCCGATGCCGCCAACTCCTGCAGCAGCAGGTCCTCATTTTTCATTTCGATGAGCGCGAAAATGGCAGCATGCTCAAAATACCTGTCTTCCGGATACCTTTCCAATGCCCGCAAAAGGGGTTTGGTTGCCTTTGGATCGCCGATCTGTCCTAGCGCCGTAGCCACTTGTTTGGCCACAGGAAGGCTGGGATTGCTGTCCAATAACTGAATAAGCTGGTCACGGGCGGTAATCACCTCTGCCATGCCCAAGACGCGTGCAGTAGCGGTTTTTACCAGATCACTGGAATCTTCCAGGCCGAGATACAATTGATGCCATGCTCTGGGGTTTTGGGTTCGGAAGAGTAAAAATACGGCCTTCGCTCGCACTCGCTCCTCCGGGTGCTCGCGCATTAGGATTTGCAAATAAGGAATGGCTAACAGCGGTTGCTTCAATAGGAAATCTCCTGCTTTTTCAGCCACATCCGCTCGGGGGTCTTCCAGCAGCTTTGCCAATTGACCTACGGACAATGCTTCCCAGGGAATGGCCTTACCCCAGGGATCCGCTGCTTTTCCCTTGATTTCCCTTTTTCGAATGCGATAGATACCCCCCGGCACATCCGGCTTAGCGGTACGGCTCAACGGGCATCCTGCTATAAACCAGCCTCCAGTATTGACCAGCAACAGGTTCCCATCCGGTTCCTGCAACACATCGGTTGGATGAAAATCAGGGATCTTACTTTGGAAAAACGGCTGACTGTTGGCTTGAAAAGAAGCCCCGTCGGGATTCAAGCTGGTGCGAATGACCCTTCCGGTATTAAATTCGGCGTGAAATAAATCTCCAGTAAATTCTTCACCCCAAGCCGACCCGCTGTGCCGCATCAGGCCGGAAGGAGAAACCCTGGCCATGCGGTGCATCACCGGCATCAATGGCCCCGTTTGCACCAGTTGGTCTTCCTGAATGACCGGATGTGGTTTTGGATAGACACCGTTTTCCACCCAATGCATCAGCGCATCCCGGTACCCGCCTTTAGGATCAGTGAAATAGGTCATGGTTCCCAACACTTCCCCGGAAGGTATAAACGCCAACTCAATCGCGTTATCAAAACCTCCCCCGGCAAAAGTCTGCAACTGGGTTCCATTGGGTAAGCATCTCCAGATTCGGGCTCCCTTTCCCTGAAAATGAACAAATTCCTTACTCAAAATATCAAATCCCCTTCTGGCATCGGCCAGGTACAACCATCCATCTGGCCCCATAAAAGGCCCGCTCAGGATGGCCGCATTGTGGCTAAGTTTCCAGCCAGAAAGTAAAATATCCCTTTCGTCTGCCACGCCATCTCCATCCGTATCGGTAAATTTAACCAGATTCGGAGCGGCCGTGACGATCAAACTACCCGCTACAAAAACGCCTCCCATGGGGAAGGGAATGGAATCAGCGTAAACGGTTTTGTGATCAAAAACGCCATCCTGATCGCTGTCCGTCAAAAGGAGAATGCTAAAATCAGGTTGATCCAAAATGGCATCGGTACTCTCGGTCTGTCCGCTGGACTCCATCACAAACAGCCGTCCCTGATCGTCAAATACGGCAAACATGGGATACTGCACCAAACCGGGCTCGGTGGCTTCCTCTACAAAAAAGCCATCAGGCAGGTCCCAGGCCTCCTGATCCGTAACGGGCTCCGTACAACCGTAGAAACTGAGCCAGGCAAATAATAAAATAAATAATTGGATGAACCATGTACAGGCAGGAAGGCTGTTTTTTTGGGAATATCGCATGCTACTTCTCAGGCGGTTAGATAAATTTTTTGCCTGTCCAGCAACAGTGGAAAGAACTGACCCTCCAGCTTTTCTCCCGGCTGAAATACCGGCACCCCAGCCAATAGTTCCTGATCGGTATTGGATTGAGTTCCATCTGCAAATACATTCAATACAAACGCCCTCCGGGATCGATTGGACTTGTTTTCGTAGGAACCGTGCACCATTAAGGGGTGATGAAAGGTAGCGTATCCTTTTTTCATTTCTATGGGAACTGGCCGAAATTCTTCTTTTTGTGCTTCAGTAAGGTAATCCATCAAGCCCTCCATATTCCCGGCCAACTCTGGCTTGTCCAGCAAACCCCAGCGATGGCTGCCCGGAACATAATAAATACAGCCGTTTTGAACGTCTGCATCGTCTAAGCCAACCCAGCACGTGAGGTGCTGCATGGGTACGGAGCGGGTCCAATAGGAGTAGTCCTGATGCCAGGCAACCACTCCCCCATGTTTGGCGGGTTTACAGAACAGCTGATCGTGCCAAAACCGCACGGATTTATCATCCAGCAACTGGCTGGCCGCCATTAAAAAGGCTGGATTCCACAAAATATCGTGAAATCCCTCTTTAATGCGCCAATGACCTAAGGAATGAAACAAAACCGTATTGGGATCCTCTGATTCATTGGATTTAAACTCGTAAAACAACTCGTTCCCGGGGTGATTGGGGTCGGTTAGTGCCTCCAACTCATCGTTTAGCCGGTCAATTTGCCAGGAATCCAATAATTTTATATGGGAGAGGTAGCCATTTTCATTGAAAAAAGCTATTTGTTCCTCCGAAAGCCGGTATTGTTCCCATTCTTTTTCCGTTTGCGGCCACTCAAACAAATCAGATAGGAGTTCATGAATCCGGGATAGGTCGTTCACCATAAGGATGGACATTAGGGATTGGGTAATAACGGGGCGATTTGCTCCGCCGAAGTAACACCGGGAGGAAGTGGGGTGACGGTCAAGTTGCGGAAATGAATCGGAGCCCCCTCCGATTCCAGGCAGATATATCCTTTCTTCTGCGTTGACTGGCTGATTCCGTTTACAAACTTCCCGTTTACCGATAGTTTGATGACACCATCCACACAAACGACAACGTAAGTGTTCCATTCTCCCTTGCCCAGGCATCGGTTTTCGATGGATTTACTCCGGGTTCCCCGTGGGTTGTCGGGAACAGTTTCTACTCCCCCCACGCCAAATAATTCTCCATGTACATAGGCTATGGGTGGTAGCTCTCCATCAGGTCTTCTATTTTGGTTAACCCAGTCCAATTCCAGCATTTGTACCTCTACCCCATCAGGAAGGCGGTTTTCGCCAGGAACCGCCCCGGACCAGACAAAGCTGCCGGAATTTCCTCCAGCCTCCATGTGCTTCCATTCTACATACATGATGAAATTTTCGTATTGCTTTTCCGAACGAATAACTCCTATGGGCATGCCTTCACAGACCAGTTCATCTCCTTCAAATCCCCAGGTATCCGGACCTGTATTGACATCCATCCAGCGAATGCCTTTTTCATCGCTGCTCTTTCCCTGAATCAAGGCATTCAGATCTTGCTCCTTTCCAAACTCAAACAATAAATCCTGGGCCTTCAGTTGTGCGGAAAAAAGCAACAGGAAAAATAGCAATAAGGGTATTCTTTGTCTATTATTCATAAAATTAATTTAAAAACTCATCAGATGCTACACCACTTTGGTAATTCCCGGAACGGCAATCGGCGGCACGTCTACCACCAGATCCCAGCGGTAATCGTCTGCGGCTGGTCCCAATTTATGTTCGCTGTTCATCGCCTGCTTCCAGGTAATGGTTTGCCCACTGTAGCCCACCATGCGGCCTAAAATGGCAAGCATGGTGCTATTTGCCATCAGCTCGCCTTCGTTCATGGGTTGACCGGCTCGTATGGATGCAAAAAGTTCTTCGTGCTGCGTCTCGTAGGGATTGTTGGATTCTCCCTTGTAATCCCAGCGATCAGTGCCCATGGTGGAATGAATTCGTTTCCCAATATCGATAGAAGCAAATCCCTCGGTTCCGGCGATATCTACTTTATTGGTATTGGAGCAACCTTTTTGTTGCCGGCTGAAATGCACCCCTTTGATATTATTTTCGTATTCGTATTCAATGGCAAAGTGGTCGTAGATATTGCCCCACTGAGATTCGGTCCTGGATTGGCGTCCTCCGGTTCCGGTAGCCTGTAGGGGCAATCTGTCTCCAAGTGCCCAGGACATCATGTCCAGGCTGTGAACCATCATTTCAACGATATAATCCCCTGATAGCCAATCGTAGTAGTACCAATTCCTCAGCTGGTACTCCATTTCGGTCCAATTTTCCTGCCGGGGCTTATACCACAAACCGCCACCGTTTCGGGCGGTAAATACGTTGGTCACCTCCCCAATCTCCCCATCTAAAATTCGACCAAATAAAGCTCGTTTCGGAAAGTCGTATCGAAAGGTAAAACCCGATACCACCGATAGCCCTTTTTCTTTCGCTTTCTTGGCAGATGCCAATACGCTTCGAACTCCCGGTGCATCCACCGCCACGGGTTTCTCACAAAATACATGCTTGCCAGCATCTACGGCAGCTTGAAAATGCGCCGGTCGGAAAGCAGGCGGCGTGGTAAGGATCACTACGTCCACGCCCGCATCCAATACCTTTTGGTAGGCATCAAAACCAACAAATTTCTGCGCATCCGTAACCTTTACTTGCTCCGGATTCATTTTCTTCAAGGACTGAAAGGACTCCTCCAGGTAATCTGAAAAAATATCTGCCATACAGGTAAGTTCGGCATCCTTGTCGGCTTTAAGGGCTTGAGCAGCCGCCCCAGTACCTCTTCCACCACATCCGATAAGACCTACCTTCAACGGCTCCCTGCGGGCAGCATAGCCCTGCCGGATCGAAAACCCCATGGGTAGCACGGCACTACCAATGACCGCTGTGCCCGTCGATTTAAGAAATGTTCGCCGATTATTGTTTTTACTATCCATAATTTATAACTACGTTACTAATGACCTTTTTTTTCAAAATCAAGCGTAAAATACAATATGTCTTTTCAAGTTCAAACAATTTTTCTGTCAAAGGCTGCAGCCAATTAGATAAAAATAATTGCTCTTGTTATCAAACCACAAAAAATAATATCTTTGAACAAATTGACCATAAACCCCCATGCGAACAAATCCCCCAACCGCAAAGGAAACGGTATCCGATCTGCTTGCCAGCATTAAAGGAGACGTATTGACCGATTCCTATTCACTGGGCATCTATGCCACTGATGCCAGCATCTATCAGATTCTTCCGATCGCTGTAGTTTTACCCAAAGACGACGAGGACGTAAAAAAGGCCCTTGAATGGGCTAACAAGAATCAAGTTACCATTTTACCTCGCGGGGGAGGCACCAGTCTGGCCGGACAAACGGTGGGTAAATCCATCGTACTGGATTTTTCCAAATACATGGATCAAACGCTGGAGGTCAACACCAAAGAACGATGGGTTCGCGTTCAGCCTGGTAAGGTACGTGATGTTTTAAACGAGGAGCTGGCACCTTTGGGGCTTCACTTTGCCGTGGATCCGGCCACTTCCAGCCGGGCAAATGTGGGCGGCATGGTCGGCAACAATTCCTCCGGAACCAAAAGTATCCTGTACGGCAAGACGGTGGACCATGTACTGGAAGCTACCGTGCTGCTGGCGGACGGAACGCGATTGCATTTCAAGAAAACCGACCCGGACACCTATCAGGAGATCGCCGATCAGGATTCCAGGGAAGGAGAGATATACCGCAACGTTAAAGAAATTATCAGCAAAAACCGGGAACGGATCGAACAGAAATTTCCTAAGGTCATGCGTCGTGTGGGGGGCTACAACCTGGACGAATTCATCCATACTTCCGATTGGAACCTGGCAAAACTGATCACCGGAAGCGAAGGTACCTTAGCCACTACGCTGGAATTAAAACTGAACCTGGAACCCTTGCCGCAGTTTAAGTCGGTTTGCGTGCTGCATTTCGAGGAATTATTGGATGCCGTTGGTGCAGTGACAAACATTTTACCCTACCAACCTTCCGCCGTGGAGATACTTGATAAAATCGTGGTGGATCTAAGCCGGGAAAACCTCACCACCAAACGGCATTGTCACTTTATCCAGGGAGACCCTGCGGCCATTCTCATCGTCGAATTTTACGGGGAAAGTCTGGCAGATGTGATGGACAGACCCACTCAAATGATTAAGGATTTGCAGGAAAAGGGTTTGGGTTATGCCTTCCCTCTGTTTCCGCAGGGGCCCGAATACGAGGATGTGTGGGTGGTTCGGAAAAAGGGACTTGGTCTGATGCTAGGTATCAAAGGCAAGAAAAAGCCCCTGCCTTTTATAGAGGATGCGGGAATTCCTACTCAGCACTTGCGCGAATACATTGACCGTACCCTTCAAATCTGTAAAAAACACCACACCGAGGTGGCCATGTACGCCCACGTCAGTGTGGGAGTCATCCATGTCCGGCCCATCCTGGACCTGCGGCAGCAAACTGACATTGAGCGGTTGGAAGCCATAGCGGAAGACACCTTCAATTTAGTGATGGAATACGGAGGATCCTGGAGCGGGGAGCATGGAGACGGGTTGGTACGTAGTCCATTTAACGAGCGTTTTTTCGGGAAGGAGTTGTATCAGGCCATGATCCAGGTCAAAAGCCTTTTTGATCCGGAAAACCGCATGAATCCGGGTAAAATTGTAGAAGCGGAATCCATGTCCAAAAACCTGCGCTATGGCAGCCATTACAAAGACCAGGACCTGGATTCGGTCTTTCACTACCGGTCCGAACAGAGCTTTCAGGAATCCGTCCACATGTGCACGGGTGTGGGAGAATGCCGCAAATTACTGGGAGGAACCATGTGTCCCAGTTTTAAAGCCACGCGAGACGAGGAGCATACCACCCGTGGCCGGGCCAATGCCTTACGCATGGCCATGTCAGGGCAACTGGACGAAAAAGGTGTAAGCAGTGAACGCCTGCAGGAAACCCTAAGCCTGTGCCTGAGTTGCAAGGCTTGCAAATCCGAATGCCCCAGCAATGTGGACATGGCCAAAATGAAAAGCGATGTGATGCAATGGTACTACGATGCCAATGGAGCAAGCTTACGAGATAAAATGATCCGGGATGCTGCCCGAATGGCCAAACGATTTTCAGGCATCCTGGCCAAACCAATCAATTCAATCCAATCTTCCCCCCTATTCCGAAAAAGCCTGGAAAAAATAGCAGGATTTGATAGCCGGCGCACGCTCCCCGCCTATGCGACCCAACCTTTTTATCAATGGTTTAACAAAAACGGAGAAAATCAACCAAAAACCGGTAAAAAAGTAGCCCTTTTTGCCGATACGTACCTAAACTATCACGAACCTTCCATTGGAAAGGCGGCGGTAAAATTGCTCAATGAATGCGGGTACGAGGTAGTCCTGGCGAATGTGGGCTGCTGCCAACGACCCAGAATTTCCCATGGTTTTCTACGGGAGGCGAAAAAGGAAGGGCTTTCTACCATAGAGAAACTGATTTCCTTTATCGATCAGGGTCTTCCCGTATTAGTCTGCGAACCCAGCTGTGCTTCGGCCTTAAACGATGACTTTCCTGATTTACTGGATGAAAAAGAAGTAGCGGCGAAATTAAAAGAAAACGTACTAATGATTGATGTTTTTTTTGCCCGGGAAATGGAAAAAGGAAACCTGAGCGTGAAATTGCGCAGCAAGGGAGCCGACCTGCGGATCCATGGGCATTGCCACCAGAAAGCCCTCTACGGAACGCAAGCCATGAAAAGCAGCTTGAAAGAACCCAGCTCCTGCACAGAAATCCCTTCAGGCTGCTGCGGCATGGCAGGATCCTTTGGCTACGAAAAGGAACACTATACCCTGTCCGAAAAGATCGGAGAAGAAGTCTTGTTTCCGGAAATCAGGAAAACACCCAAAAAAAGCGAACTAGTGGCATGCGGCTTTAGCTGCCGGCATCAGATTGCCCATTTTACCGGAAAGAAGGCAAAACACTGGGTGGAATGCGTGGAAGTGATTCCTGGATGAATTTTCACTACGGCACAATCCATTTCCCAAACGGAGATTCAACGGTACCTTATAGAGTACGGGGAGTTCTCTTACCAGGAAGTTCGTCCTGTTACTGAAAAGGGATCATTCAAAAAAACTACCGCTGGGAATGGCCGGGTTAAATTATTTATTCTATTTTTACCAGAATTAGCAGTTGAAAAATTAACCGAATAACCCAGCCTTTACATGAATGCAATCCCCCAGCGCTCCCCACGAATCCTTTCTATTGATGCCTTAAGAGGATTTGACATGTTATTGATTATATTTGCCGATCGCTTTTTTGCGTCCCTTCATCGCGGAGCAGATACTGCGTTTACGGGGTTTCTGGCCCGGCAGTTTTCACACCCGGAATGGTTTGGTTCTACCTTTTACGATATCATCATGCCGTTATTCCTGTTTGTGGTAGGAGCAGTAATCCCTTTTTCCCTATCCCAGCGCATGCAAGACCAAAGCAGTAAAGGGCAACTTTACGGCAAATTACTCAAGCGTTTCGTCATCCTTTTTATCCTGGGCTGGATTGTGCAGGGCAACCTGCTGACCCTGGATGCCGGACAATTCAAGGTCTTTAGCAACACCTTACAGGCTATCGCTGTTGGTTACGTTTTTTCCTGTCTGGCCTTTATTCACCTGAGTCGAAACGGTCGCTACCTGTTGTTTGCCTTTTGTCTTGTTGCCTATGCATTGCTACTCACCCTTCCTCAAGTCCCGGGAGTTGGAAGAAGCACCCTCTTACCGGACCAAAACTTTGCCCTGTATGTGGACCGGCTGGTATTTGGCCCTTTTGACGATGGCCTTCAGTATACCTGGTTGCTTTCCGGTTTGGGCTTTACGGCCACCACCCTGTCCGGCTTATTTGCCGGAGAGTGGATCAAATCCGAAATGCCCCGCAAAAAGGTAGCCCTCTACCTGGTAGCAGCGGGTTTGATTGCCCTATGTTTAGGGCTCATTTGGGGCATTTGGCATCCCATCGTAAAAAAGGTCTGGAGTAGCTCTTTTGTCCTGGCCTCCTCTGGTGTATGCTACCTGCTGCTGGCTGCCTTCTACTGGATCATTGATGTCAAAGGCAAAACGGCCTGGACTTTTCCCTTAAAAGTGATCGGCATGAATGCCATCACGGCTTATGTACTTTCCCATGTTATTGACTTTCCCGCCATTGCGAATGATTTGGTATTTGGTTTGGAACAATACAGTGAAAGCTGGTATCCGGTATGGACCAGCATCGGAGGGTTTGCGATCCTTTATACCTTGCTTTGGTACATGTATGTAAATAAGACCTTCGTTAAGGTTTAAAGCAAGCCTCTGGTAAAAAAATCAAACAACTACAGGTATTTTCAACAGATGAAATGCTTCACGGCCAAGTAGTTTTTGGGCCTACTTTCCCTGTTATGCCTTACTGATAACGCGTGGATCAGAGTGGTGTAACGGGGTAAGCCCGGGCAATTTTGCATAATGCTCCGGTTGTCGTAGACAATCGTCCGGCTCGTTCTTGAGCAGCACACTTACCAGGGCCAGCATCGCGCTGATGAACGCGATGCTGGACGCGGCAGTTTTGAACCCGTAATTAAAAGCTGAATAATTAGTCGTTTTTTAATTTACTTTTTGAAATTCAATAGTTGTGCTGCTGCCGGCATACACATCCGTTGGCAGGTCAACTATTATTAATGTGCTGTTTTTATCGTTATTGGGCAGTGTGATAAAATTTTCGCCTTGCAGGTTATAGGTGCCTGGTACAGTTAAGGTAACCCTCGTTAGTTTCCTGGAAGGATCTGAAACGCTTAATTCCTCAATCCTGTTGCCATTCATTTTTAGCATTACCATTCCCTGGCTATCCATCCTGACCGTGTAGCCGTCGGCTATCTCAACTTCTCCGGCTTGGTAAAAGGCCAGCTGGCTTATGCCAAGACCGTTGTGTATGACACCCTGCAGGTCAGGTGTGTTTGAGAGAATCTCAATATTCCGGTTATTGGCACTTGATGATGCCAGTTCTTCAGAAGTGACACCCGGTACTACGATATACTGATAGGAAGCATTACTGGGGCTGTTGCCGTGGTCAATACCAAGAAGGAAGACCTCTTGAGTAACCAGTTCATCAGAAGCACTCTTGGCAGCTGAAATATCTGACCATCTTCCCTGTTCGGCCTTGTTGGACAAATTAACAGTAGCAGGCTCAGGTAATAGATATCCCACCTTGTCATGGTGCACCCAGGTTACATTTTCCAGGTCGCTATTGCTTTGGGAAACAACTTCTACCCGTTCTTTTTGGCTTACTGTAACATCTCCCCTGAGGTGAGCCTGATTAATCGTGGTATAGGCAGGAAGGTTGGGATTGGATTTTATTCCTGCACCGAGACATACATATTCCTTGTCAAAAAAGAACCAGGATTTTTTTGCTTCCAGAAGGTCATGCGGGCTCTTGAAATCGTATGCGACGGCACCATAGCGTCCGTCATCTACAGCGCCCACATAATCCGTTAATCCTTCCATCTGTACGGGCATATTCCCGCCATAACTGCGCGCAACGTGGTGTTCAGGTTTTTGCATGATGGTTGCTCCTGATACTTTCTGCCAGTCATACACGGGCCAGATACCATCGTATTCGTGCGCATCGATACTGAGGTAATTTGCCCCGTCTGCCCTGTGATGGGTTGTTATACCAGGGCCATTATAAGGAACTTCATAGGTTCTATTTCTGGTGGAGTGCATTCTGATACTGGTGTAGAAATGAGGCCTTTGGAATGTAAAGTGTTCCGAGTGCCAGAAAAATTTGGCAAAAGATCGGATGTTGGCCTCCTCTCCCTTTCTCAATTTCAATATATCTTTAAGCTCATCGCTCCGGTAATCAGTACTTTGAAGTAAACGCTCTATTTCAAGTGTTCCTCCCGGTATGCTTCTCCTGTGATTGGCAATACTTCTGTCATGGGTGGCCACATCCGTGTAAACGCCATATACCATGTGTTTGTATATCCCATCCAGGTAGTAATCCACAAGCAGGTTAATTCGGTCGGTCGGAAACTGGTATTTTGTGTTGGCTACATAAGATGACCACTCCCCAAAGGTGTTGGCATACTTTCCATATCCGTAACTTGTTGTATTGTTAACTCTGTCGTGCCTGTGATGGAAACTGAAATCGTGCTGCATGCCTCGCTCCCCTGTAGTGAACTTGATCTCGCCGGCAATTATTTGAATTACCTCCTGGAATGCCTCCTTGTCGTTCAGAAACAGGAAGTTTTTAGCCGAAATGGCTGCAATAGCTATTCTGTCGCCCCCTGGTCTTGCTCCGTAGAAAACGCCCGGCACCTCCAGCATAGTGGCCCGGCGTATCATCGGTTGTGCCTGCCCCACCAGTTCGGCTGGTAGTTCATCGCCAATGATAAGCATCAGGTTTACCAGGTTGGTTGGTGTGGTGATCTGGTTATTGTGCCAGTTTTCACCCACGAAGTCCCGTTCCACCCAAAACTCAAGTCCTCTGATAATAATGTTTTTAATGTTTTCATCCTGATAGTACCGGGACGATTCATGCTGGTATGCCCTTGCCAGGCTGACAAGATTCCTCGTATGACGGCCATGCGGGAATCCGGCTTCTCTGCTAAGATCTTCATAATCAATGCCCTGATAGCTGCCGTCTTCGTTTACGATACCAATTATCTCGGCTACTTCTCCATCATTAACTCCCGACCCCATTAATTGATCGACAACTCTCCCTTTAATTCGTTCGAAATCATCTGCTTTTGCACAGGTAGAGAATTCAACTAGTGTAATAGTGAGTAAAGCAATAAATAGGTTATAAGCTGGGTTCATAATTTTACTAGGTTAATTTATACAGAACTTGAAAATCCAAATTGCATTCTTTTTTGGGCTACGTTGGAAGCTCCCTCCACTGTTTTTACGGGGATTTCCAACTGTGCCAATACGATTTTTGCCCCTTCAAAGGCTTCTTCAAACCTTTGAACATCTTCGGGGAGTAAATGGCTGTTGGTGCTTGGTGCCACCGAAATGCTTTTTTCGCCATCTGAAGCCAGGTTTGCCAGCGCAATGCCCGAATGGGTACCGGGTTGAATTTTTATGCAGGAACTCCCGATTACAATTATTCTTGGTTTCATTTTATCAATATAAGCGAGCAACAATAATAAGGGTTAAACCCACCACAAAAAACAGAAACATGGCCGTTAACAAACCTTTTACGCCTTTTGCACCTTTAAATTCTTTCCAGATAAATACGCCCCAAAGTGCCGCGATTAAAGTAGCACCCTGTCCCAGACCATAAGAAATGGCAAATCCGGCCTGCTCCGCCGCAATAATATTCAGCGTCATGCCCAGGCTCCAGATGCCTCCTCCCAGCAGACCAATAAGATGCAGCTTTGAATCTCCTTTTACAAAATAATCGTTGTAGCTAACCTTTTCTCCCGCAAGCGGCTTGTACATAAAAATGGTATTCCACAAAAAGTTGGAAACGAGCAATCCCACTGCAAAAATGACCGATGCGGTGTAAGGAGTAAGTTTGCCTGCCGCAGGATTGACAAAGTCGGTGGCCATGGAGGATGCCACAAAACGATAGAAAAAACCCATGAGTAAGCCAGCCAGTAAGGAAATTACAATTCCCTTCGTAGAAGTGACTGCCGTTGAGCCGGGAATTTTCCGGTAAGCCAGTGCATCCAGAATAATAGCGACGGTTACCAGCCCTACCCCGGAAAACAAAATTACCGGATTTCCCAGGGGAGTTGCTGCATAATTCGTAATCACACCAAGCACCAGCGCCAGTCCGATACCGATGGGAAAAGCCACCGCCATTCCGGCAATGGCAATGGCTGATACCAGCAGAATATTAGCCAGGTTAAATACTACACCACCCAGGAAAGCCATAAAAAGCGATCGGGCATCCGCCTGAGCTAAATCGCTCAGAAAACTCCGGCCTTCGGAACCGGTGCTTCCGGCCGTAAAAGCCAGCAAAAGTGCCAACAGCAAAACCCCGATGGCATAATCCCAATAAAACAACTGGAATGGCCACTTTTTCTGGGCCAGCTTTTGGGTATTGGCCCACGAACCCCAGCACAACATGGTGATAAAGGCAAGAAAAACTGCTACCTCATAAGAATAGATAACTACCATAGTTAAATTAAGTACTATAAAAGGAAGATTCCAAACCAGTGTTCCATTGTCTATCGAGGTCCGCACAGAGGAATAATATAAAACCCCTCATCTACTATACGAAAAGCCTCAAGTGTTAAGTTAATTCATTTGGTTATTAATCACTCCTTTTTACAGGTAGGTTGGAGATATAAATTACCCATTCATACTTGATTTGACCTCTTAATTTTAAGATTTTGAAGCGACAAATCAGCCGGACATGCACCCTCATCCGACTCCCAATTTATATCTGTACCCCGTAATATTATTATAGGGTCACTTGTGCTACCGGCATCCTGCCATGCTTGCAGCATTGAAGGAATGTGGACCAGGTAATATTTCCGGACAGCGTCTGTCCTTTTTCGGAAGGCTCTCCCGACCCATTAGGACCTAATAAAAATCGAGGCGAGAAAGCGAAAAGTCAGCGAATTCGAAGTATTTTTATTTCTAGTTCTAATTACCTATCTGTAAATCCAAGTGAAAAAACCTCGGAAACTCGAACATTGCTTAAATTGTGGCAGAAATTTGCCAGAATTAGAAAACTTTTGCCCCCATTGCGGGCAGGAAAACTACGATCAAAAAATTCCGGTTGGCGTTTTTATGGAAGAAATGTTAACGAGCGTTTTTAGTTACGATGGAAAGTTTTTTCGCACGCTTGGGATTTTTCTTTTTAAGCCTGGCAAGCTGACAAGCTATTTTAACGCTGGACAGCGGAAAAAATATACCCACCCAATTCGTTTGTACCTGATTTTTTCCCTGTTTTATTTCTTTATCATCGGTTTTCTTATTCCAAAGGACATGGTAGACCGTCTCTTCAATATTCGAGAGGTTTCGCTATTAGAAGATTTACAATCGGATATCCAGGAGAAAATTCCAGAATCGACGAAGGAAGAATTGAAGGAAATCGAACAAGCAGTAACCGCAGGTGTACTTTCTGGGAACACGGGTACCTTTAATACCGATTCGGACAGTGCCGCGAAAGAGCTTTCCTGGAAAGAACTTCGATTTATGTCCATTGATCCGGAAGTAAGTGAAGAGCAGTTTTCTACGACCTTGGAAAATAGCCAGTATGCGTTTGATTTGGGATTGAATCCCGAAAAAAGACGCGCGATCATTGCCCATTCCAACTTATTTCTTTCCAAGTCGGTGAAAAATTTACCACTAATGATGCTTATACTATTGCCTGTTTTCGCCCTTATTGTACATCTTTTATATAGTAAAAAGCAGCATTATTACATCGAAAATTTAATTCTGGGGTTTCACCTGCATGCCTTTGCGTACGCACTGTACGGAATGGTCATCCTTTTGAATCTTGTTTTCAGTATCCAAAACAACTGGCTGGCAGAAATCGCTTTTGTTCTGGTAACTACCTATGCCTATCTTTCTATCCTGCGAATTTTTAACCATCATTGGTTTCGAACCCTGGTTAAATTTTGGGTATTGGGCCTATGTTATTTGTTGGTGCTATTTGCCGGAATGGGATTGGAACTTTACCTCTCGTTAATCTTACTTTAGCGACACGCTTTTTATTACCTGGCAGCGGACAATAAGATACACAAGGGCAAGCCGCAGGAGTCGATCCGGTATTTTGCATCAAAAAAGCCAGCCATCGCCATGGTTTCGTAGGATTTTACAGGATCATAGGCTACACCGGGTTGGTATTTTTCCAATCCTGCAGCGGCCCGCTCCTGATCGAGTTTTACGTTCGAATTTTCCCATTGCCGGTAGATTTTTTCCCCTTTGGCATAAGGTATCACGTAGTCAAGCGATCGGGCTACGGAGGCACCCTCAGCTGTTTCCTGGTAGAAAAAGTCCCGTCCCCGACCCCGTTCCTTTTCTAAGGTAATTAGGAATTGCAACAAGGGCTTTAACCCACTCACATGATAGCTGATGGCATCCCGCTGCCGAATATCCCTGCTCGTCCCATCCGAAAAAAGGGCGTTTTCCAGATAGTATCGAGCCCTATCCTCCGGCCAGGAAACCAATGTTTCGTCATTTATGAGCATTCCTATGGTCCCTACCAGATTGATGCGCTTCGTTTCCCAATTGTTTAATGGGACGCGATCGTTACCCATTTCTGCCACAGCGATATCTTTTAGCCACACTTCCATTAGCGATTGCTGCTGCCTATCCAGGTTCGGTTTCAAAAAGACATAGGCATAAACCACCGGAAGTAATTTATTCTCATTGATGGGGTTGCCAGTGGCCTGGAAGGTTTCAGCCCAACTCAGGCTAAAGTCCCTCATTTTCTCCAGGCTATGGGCATCCTCATATAGCGCATAATGCCAGTAAAAAAGGGCTAGCTTATCCATGTCCTCCAGGTGCTGCAAGGTGTTGATTCGAGCAGGGTTATTGTCCAGCAACCCTTCGTAATGGATTTCTGAAATTGGGTTGGGTTTGTGCTCATGGATAAGTGACCATTCCTTTTTAAGCCTTTCTTCAACCTCCCTGGAGATTCCCGCATGGGCTAATTCCCGGATGACTTCGGGATGAACGAGGGTGCTAAAATCGGTGGAAATACCAGGCTCCGATAAGCCAAAAAAAGGTGATAAAAGGGCTAATATGAGTTTCATGGTCTTAATATACGGGTTTCAAAAATGACTTAACCATACCGTTGGAGAAAATCTTTTTTATAACTCATGGGTGTCATCTTCATCCGCTCCTTGAATTGCTTGTTAAAATTAGATAAGGTATGGAAACCACACTCGTAACTGATTTCACTGATATTCATGTTTTCCCGCTGCAATAATTTGCAGGCATGGCCAATTCGCACTTCAGATAAAAAATCCGAAAACGATTTATTCATCCTGGATTTGAAGTAACGTGAAAACGAACTGCTACTCATATTAATCAGGTCGGCAACCTCCTCCAACTTAACCGACCGCTGAAAATGATCCATTACAAAAGCATATACTTTACTCATCCGGTCTTTTTCTGATTCCTTGTTGGTATTCATATACCCGGCATTCACAATTGGAGAAATTTCTGTGGAGCGCGCCAATCGCTGCAAAATTTCCAACAGGCCAATAATCCGCTCCAGACCATTTTTTTGAACGAGTGCTTCCAGCAAGGGTCTGACTTCCTGATTGGTCTTCCCCCCTATTTCCAGGCCCATAGCTGCTTTTTCCAAAAGGATTTTCAATTCCTCAAATTCTTCTTTCGCCATCAGCTCTTCCCCGATAAAATCTTCCGGAAAATAGACCACAATTCCCTGCGTCTCTAGCGAGCTACCCTTTTCAAAATATTCCAGGTCATTTCTCCAAAGATGGGGTAAGTTGGGTCCGGTAAACACCAGGTCATTTTCCTTGAAAGCCCGCATGTCATCACCCACAAAACGGGTACCCCGACCCCGCTTTACCCAAAACAATTGATACTCCGGATGAAAATGCCAGTTCTTGTCAAAATAGGGTGCTACCAGTTCTTTGACCACAAAGGCATTTTGCTCCGGAATTCGGGATTTTTGAAAGGGTTTTTTCACCGAGTAATAACTTTATGCTATTAATAGTGCTAAATATATAAAATAATGACAAAAAACAGTAGGTATTGGGTAAAAAACAGTAAGAAATACACTTATAAATACCTCAATTTAGTATATTGAAAACACCAAACAATAGTACCCAAACAAAAATCAAAATGAAATACTACGGGTTAATCGCCATTGCCATGCTCATTTTCACGGGCTGTGGAAAGCAATCAACAGAAATAAGCCTTTCAGATGGCCCCAGACGAGCTGAAATCCTCTTTTTGGGACACGAAAGTACCCATCATAATTCGGAGAAGCTCATGCCCACGCTTGCCAGGCATCTGTTTCAGAAAGGGATCAACCTCACCTACACGGCGGATCCTAATGACCTGAATCCGGAAAAACTTCGGCTATACGACGGCTTGATGATCTACGCCAACCATGATGAGATTACTGCCGAACAGGAAGAAGCGCTGAAAAATTATGTCGAAGGGGGAAAAGCCCTTATCCCTATCCATAGTGCGTCTTTTTGTTTTCGCAATTCGGATTGGTTTGTGGAAGCTGTTGGCGGGCAGTTTTCCTCCCACGGTACCGGAGATTTTACGGCATCGATCGTAGATGATTCGCATCCGGTAATGAGCGGAATTAAAGAATTTGAAACCTGGGATGAAACCTACGTGCACTCCAACCTTAACGAGGACATGACCGTGCTTATGGAACGGGTAGATGGTGAGCATCGTGAGCCTTATACCTGGGTACGATCGCAAGGCGATGGTCGCATATTTTACACCGCCTACGGCCACGATGATAGAACCTGGGATCAACCTGAATTTCAGGAACTAGTAGCCAATGGGGTCCTTTGGGCCATAGGAGATAAAGTAGCCGCACAGGTTGCAGAATACGACATCCCTCAGCCGGTATTTGAAGATGCGGAAATTCCCAATTACGAAAACAGAGATCCTGCTCCCAGGTACCAGCTCCCCTTATCCCCGGAAGAATCCATGAAATTGGTCCAGGTTCCCGTAGGCTTCGAACTGCAACTTTTTGCATCCGAGCCTGATATCATCAACCCAATGGCCATGTGCTGGGATGAAAAAGGCAGGCTTTTTGTTATTGAGACCACCGATTATCCAAATGAAGTGCGAAAAGATGGTGGCAATGATAAAATCAAGATGCTGGAAGATACCGACGGAGATGGTCGCGCTGATAAGGTCACTGTTTTTGCAGATGGGTTAAACATCCCCACGAGTCTGGTTGCCGTAAATGGTGGCATAATGATTTCCATGGCTCCTGATTTCGTGTTTTTGAAAGATACGGATGGAGACGGTAAGGCGGATTTGAAAGAAACCGTCATTACGGGTTGGGGAAAAAGCGACACCCATGCCGGGCCCTCAAACCTGAGGTACGGGTTTGACAATAAAATTTGGGGAGTATTGGGATATTCCGGCTTCCAGGGGGAAATCGATAACAAGCCCTTTTCGTTTAGTCAGGGAGTCTACCACTTTGACCCCGACGGAACGGATTTCCATTTTCTTGGCAATACGAGCAACAATACCTGGGGCCTTGGCTTCAGTGAAGAATTCAATGTATTCATTTCTACTGCCAACGGGCAGCACAGTGCTTACCTGGCCATGCCCAGGGAGTATGTCAGGAGACCTGTAAATGGCGGTTCCGTAAATGCTGTCCATGGAATCGACAGTCATTACGACATGCCGCACCTTACTCCTTTCCTCCGGCAGGTGGACTGGCATGGCGGTTATACGGCAGCCGCCGGACACCATTTTTATACGGCCCGGAACTTCCCTAAATCCTACTGGAACCGGGTAGCGTTTGTTACCGAACCGACCGGAAGGGTATTGCACAATGCCATCATTGAAAAAGACGGTTCCGGATTCAGTGAAAAAAATGGTTTCAATATTCTGGCCAGTTCGGACGAATGGTTTTCACCGGTCCATGCAGAAGTAGGTCCAGATGGTGCCTTGTGGATTGCTGATTGGTACAATTTTATCATACAGCACAATCCTACACCTAAGGGTTTCGAGAATGGTGAAGGCAATGCCTATATTAATCCGCTGAGAGATGCCAAACACGGTAGAATATACCGGATGGTATACAGGGGTTCCGATGATTACACCGTCATGGACATCGATCCAGAAAGCAATAGCGATCTGATTGATGGGTTGAAAAGCGACAACATGTTCTGGCGCCTGACCGCCCAGCGTTTGATAGTAGAAAATCAAAACACAGATCTGATTCCCGAACTTTTAAAACTGGTGGACAACCAGTCCGTGGATGAAATCGGGCTGAACAGTCCGGCAGTTCATGCGCTGTGGACCCTACACGGACTTGGTGCCCTGGATGGTTCCAACGCATCCGTAAACCAGGTAGTCGGCCGGGCCTTGAATCACCCTGCTGCGGGAGTAAGGAAAAATGCCTTACAAGTGATGCCGAGAAATGAGGCAAGTCTGGAGGCAGTATTGGCGACCAATTTATTGGAAGATAAGGATTTGAATACCCGAAAAGCGGCCTTTCTGGCGTTGGCGGATATGCCAAGTTCTGAAGAAGTATCGAATTTACTGGTGACATCCACAGATGCTGTGGATAATAGCGAAGACCCCTACCTGCCGCAAGCAATTTTCGCATCGGTTCTTTCCCATCCGCAATCCTTTGCAAAGCTATCCGACAGCATGCTCGATCTTAATAAGCCGGATTCCCTTCTTTCTTTACGCGAACGGGTATCCAAGAGTCTGGCTTCGGAACAATACAACCTGGATCGTAGGGCCGGAATCCCCTACCCTCCTGATGTGTTGGGAAAAGAGGTGCACCTACAGGCAACCTTGAGCAAAGGAGAGGAACCACTGGAAGGGATCATCGTGGCTCAGGGAAATAGCAACAACGGATACAGTTTGTATATTCAGAATAACCGAATAAACTGGCTGGTACGGCAGGATGGAGAAACCTATCAGGCCGCTTCCGGTACCGGTCTTCCTTCCGAACAGTTTGTCCTGAAAGCAAGTCTTTCAGCAGATGGGAGCATGGTTGTAAGCATCGACGACAGACAAGTCGGCACAGCCAAAGCACCGGGATTGTTTATGCAGGAATTAAACCCAAACCGGGTTCGGATCGGGCATGACAATATGGGTTCCGATCAGGTCGGCACCTATCCGGATCGGTTTTACTTTAGGGGAAGGATGAATAGCCGTAGCTCTCACCTCAACCTTAAAGCACCGACCTACAGCACAGTCGAAGGTACTTCTGAAAATACGGTAGCAAGCCAAAATCAGCCTTCAACGGGTACCGTCACCATAAAGATGGGCGTGGTCCAGCATGAGATGAAATTTGACAAAACCACGTTCACCGTTAAGGCAGGACAACAGGTTACCATTGATTTTACGAATGACGATTTCATGCAGCATAACCTGCTGATTGGAGCTGCGGGCAGTCTGGAAACCATTGGAAAAGCGGCCGATGAACTGGCCCGGGATCCGAATGGCGTTACGATAAATTTTGTGCCTCAGATTCCAGAGGTGTTGGCTTCCACGCCTTTAGTCAATCCGGAGACCAGCGAAAGTTTGGTCTTCACCGCGCCCAGCGAACCCGGAGAATACCCGTACCTTTGTACGGTTCCGGGCCACTGGCGAATCATGAATGGAATCATGATCGTAGAATAGTTTTTTTCATTAAATACCAAAAAATGGCTTTAGATATCAAATTGGGAGTCACCACCTGGCTGTGGACCTCTCCATTCAGCACGGAAACGATTTCCCTTTTTCCAAAAATCAAAAAAATGGGGTACGATGCGGTCGAAATTCCAGTAGAAGACCCCGGGTTAATAGATCCTAAAACCGTCAAAAAGGCACTGGAAGACCATGGATTAAGTCCTATCATTTGCGGTGCCTTTGGCCCCAGCAGAGATCTGACCCATGAGGATCCTTCCTTTCACCAAACCAGTTTTGATTATATTCAGCAATGCCTGGATATCAGCGTGGAACTGGGGGCTAAATTTGTCGCTGGCCCCATGTACTCGGCCGTAGGTAAAGCCCGACTGGTTTCACCGGAACAAAAGAAAATAGAATGGGACCGGGCGGTCACCAACCTTCATAAAGTATGTCTAATGGCTGAAAAAGCCGGTCAGGAAATTGCACTGGAAGCTTTAAATCGCTTTGAGACCGACCTGATTAATACCACGGAGGAACTCATGCGTCTGATTGCTGACATCAACCACCCGGCAGCCAAGGTCTTACTGGATGGATTTCATATGAACATTGAAGAACCGGATATAGAAAAGGCCATTTTGCAAGCAGGTGATAAACTGATTCACGTTCAGGTTTCCGAAAATTACCGGGGAACCCCCGGTACCGGCCAAACGCGCTGGGAGGACTACAAACGGGGATTGGAAAAAGTGAATTATAAAGGCACCATCACCATCGAAAGCTTCACTCCGGAAATCAAGGAATTGGCCGGCGCCGTCTGTATCTGGAAACCACTGGCAACCAGTCAGGATGCCCTCGCATCCGATGGTTTCCGCTTTCTAAAGGACTGGGCCAGTACCTGAATTTAACCAATTACATCATAATAAAATTACCCTTACTATGTCAAATAAAAAACTCAACATTGCCATTATCGGTCTGGGGTTTGGGGCGGAATTTATTCCCATCTACCAAAAGCACCCCCTGGCCAATATGTATGCCATCTGTCAGCGAAACGAAGAAAAACTCAACGAAATCGGAGATGCGTTTGGCATCGAAAAACGCTATGCCGACTACGATGAACTGCTAAAAGACCCGGATATAGACGCGGTCCATATCAACACCCCAATTCAGGCGCATGCAGAACAGTCCCTAAAGGCATTGCGTGCAGGCAAGCACGTAGCCTGTACCGTTCCCATGGCAACCACCGTCGATGAATGTCGTCAAATTGTGGAAGAGACCGAGAAGTCCGGCCTAACCTATATGATGATGGAAACGGTGATTTACAGCAGGGAATTCCTGTTTGTCAAAGAGATGTACGAAAAAGGAGAAATGGGCAAACTGCAATTTCTGCGTGCCAGCCACCAGCAGGAAATGGCCGGATGGCCGGGGTATTGGGAAGGCTTGCCCCCCATGCACTACGCCACCCATTGCGTAGGTCCGGTACTGGCATTGCCCAAAGGTCAGGCGGAATATGTTTCCTGTTTTGGCTCCGGAAGGATAGACGAAAACCTGATTGAAAAATACGGATCTCCATTCGCCATCGAAACCTGCCATATCAAATTGAAGGATTCGGATCTCTCAGCAGAGGTAACGCGGTCTCTCTTCAATACGGCAAGACAGTACCGGGAAAGTTTTGATGCCTATGGCTCTGAAAAGTCCTTTGAATGGACGCTGATCGAACACGAAGACAGCGTGGTGCACACCGGAGAGGAACCAGCCAAAGTAAAAATACCGGATTTTGGACACCTTTTACCCGATGAAATTGCCGGTTTCACGCAGCAAGGGGTGTATGATTCCGATGAAAACCAACACCTATCTTTTATCCAGGGTGCTGGACATGGTGGTTCTCATCCGCATTTGGTTCATGAGTTTCTTACCGCTTTAAATGAGGGAAGGGCACCTTACCCGGATGCACGCCAATCAGCAAATATCACTTGTGTGGGAATTTTGGCCCATGAATCCGCCATGAAAGGCGGTGAAATCTTGAAATTGCCTGAGTTTACTTTGAAAGCCTAAGTGCTAACCTTACCAAGAGGCCTGCCCTTAATAAAGGCAGGCCTTTTTTAAAGCGTACCGGGATGATTTATTTCTATCCCATTAGGGTAAATTTGCCTGAAAGCCTTTCCAAAATTCGCTGGGACTCATACCCATTTCCTTTTTAAAAGCATTAAAAAAGGTAATTCGGGAATTAAATCCTGACTGTTCGGCCAACGCAGCTAAGGTATAATCATCCAGGTAGCCTTAGCGTATGAGTTGGACGGCGTGTTTGATCCGGTATTGGTTTACTAATTCACTGAACCTTTTACCGAATTCATCATTGATTACATGGGACACCTGATTCTTTTGAATACCTAAAAGTTTGGAAAAATGCGGCTAAATCCAACCCACACTCCAGATATACCTTTTCTTCCTCCAGCAAATCGATAATACGCTTTTTTAGAGGAGAAACTTGATTTCCATTGGAGGAAATGTCACTATTTGCTCCAATATTGGCCACTGGAACCAAGAGGGAATTGACCTGCCTGTGCGTCTGGATTTTGCCCTTTTTAATGGAACGAAATAGTTGGTTTGGCTTGATATTGATGTAAAGGTTTAATAAAAACAGCCCTACTAAGGAGAGTTTTCGCAAGAGGGAATCAAACCCTTCGGAATTCGCTAATTCGAAAACACTCAATAGTTCCACCACCAAAAAGGAAAACTGAAAAATCACCACCCAACCCATACAAATCATCACCACCGCAAGCCAATTCAAGGAGGAGGGCTTAAAGTCTCCTTTAAAAAACCCGGGCTTTGCGTTAACTATTTGATAGAGAATAAAACTAAAATACCCTGTCTGAAGTAAAATTCGAAGGACATAGTGGATCCGCATGGGGATCCATCCACTGGCAATACGATCTATTTGCCGGGGATCGGCAACTGCCATCGCCACATTTTCAAGTTTGAACGTGGATGGCTCCAAAAAATAGGGAATCAAATCCAGGTAATGGATCACTACCGGAATAAAATGCAACCAATCACTTTTTCTCCAATCACTGGTTTTTTCCAGGGAATTTCGGACATAAACATAAAACAGGGGAGCACACAAATACAGTAAAGGGCTCATTACCCGCAGCATGGAGGGCATGTCCAAAATGTATCCGGCTTCTATCCATAAAAAATAGACCAACAGAAAAAAGTTGTAAAGAAATAACGAACTGTCCAGAAACCGATCGTTCGATCGGGCGGAAATATCCTTGACCATTAAAAGTAAACTATTGAATACCCCTATTGACAGTAAAATAATGATAAAAAGAAGCCCGATTTCCATCCCTATCCTGCAAAAATTGGAGATATTTGCCAATATTACAGAGAATTGATAAGGATTTATATAAAAATCTGATAAAAAATTAAACGGAGAGGTTTTTGTTAATTTATTAGTTATCCTGATTTTTTCGGCTATCTAACCCAGTATAGAATTACCGTTGGCCTGGGGTGCTCTGTACTCATCCAGGGAGCGGTCCTCCAATTTGAATGACTTGTGACCAATGTTCCCCACCAATTCCCTGAACCATTATCTGTTGTGATAAAGGCGGTGTTATTTCAAAACTATCATCGAAAGAATTTTTTTGGATGGGATTGAAATCTCCAAATTCGGGGTTGAGCGTTTGCGCTCCTGCCTTGGAAACCAAGCAAAAAATCAACATTAGCGGAATTAATTTATTCATATACATCACCAAATCATTCCTGTTGCATCCTTGAAAAGACTGTAAGTCAGCATGAGTTCATGGGTCGAATAGGGCAAAAGATAAGATCGTAGCATCGGTATTTCATATATGTATCCCATCCTTAATTCGCCAAGAACAAAACCAACTTGAAGGTTGTTTGCATAAGCTACCCGATGGCCTGCGCCTATCCACATCCGGTCCATCAGCAAAACCTTAAAGTTAAATTCGACGTTTTCCGGAAGATCTGCCTGAGTCCTCCACATCACATTTGTGGCCAACGCTATGTTGTCTGAAATCCTGTTACGATAGCCTCCCTGGAATATTCCAGATGGTGCTTTTCTATCCATAAAGACATCCCCTTTATTCAGCTTCCCTTCGTTTACATTGTGTACAGCATAGCTAATATAATAGTTTTTATGGGTCAGTGCCATTCCCAAATTAAAATCCAAAATATGCATATTGGCAAAACCACCAAAATAGCTACCCACAGTTGGATCTAAAGCCTGCTCAGTGGTCAGTCTATTGCCATCAAGTCTCACTGTATTGTAATTGATCCCTATGCCCAACCGAAGATTAGTCGTCTTCGAAAGCCTGACCCGAGAGGCATAACCCACAATAAGCTCTGATTCCATAAAAGCACCATTGGTATCGTGATGCAAACTTAAACTCACTGCATGCTTTCCCAACAAACCAGGGTCAGTTTCCCCGGCAAGTTGTCCAAAATCAAGTTCCGCAGAAATAAAATAGGTCTTGGGGGCCCCCTCCCAACCCAGCCACTGGTTCCTTACAAATCCACGTATCATGGAACCCTCATAGGCGGCAAGCCCGGGATTGTAATAATGTTGCAAATGGCTAAACTGGCTGATGTATTTTCTAGATTGCCCATTTACCTCCAATACTGTTAGCAGCAAGATTGAAAATAGTAACAGATGCTTTTTCATATCATTTTAATAAAAAGTGTCCTTTTCAATTTGATGCCTATTTCCTGAGCATATTCAAAACGCCTCTTCTAGTTTCTCCGGATTCTCTTATTTCTATGGTCCAGTAGTACGTTCCAATTGGCATATCCTTTCCATCCCTTTTTCCATTCCAACCTATATCAGGGTTTTCAGTGTAGAAGACCCTGACACCTCCACCATCAAAAATTTGAATTCTGGCTCCTTGATAGGCTCTCAATTCAGAAACAGCCCAAACATCGTTGATACCATCTCCATTTGGTGTGAAGGTATTGGGAATATGGATTTCTTCAAATGGCATCCTGGTTCTGTGTATCTCAAAGAATTTATCCAGTGTATTGCCATCCCTGTCGGTCACCCTGATAATGATCGTAAAGCTTGTCTTCCCTTCCGCCCTTTCATCGCTGCTCCAATACAAGATTTTATCCTTGATCTCAAAAAAACCATTGTCGTACCCTTCATTATAGAGCATGATTTCGTGGATGTCATCAACCGGATCCAAAACATCAAACCTCCCCACTGGTAAGAAAAACGCTTCTGAACTTGCGGTAAAGCTGTCGTTATCCAGGACGACATCCAGAGGAGCAGGCTTCGGTAGGATTTCAACCGCAACATTTGCACTCAAATGGTACCCATCAAATACCCCGATTGGATAACCGATTTCACCCTCTATTTGATAATTGCCACTTTTATAGATATTCACATTAGATTTATCCCAATGGATGGCCAGATCTACGATCATCCCAGTACCAAGCATCCCGCTGATGGAATCTGTTAGGAATTGGTCCATTTCGGGATAACCCCATGGAACTTGCAACTCCGAGGCAAACAATAAAACCACGACGGATCTGTCAAAAATATAGTCTGCAACGCTGTCTCCATCTGAGTCTAGGTAACTCAAAGGATTCGATGGATCTGAAATTTGAATCAATTCAATATAATCAGGTACACCATCGCCATCAGTGTCTAAATAAGCGAACGGATCTTCATAGTCAGAATCTTGTTGGATTTCCAGAATATCAGGCACTCCATCTCCATCGGAATCGACCAAGCTTGACTTCACAGCAAAAGCCAAGGCTGACGGTCCGAATTCTTTAAAATCCTCAAGGCTCACCAACTCACCGGAAAGGCTTTGATTTTTTAGAAAAAGCCATTGGGAGTCCATTCGACGGGCCAGTGCTTTTGGATAAAAAGATGCTGGTTCATCCTCTTTTTCCCAGGAAAACTGCAAACCAGCGCTTTCTGATCCCGATTTTTCAGCAGCTTCGATCCTCCATAAATAAGGTAAAGCATCGGAGTCTGAAAGGACTTCCATTCCGACAATAAAAGTAGTATTCGAACCGGTATTTTTGATGGTTAAATTCGTCTTACCGTCTATTCCCACCGCTATTCTTGATATCTCACCCTTAGCCAGAAGCCTGGTGATTATTTTTGCATCCTTACCGGTGATTTTGATAAAATCGGATTTTGTCAACGTTATATTTTCAGGATTGCTCAGCTGGCTGTTATCTTTGAGCTGTATCGAAGGCGCTGAAAAAATCACTCCTTTTCCCTTCAAACTAAGCTTGGCATCACCAACTAACGTTAAGCTTTGCGAAAAGAGCTCCGTTGAAATGCTGAAGGAAATAAAAATCCCCAAGAATAATAGTGTTTTGTAATCCATATTAAAGATCCACTTTCGCGGGTTTCTGATTTCCATTTTCAGTAGGATTAAGTAGCCTGTTATTAAAATGACTTATGTTCAATTCGACTTTTAAAAATGTAAAAGCCCGATCAGCAAAAAGGTATTTCAGACCAGCCTTCCGGTTTTTATACCTCTGTCCACCTCTTTTGGCCTGAGGATCATAAACCTCTGAAGTACACCAATTTTCAATAGGCGGGAGCTTAAATATAAAAGGAAGTAGCATTATAAACCATATGTTGATTTTACGACATTGTAGTTTTGTTGGATTTCTTCAGCGGTAAGCACTCTATTATAGATTAATACTTGAGCAATAGTTCCGTTAAAAAAGTAATTTAATCCTGCTCTAGAGGAAATATATAGCTTATGACTTGTAAAATTTCCGCTGTTGTCATTTACAAGGTTAGGAACAATTACACTACTTGCTGAGTTTCCATCAATATATATTAGTGTTTGATTGGTAGCACTTAAACTTCTATCCGTAGTTGCTGATAAAAGATGCCAATTATTATCATTTATAGTAGCTACTGAATTGCGCACATTATAACCTTGATTATGGTCTGTAAATTGCATTTTATTGCTATTGATTAAAACGCCATAAGCATTATTTTGATTCCAATTTACACTATGTTCCATAATCATTTCTGTGCCTGCAGTTTCCGTTTTTAGAATGATTTGAACGGTTAATTTATCTGTATTAGATAGGTCTAAATTGTTATTTGTTACAAAATAATCATTCCCATCAAAAACTAAAGAACCACTGTTAGCACTATTATATGTAACACCGTTTATAAGGGTCCCGTGATTTCCATAGCCACTAAAATCTTACCATGTTGAGCCAGTTCCTGGATAACTAGATGTATTACCAGCATCCAAATGCATGATTAAGCCCGATGCAACCAAACTATACGGCGTGTCACTATTTTCACCATAAATGCTTAAACTTTTTCCAGTGCCTATTGCGCCATACTGGTTTATAGAATTGACAGGATTTGAAATTTTAAGCCCGTTTTTAGTTATTCCATGGTTTCTTACATTAATGCTATTAGAAGACGTTGCTGTAGCACCCACACAATTATTTGAATTGGTATAGTTAATTTGAATCGCTTTACTCCCCTTTTTTAACCATTTTAAAACAACAGCATTATCAGTGGAAGTGCCTCCTGAGCTTATTGAATAATCGCTATTTACAATACCCGGAATTGTCCAAACATAATTAGATTGGCCCGATTGAGTAGTATAAGTTACATCTGAATCAATCACAATATCATCCGGTTGTGCCGTAAACGTTGGTATTGGCAATGGATTTACGGTTATTAACTGAGAGATAGCCGTTGTATTGACACCCGGGCCTTTTCTATTCACAGAATAAGTTGTGCTTACTGTTGGTGAAACCGATATAGATGTTCCAGTTGCTACAATAGGGCTTTTACCTAGTTGTATAAAATCAATATCCATGGTTACACCAGAAGCGGTAGTGTAATCAAATCTCCATCCGGTAATGTTGCTATCTATCCAATTTGCATGTGACGACATATCAATAGTTCCAATGTGCCATGAATTATCGGATATTAAAGAAATACCTAACCTTTTAGCAGCACTAGCTCCTGTCATTGTTCCATTTAAGAAGAATAATTCAGCTGAATTTGCTGTTCCGGAAACCACTCTGTATCGAAAATTGATATATTTATAAACAGAAGGGTCGAATGAACCTAGATTATTCATATTTATTTTTGGGTCACCCCCGGTTGACGTCACATTTAGAATTCCGTTGTTAGTGGAATTAATTGTACTTTGATCTGTGGTATAAGGCTGCGTATCCCAACCTTCCGAAAAAGCTTCATCAAATAACCCTGAATGCCAAACATCAATTACATTTGATCCAGTAGTTCCGCCAGAAGAGGATAAGGTGGTATTGTCACCGGCGCAAATCTCATTACTTCCAGAGATACTAGTTGGTGGTGTAGTAGATTTAACTGAAAATATTGAAATCTCATCAATGCTACCGGACCTTATAAAGATATCCATTCTGTCAAAACTAGGCGAAAATCCTGTTTTTTCCGCTGAGGGACTTGTCGGATTTGAATAATCAAAGGTGGGCAAATTCGGGTTTATCCACATTTCCGTTTTATTCAAATTATAGTCTATGCGAACTACTACCAGGTTTTTTGCACTCAAACTTGCCGTTGAGGTAGCTGTATTACTAAGAGTAGCATCCAATAGGGACATGAAAGAACCACTACTCGCACCAATACCTCCTGTCCGTGTCCCCTCACTAAAAAGTCGAATGGAAGGAGTGCCAAAACCTCCATTTGCCTCAAAAACAGATATAAACTGAAAATAAACAACACCATTATTTTGCAAAGGAAGTGATCTTCTTAAAGCTGCAATATCATTACATGATCCGTAACAATATCCATCAAATTCTGCTTTTAACCCCTCAGTACTTAAACCTGAATAAGTAAAGCCAGTTGTTCCAGTTTTTAAGTATCTATCTTGGTAAGCTTTAGACCAAGTACTTGTCCAACCTGTACCATTGTTAGCACTTAGCAAGGAGGAACCACTCGTATAATTAAATCCCTCATAAGCAACAAGATTAAAACCTGTTGGTGCTTGCGCATTTACAGAAGAAATTGCTGTTATTAAAATGGCGCACAAAAAATAAAATTTAATTGAACCATTTCTAAAAGCAAATCTTATTTTATTTAATCTCATTATATTGATAATTGCATCTATTTGTAATTTATTTTTAATTAATAAGAATAATCCATTTGAATTCGATCTCCGGCTGTTAAAGAATTACGGCCATTGTTTGCAGGAACATATGTTAATGTAGTCCCAGACCAAGAATAGGCCGTATTACTTATTCTAATACCATTCACAAACATTTTTACCTTACTGTTAACAGAAGGAGCTTGGGTTAAGGTGAAACTCGTTTGAGATGCTGTTGAACTAAATTCATCAGCAACTTCTCTTATGGCTGCATCAGGAGCAACCCAGGAAGTATTTCCAGAACCATCTGTAGTTAATATTTGCCCGGTTGTACCGTCTGTACTGGTATAGGTTACTGCTCCGGCAGTTAGGGTACCACTTGTTTTTACATTGGTAACCGCTGTATTTCCAAGTTGAATGGTATTGCTGGAGGCAATCAAGGCACCATTCCCTATCGCTGTGGAATTGGAAATAGGAGTTGAATTATAATCTATTTTTGCAGTGTACCCTAAAAAGGTATTGTAACTTCCAGTATTTTCATTACTTCCTGTCCCTGCGCCTAATCCAATTGCTGTGTTATATGAGGTACTAACTGTATTTCTTAAAGCATTAGTGCCAATTGCAATATTAGATACTCCAGAATTATCATTAAGTGCATAACTTCCAAAAGCTGTTGTATTTTCCCCAGAAGAATTAGAAATCCCATCTCCCATCAAGGTGCTGCCAACATTCGCAGCAGCAATATTTACAGTTCCGATAGTAATGGATTCGTTGAACGTTTTAGATCCTCCGATAGTTTGAGCACTTGTCAAATCCACAAAGTTTGAAGAGGATGCGGCGGTTGTGACAAACTCGGTTGTGGCAACTGCTGTCGTATTATTTCCAGCTGTTTGTGTTACAGCAATAGTTCCTGTTGGCAAGGTTGGTGTTCCTGTGAAGGTTGGGGAAGCAATGTTTGCTTTTAAATCGATTGCTGTATTTTGTGCTGCTTGTTCCGCCGTAATTGTAGTTAAAGAACTTATAGCTGGAAAACCCACAGCTCGAACCGCACGAACTCTTCTCGCACCATCCTTACCAAAATACTGCTGATGGTTATTGCCAAAAAACACTGCCCATGCACCGGAACCTGTCTCCGTAGAACTCCAATAGGAGACAGAACCACCAGCAAAATTGCTACCTCCATTTGCCCCTGCTGTAGTATTTATATCTCCCTTATTTAAAGCCATCTGATACAATTTGTCTTTTGATGGCAGATACCAGTCGGTAAAGCCACCTCCATTATATGCTCTTGCCAAACCTGCCGCATAATCTGTTTCTGTAGCCCCTTGAGCGGTTATAATCGCATCTGTGTTACTTGCTCCTGTTCCTACAGCAGTTCCAGTTGCTCCGGTGGTTATACTACTTCCATTATACCACTGTATGCCAGTACTTTGATCTTCAACGGCAGATACCAAGCCCT
This sequence comes from Cyclobacterium sp., assembly GCA_041685605.1. Lineage (GTDB taxonomy): Bacteria > Bacteroidota > Bacteroidia > Cytophagales > Cyclobacteriaceae > Cyclobacterium. The sequence goes on along the minus strand of JAWLFL010000005.1, from coordinate 16,227 downwards.
TCGTATTATCTGCTGGGTCTACCCAAAATACAACACCACCTCCAGCAAAATCACCTATAACAAGTGTCTGAGCCGCTACACCATCAGAAATCACCGTCTCAAAAGCTTCAGAAACAAAGGCAGTAGTTGCCAATTGCGTTGTATTCGTTCCGGCTGTAGCGGTTGGTGCTAAAGGTGTTCCTGTTAAAGTAGGGCTGGCTAGATTTGCTTTTGCGTCCAAAGCTGTCTGTGTAGCTGTTGAAACCGGTTTTGATAAATCTGTTGTGTTGTCAACATTTTCTAATCCAATCATTGTTGGCGTAATACCTGATACGGTACCTGTGAAGGTTTTATTTCCTGCTATGCTTTGGGCTGTTGTCAAATCCACAAAGTTCTTAGTATCTGATCCTGTACCTCCATTGGCTACCGGCAATATACCTGTCACGTTAGAAGTCAACTCAATCACTTTCTCGTCCACATAGGTCTTGACTGCTTTCTCAGTGGGAAACTTCGTGTCTGTACCGTCTGCCAGGGTTCCGTCGGTGGATTTGTTGGTGCTGTTTTCCTTCAATGCAATGTTGCTGGCATTGGCAGAAATATCTGTTGAGTTTTGAGACACTTCCGTATTTAGGGTGCTGATGGCCCCTGCATTAGTGGAAATATCAGTTGTGTTTTGGGACACTTCCGTATTTAGGGTGCTGATATCCCCCGCATTGGTAAAAATATCAGTAGCATTGGTCTTTACCTGGGCATCCAGTTTATCATCTGAATCCTTCAGTGAGGTGGCGGTGGTCAGGAAATTCGATGTGGGATTGGCCGTAAAACTTCCGTCTGTTCCCAGTCCGGCGCCAGTTTGTGTGTCATCCAGTTCGGTTTGGATGGCTCCTGCCGCCGTATTGATGGAGGCTACTTCCCCTTCCACATAGGTCTTCACTGCTTTCTCGGTAGGAAACTTCGTGTCCGTACCGTCTGCCAGGGTTCCGTCGGTGGATTTGTTCGCGCTGTTTTCCTTTAATGCGATGTTGCTGGCATTGGCAGAAATATCTGTTGAGTTTTGGGATACTTCCGTATTTAGGGTGCTGATGTCACCCGCATTGGCAGAAATATCAGTGGCATTGGTCTTTACCTGAACATCCAGTTTATCATCCGAATCCTTCAGTGAGGTGGCGGTGGTCAGGAAATTCGATGTGGTATTGGCCGTAAAACTTCCGTCTGTTCCCAGTCCCGCTCCACTCTGGGTAGCATCCAATTCGGTTTGGATGGCTCCTGTAGCCGTATTGATTGTACCTACTTCCCCGTCCACATAGGTCTTGACCGCTTTCTCGGTAGGGAATTTCGTGTCCGTACCATCTGCCAGGGTTCCGTCGGTGGATTTGTTGGCGCTGTTTTCCTTTAATGCTATGTTGGTAGCATTGGCAGTAATATCAGTTGTGTTTTGAGACACTTCCGTATTTAGGGTGCTAATGTCAGTGGCATTAGTGGAAATATCTGTGGCATTGGTCTTTACCTGAAGATCCAGTTTATCATCCGAATCCTTCAGTGAAGTTGCGGTGGTCAGGAAATTCGATGTGGGATTGGCCGTAAAACTTCCGTCTGTTCCCAGTCCGGCACCAGTTTGTGTGTCATCCAGCTCAGTTTGGATGGCTCCTGTAGCCGTATTGATTGTGGCTACTTCCCCGTCCACATAGGTCTTGACCGCTTTGGCACTGGTATATTTGACATCGGATTCCCCGTCGGTGGTAATATCCGTGCTTTTGTTGGAAAGGTCTTCCTTTTCGGCTTCGGCTGCCAGGGCACGGGCGGTTTCCGTGGCAATGGTGGTTTCCAAGGTAGCGTCCTTGGCGGTTCTTTCTGCCGTTTCAGTGTTTAGGTCGGCAATAATCGTTGCTTCTGCTCCTTCCGCACGTGAGGTTTCCGCCGCAATGGCTGTTTCCAGTGAACTATCGGCCGCTTGTCTTTCGGTCGACTCGGCGACCAGGTCGGCGATAATCCCGGCTTCTGCGGCTTCAGCCCGGTCGGTTTCGGCCGTAATGGCCAGGTCCAAATTGGTATCGGCTGCCTGCCTGGTGCTGCTTTCGGTTGCCAGGTCGGCGGACAACTGGTTCTCTGCTCCCATGGCCCGGGTCGTTTCCGTTTCGATGGCGGCTTCCAGTACGCCTTCTGCAGCAAGGGCCCGGTCAATTTCTTCATTCAATGCGGTCTGATTGCCAGACGAAGATGCGTCCGCGTAATCTTTTACCGCTTTGGCACTGGTGTATTTGGTATTCGATTCGCCGTCGGTGGTGATGTCGGTGCTTTTTTTGGAAAGGTCTTCCTTTTCGGCTTCGGCTGCCAGCGCACGGGCGGTTTCCGTGGCAATGGCGGTTTCCAATGTACCGTCATTGGCGGTTCTTTCGGCCGTTTCAGTGGTCAGCGCAGTTTCCAAGGTGGCATCTCCGGATATTCGTGCCGCCGTTTCCGTGGTCAAATCGGCAATAATCGTTGCTTCTGCTCCTTCCGCACGGCTTGTTTCTGTCGCAATAGCGGTTTCCAGCACGGTATCGGCCGCTTGTCTTTCGGTCGACTCGGCGACCAGGTCGGCGATAATCCCAGCTTCTGCGGCTTCAGCCCGGTCGGTTTCGGTGGTAATGGCTAGGTCTAAATTGGTATCGGCTGCCTGCCGGGCACTGCTTTCACTGGCCAGGTCGGCGGTCAACTGGTTCTCTGCTCCCATGGCCCGTGTCGTTTCCGTTTCGATGGCGGCTTCCAGTACCCCTTCTGCAGCCAGGGCCCGGTCAATTTCTTCATTCAATGCGGTCTGATTGCCAGACGAAGATACGTCCACGTAATCTTTTACCGCTTTGGCGCTGGTGTATTTGGTATTCGATTCGCCGTCGGTGGTAATGTCGGTGGATTTATTGGAAAGGTCTTCTTTTTCGGCTTCCGCAGCCTGGGCACGGGCAGTTTCGGTGGCAATGGCGGTTGCCAATGTACCGTCATTGGCGGTTCTTTCGGCCGTTTCAGTGGTCAGCGCAGTTTCCAAGGTGGCATCTCCGGATATTCGTGCCGCCGTTTCCGTGGTCAAATCGGCGATGATCGTTGCTTCGGCTCCTTCCGCACGTGAGGTTTCCGCCGCAATGGCTGTTTCCAGTGAAGTATCGGCCGCTTGTCTTTCGGTCGACTCGGCGACCAGGTCGGCGATAATACCGGCTTCTGCGGCTTCAGCCCGGTCGGTTTCGGCGGTAATGGCCGCGTCCAAATTGGTATCGGCTGCCTGCCGGGCACTGCTTTCACTGGCCAGGTCAGCGGACAACAGGTTCTCTGCTCCCTTGGCCCGTGTCGTTTCCGTTTCGATGGCGGCTTCCAGTACGCCTTCTGCAGCCAGGGCACGATCAATTTCTTCATTCAATGCGGTCTGATTGCCAGACGAAGAAGCGTCCACGTAATCTTTTACCGCTTTGGCACTGGTGTATTTGGTATTCGATTCGCCGTCGGTGGTGATGTCGGTGCTTTTGTTGGCCAAGTCTTCTTTTAATGCTTCCACGGCCTGGGCACGGGAAGTTTCAGTGGCAATGGCCGTTTCCAGGGTGGCATCACTGGCGATTCTTTCAGACGTTTCGGTGTCCAGGGCACTTGCAAGCGTGCTATCTGCGGATCTTCGTTCTAGCGTTTCTTCAGTTAACTCATCAACAGCTGCCTTATCATTAAGTAGAGAGGCTATTTCAGGTAAGGTTACATAGGGTAATAACATGGAGGCCGTGTCTTCCACAGTCAAATAATCCGGAATATTTTCCAAATCTTCAAATTGCCCGGAAAGGGCAATGGCTGCCAAATCAGGTTTGTTTAGAATGGCAGCAACACCGGCGTCGGCCTCCCAATCGGGATTTACATTTTCCCCGGCTTTTAATAATACCCAGGATACCCCATCAAAATAATAGAAACCGGATTCCTTATCCGTTTGAAAAATTAATAATCCTATGGCCGGACTCAACAGTCCATTTCGTTGAGCTTCGATTAACCGCGGAATAAGCAATCCCTTTTCAGTGGATTGAATCTCCAAAGCAGCAGAGGTATGAGGGTTTTCTGTACCAATCCCAACTTGAGCAAAACCGAATTGAAAATTCGTTGCCAGTAGAAAAAAAGCCAATAAAATTCTCTTCATTTGAACTGTAATTAATAGCGTTTACAAAAAGTGATTGCCCTCAAACTAAAAATGAAAGTTGGCACTCGTTTACAAATGAGCCGATTTAAACATCCTTAAGCAAAAAAGAAATGTCTCAACTTGTCAATATGAAACATCAAGACAATAAGTAGCTTTTTAAAGGAAGTATAATACAAAAATCCGACTTTAAAATATTCGTAAAATAAAATTTTTAACAGGCAACTTAATTTCGAAATAGGGAATAGCACTACTTATTTGAATTCACTTTTTGCATGAAGGCTAATTACCTGTCAAAAGATGATCTATAACATCCCCTTATGGATCAAAAAAATAGCCTAACTATTGTATCACATAATAATTCCTATCCAGCATTGGGAAAGTGGAAGTGGTGCTTCTGAATGGGCCAAATTTCTTAGATTATTACCTTTCGATTAATAAAGATTATCGATTCAATGCTTCAAATAATATTTCCACCGGATGCAGGGCTTTTCTTCCCGTGCCGTCTGCAATTTGATGCCGGCAACTGGTACCCGGGGCAGCGATCAGGGTACCTTCCTCCGTATCCCGTACCGCCGGAAACAACACCATTTCGCCTATCTGCATACTCAGTTTGTAATGCTCTTTTTCATACCCAAAAGACCCTGCCATGCCGCAGCAGCCGGATGGGATGACGTTTACCTGATAATTGACAGGCAGTTCGAGGATCTTTTTGGAGTAATTGACCGATGAAAGTGCCTTTTGATGGCAATGCCCGTGCAGTTGGACTTGTCTTGGTTCCGAGGTAAAATCTTCGGGACGAATATTTCCAGCAATGATTTCCTTGGCCAAAAACTCATCCACCATTTCACAGTGAAATTTAAGCGATTTGGCTTTTTCCCGAAGACTCTTAGTTACCAGCCGGGGATATTCATCCCGGAAACTCAATATCGCTGAAGGCTCCAAGCCGATCAGGGGACTATCGGCATTTACTAATTCAGAGAACAGCGAAACATTCTTTTCGGCCATCTTCTGGGCGTAGTCCAGCAACCCTTTGGAGATGGCTCCCCTCCCACTTTCCGCATGATCTATCAGTTTCACCTCATAGCCCAAATGTCGTAACAAGGTAATGGCCTTTATTCCGGTTTCCGTATCGTTGTGATTGGTAAACTCATCACAGAAAAAATACAATGATTTGATGATTGGCTTACCAGATAGCTTTCGGTATTCTTTTTTGTACCAATTCCTTAGCGACTGCTTGCTGATGGTCGGCAGGTTGCGCTCGGAAGCCACACCCAGGAATTTTTTCAGTCCTCCTCCAAAAGTGGCATTGGTCAGGAAGAAATTAGAAATTCCCGGTATGCTGCTTCCGAGGCCATTCAATTTATTGATATAGGCAAATGCCCTGGACCGCAAGGGTACCCCGTTTGCTTTTTGGTATTGGTATTGAAATTCCGCTTTTAAGGTGGACATATCCACATTTGACGGACATTCCGAAGTACAGCCTTTGCAGGAAAGACAGAGGTCCATGACCTCTTTAATTTCCGGGTGATCGAAGGGGTTTTTCTTATGGCTGTTGGTCAAAAATTCACGTAAGGTATTGGCCCGGCCGCGGGTGGTGTCTTTTTCATACCGAGTTGCCTGGTAACTGGGACACATGGTGCCTCCACCGGAGTTCGGTAATTTCCGGCAATCGCCCGAACCATTGCATTTTTCTGCCATGCGCAAAATACCTCCCACATTACTAAAATCAAACTTAGTAGGAAAATCCGGTGTTTTCATTTCCGGTTCGTAGCGCAGGGAAGTATTCATGGGTGGCGCGTCCACGATTTTTCCGGGATTAAAAATTCCCTTGGAATCCCAGGTAGCTTTTACTCTTTTAAACAGGTTGTAATTTTCCTCTCCGACCATCATGGGAATAAAAGCAGCCCTAACCCTGCCGTCGCCATGTTCACCGCTCAGGGATCCCCGGTATTTTTTGACCAGTTTGGCACTTGCTTCACTAATCTGGTAAAATTCTTCCACATCTTTGGCCTTCTTTAGATCGAGGATGGGTCGAAGATGGATCTCTCCGGCACCAGCATGAGCATAGTAAACCGGCTCTTGCCCGAATTCCTTAATAATGTCTGCAAACTCATCGATGTAAGCTGCCAGGTCTTCGATAGCCACCGCCGTGTCCTCGATACAGGCAACCGCCTTTTTGTCTCCCGGAATATTGGCAAGTAAGCCCAGGCCAGCACTTCTAAGCTGCCAGGCGCTGTCGGTCCGATCAGGACCTATCACCGGAAAGGCATATCCCAACCCGGCTTGTTTTAAGGCTTCCACAAACACAAGTCCTTTTGCTCTGGCCTCCTCGATATCCGGTCCCCTGAATTCCACCATAAGAATGGCATTGGGGTCGCCTTCCACAAAATCACGGTTCCTGCTTTGCTCCACGTTTTCTTTGGTACAGTCCAGGATAATTTTATCCATCAACTCCACCGCCGTTGGGCTTTGTTTCATCGCCACCTGTGCGGCTTTCATGCTCTCATGGATGCTTTCAAAATGAGCCGCCACGACGATGTCAAACGGTTCCGGCAACCGATCCAGGTGGATCTTGATTTCGGTGGTTATGGCCAGGGTACCCTCCGAGCCGCAAAGCAACTTGCAAAAATCAAAGGGATTAGGAGAGTCTGAAAAAAGCTGGGTTTCCAGCAAGTAATCCACTGCATACCCGGTGTTTCTACGATGGATGCTGGCCTTGGGAAAGTGCTCCCGAATATTCTTCTGGGTCTCAGGCTTCTCAAGTTCCTCCCGAATATGCCGATACAAGGCTCCCTCCATGTCACCCTGCTTGCATTTTAATTCAAAATCCGAGGGGGTCATGGATTTGAATACCGCCTCACTTCCATCACTGAGTAATACCTTGAGTTCGAGTACGTGCTCCCGAGTGCTACCATAAACGATAGAAGTTGTGCCGCAACTGTTGTTGCCCACCATTCCCCCTATCATGGCCCGGGTAGCCGTGCTGGTAATGGGGCTAAAAAAATACCCGTGCTCTTTGAGGTAATTATTCAATTCGTTCCGTACCACGCCGGGCTGTACACGAATCCAACCCTCATTTTTATTAAATTCAATGGCCTGATTCATGTATTTGGAAACATCCACGACGATCCCTTCTCCCACGCACTGACCTGCCAAAGAGGTTCCTGCCGTGCGGGGAATCAGGGAAGTTCCCTGCTCGGTGGCAAAGCGAATCAATTTCTTCAGGTCATTGGTGTTTTTGGGCAAAGCAACTGCCAGGGGTAAGGAACGGTACACAGAGGCATCCGTGGCGTATAAGGTTTTCATCAAACTGTCAAAATGCAGTTCTCCGTCCAGTTCCCTGGCCAATTCATTCAAAAGCGGGATAAAATCCTTTTTCGTATTACTCATGGCTCAAAAATAGAACAGATATGACTAGGAATGAATAGCTGCCTCGGATTTTATTTCAGAATGAATGCCTGCCAAACCGATTTTGGTTCTTATTTTTGAAATAGTAAGCAACCATCTAAACCCAGGACCGCCTGATATGCTACTAAGCGAACCAATAGACCAACATCAAACAGACCATCTACGAAAAAAGGGCTTGCTCCATCCGGATGAAGAAATTCTCGGCAGCGAGAAACCCGGGGAGGGAAACATGAACGTGACGCTGTTGGTAAAAACTGATAAGCGGAGCCTGGTTTTGAAACAATCCAGGCCTTTTGTTGCTAAATACCCCCAGGTACCCGCACCCCAAGAGCGAACCGGAATAGAATTCAGGTATTACCAATGTCTGGCCAATAATCAGGTGTTGGAAAATTATTCACCGAGGGTGTTAGGGTTTGACAGGAAGCACTGGATTTTGGCCATGGAGTATGTAGAACAGGGGATAGACTTTCTGCGCATTTATCAAAATCCCGCTATGTTCACCGAGGGGTTGGTTGAAGAGTTGCTTCATTATTTGAAGGAGCTGCACGGTTTGCCAAAACCGGACTTCCCCGATAACATGGCCATGCGAAACTTGAACCATCAGCATATTTTTGAACTTCCATTTCAGGAAGAAAACGGCTTTGATCTGGATGCTGTCCAACCTGGTTTGCAGAAATTATCCCTTCTGGTAAAAAAGGATGCTTCCCTGATCACGAAAATCAGCTCTTTGGGTGAGCGGTACCTTTCGCAAGGCGAGCACTTGCTCCACGGAGATTTTTATCCCGGAAGTTGGCTGAGCAGCCCCAAGGGATTAAAAATCATCGATACGGAATTTGCCTTTTTAGGTGACCCTGAATTTGACCTGGCTATCCTGCTGGCACATCTGAAAATGGCCAGGATACCCGAAGCCAGCATGGAACAAATTCTCCATCAATACTCTCTGGAAAAAACGTTGCTGGCTGCCTTCACCGGTGTGGAAATTCTCCGCAGGCTTTTTGGACTGGCCCAATTGCCACTGGATTTATCCCTGAAAGAAAAAGAAACCTTAGCTAAACACGCCATCCAACTGATCCTCCATGAAGAATTTTAATCCAACTTTTTGTCTTTTTTTGATACTATTGATTCAAGCCTGTGCATCTGCTCCGGAAGAAAAAAAGCCTGTACGTGAAAAGGAGGTATTGTCCATCAGCCGGGAAGAGCTGGCGGATAAAGTGAAGGGAATGCTGGTGGGCAGTGCCATCGGCGATGCGATGGGAGCCCCTACGGAAATGTGGAGCCGGGAAGCGATCCAAATGGAGTACGGATGGGTAGAAAACCTGGACTCCATGGTCCGGGAAGTGTCTCCGGAAGGTATCTGGAAGGTAAATTTACCGGCAGGAGGCACCACTGACGATACCCGATGGAAAAAATTAATGTTCGAGTACTTGGAAGAGCAGGATGAAATTGACCTGAACGCCCGGGAATTTTCCTTACATATCATCCGTGAATACGAGCAGTACTTTCAGGATTTCAAATCCCTGAAACCCGAAGAAATGGAAGCCTTGGAATTTGCCAATTTGAGGGTCTTATGGCTGCAGGAATGGTATAAGGTGTCACTACCGGTAGGTAAAAATGATTTAATGGGCTACCAGCGGGCGCTTGGGAAGTTTTACGGGGGAGAAATGGTGTGCGCCGGGTTACTCTATTCCCCGGCCATCGGTGTCCGGTATCCTGGGCAACCTGAAAAAGCCTATGAACAGGCCTATCACTTAAGCCTGTACGATATTGGGTATGCCAAGGACATCAGTGCCCTTTCGGCCGCCATGACCGCGTCCGCCATGACCGCTAATGGCGATAAAATGAAATTGCTGGATGTGCTTCGTTCGGTAGACCCGGAATCTTTCTTTAAAAGTCGTCTGGTCGGAAGAAGCAGTTACCGGACATTGCAAACGGCCCTCTCCATCGCCGAGGAAGTAAATACGGGCAGATCCACGGAAAAGGAACTCGCTGCTGCCGGTTCATCAAAGGAAAACGCCATGAAAAGGGCCTTCACTTTACTGGACCAGCACCTACAAGACATGCCTTTTCATGCCGGAGAAATCCACCTGCAGGTGTTAACGGCCATGCTGGTTTCCGATTTCGACTTTCAGGACAGTTTGACCTTTCTGGTAAACTTTGGAAGGGATAACGATACCACGGCAGCCATCCTGGGAGCGATTCTGGGGGCTTTTCATGGCTACGAAAAGCTTCCCGATGCCATGAAAATTCAGGTACTGGCAGTCAATAAAAACCTGCTGGATATTGATTTAAATGAGCTGGCAGAAAAACAAACCGCCCATATCCAATCCCTTTACGCCTGGCCCGAATAGTTTCTCAAAATCAATTAGGACCTCTAAGATCTATTCTCTCAAAATTTAAGGCAAGATAATTGCCTCAGTAATACTTCACTCCATGCAACCATAAAAATGCCTGTTAATAAATGAGTACCTTCTTCGGCGTTTACCAAACAAAAGAATGGTCCCTTGTCAGTAAGACTTGACCTTACATAGAAAAAGGATGTTCTTTCATCTATTACAGTTTTTAAATTATTTATAAAAGATATTTGTTTTAATAATATAAGGATTTAAAACCCTTGATAAAAGAATAAAAATAATTAGTATGTCATTAACGCTCAAATTCATAGATAAAAATAGTTCTGGTTTTTTCTCCACTGTAAAACAACGTGTGGAACAATACTTCGAAACCAATGCCCTGTCAAAACGGGCAAACCGGTCCATGGTACTTAAAACCATTATTTATCTGGTCTCATTCGTTGTTTTATATTTCACCATTTTATTGGAAGTATTTCCTACCTGGGTTTCCCTTCTTTTAGCCATTGCTTTGGGAATGAACATGGCATTTATTGGGTTTAATATTTGCCACGATGCCCTTCACGGTTCCTATTCATCCAAGCCATGGGTCAATAAAACCCTCGGCTTCCTTTTTAACGTCATCGGTGCCAACGTTTATATTTGGAATATCACCCACAATAAAATCCATCATACCTACACCAATATAGTGGGCCATGACGGTGACCTGGAGATCGCTCCCGGTGTGGTAAGGGTTTCTGCAAGGGAAACACATCGCCCCATCCATCGCTATCAACACATTTATGCCTTTTTCTTATACTCTCTGGCATCCGTGTCCTGGTTTTTTAAGAAAGACTACAAAAAGTTTTTCCAGAAAAAAATCGGCCAACATGAAAATAACCATCCCAGAATAGAATACATCAAGCTGTTTTCTTACAAACTGATGTATTACAGCCTTTTCATCATCATTCCCCTGCTGGTAATGAGCATCACCTGGTGGCAATTCCTTATTGGCTTTTTGGCATTAAATCTGGCTATGGGCTTGGTGATAGGCCTGGTGTTCCAGCTGGCGCATCTAGTGGAACAAACCTCCCTGCCGAACCCTGAAAAAAATGAAAATATAGAAGAGGCCTGGGCAGAACATCAGATGAAAACCACCGCTAATTTTGCTAGAAATAGTCGCTTGACCACCTTTTTATGCGGTGGTCTGAACCTACAGGTGGAGCATCACCTTTTTCCAAAAATCTGTCACATCCACTACCCTCAAATCTCGGGAATCGTTAAAGCGACTTCTCAGGAATTTGGATTACCCTACCATGAGAATAGGAGCTTTGCTTCGGCACTGAAATCACATTACAACTTTCTAAAAAAAGCGGGAAGAAAGTGAGGTTTAACCGTCTATCGCTATAACCCAAACTGCCTGAGGTGGTGGTCCACATGCAGCCAAACTACCTTCCCCCATTCTTGGGTATTCAGAGGACCAAAAAAAGGATGGGGGGCTGTAAAGGTCTGTCCCGGTTCTGAAAATTGTTGTAAATACGAGACAAAAAGTAATTTCTCCTCCTCAAATACCTCTGGTTTTATTTTCCCTTTGGTTTCAAATGGGGCAGCTGTTTCGACATTTTTCGGAAACCAGGGTAAAATTTGGAGGATTAATAATTTTAAGGCTTTTTGCTTGAAACTTCCTGGTTGGACCGGTTTGTTCCAGGCAAGAATTCTTTGGTTTGCTAAATTACAATGGTGAAGCATTTCGGTGGCATTCATCCTACCCCAGGAAGGTTTGGTTTGAGCGGTCAGTAGAGCTACCCGCGCCATTAATCCGGCCACTGCTGAACTATCCAGGACGCTTTGCAGCATGGCTACATCAAAACATCCTTAATTACCCGACCATGCACATCGGTCAACCTAAAATCCCTGCCTCCAAAGTGATAGGTCAATTGCTTGTGGTCTACTCCTAATAAATGAAGAATGGTCGCGTGCAGGTCGTGAATGCTGACCGGGTTTTCTTCCACCCGGTATCCATACTCATCGGTTTTGCCATATATGGTCCCCCCTTTGATGCCCGCACCAGCCATCCACATACTAAAAGCAGAGGGGTTGTGATCTCGTCCGTCTTTACCTTGCGCAAAGGGAGTTCTACCAAATTCTCCCGACCAAACAACCAGGGTCTCCTCTAACAATCCCCTGGATTTCAAATCCTTTAGCAGACCGGCAATGGGTCGGTCCACCGCGTGGGCATTTCGCTCATGTCCATCCTTTAGCCCATGATGCTGATCCCAGCGGTCGATGCCTTTCTGGTACGGACAGGTTAGTTCCACAAACCTTACCCCTCTTTCTACCAGCCTCCGGGCCATTAGACACTGTGCTCCATAACTCCGGGTATTGGGGTCTTCGTCAAACAAACCGTATAGCTGTTGCGTGGCTTTGGTTTCGGAGGCAAACTCACTGAGCTCGGGTACGGAGGATTGCATGCGGTAGGCCAATTCGTAATTCTTGATCGCCGCTTCAACCTCATCCGATTTTTCCCGTCCCTTTTCATCCATTTTTTGGATAAACGCCAATTTATCCTTCTGGAAAGCAGCCATGCTACTATCTGGTTGAATATTGGCAACGGGTTTATCACCTGTTTTCATTATCGAGGCCTGGTAATCGGCAGGTAAAAATCCATTTTTGAAATTATCCACGCCTCCGGGAGGCACCAAACCGCCATCCAGGACCACATAGCCGGGTAAATTGCTATTTTCAGTACCCAATCCATAATTGATCCAGGCCCCCATGCTGGGTCTGCCCTGAAGGCCGCTTCCGGTATGTAAAAAATAATTGGCATTGGTATGCTCCGGAAAATTAGAGACCATGGACCGGATCAGTGCCAAATCGTCCACACAGCCAGCGATGTGAGGAAATAGTTCACTCACGGCCATCCCCGACTCCCCATAGCGCTTGAAAGTCCAGGGACTTTGTAGAATCTTGCCATTGTCATTAAATTGCGTCGCATCGATTTTAAAGGTGGGGTCCATCCCGTTTTCTTTGGCCAACCTGGGCTTGGGATCAAAGGAATCTACCTGTGAAACCCCTCCGTCCATATACAAAAAGATGACATTTTTGGCTTTGGGAAGGTAGTGTGGCGTGGTGGCCAACTGCAAAAGAAAATCCACGGGTTGCTTATCCCGGGATTTGCAGGAAGAACCCAACATGCCCATAAAGGCAAGGGAACCAAATCCACACCGAGTTATATTCAACATCTCCCGGCGGCTAAGCCGCTGATTCAATAGGGGTTTGTGATGACGCATAAGCCTACATTAGATAAATAAACGATTTCATATTAAACAGCGCATGGCAATATTCCTTCCAAGCCTGGAAGGCAATGGCCTCAGGGTCGGAATCACGGGACGATTCTTTTTGGATGGAAACCGATGCCAGAAACTTCTTCCCTGCCTTGATTTCAGATGCCGAAGGGGGTCTGGAAAAAGCCCGGAGATAAGCTTCCCGAATCCTCTCTCCGGTGGATTGTCCCTCATCCGAAAGAATCCGCTCTGCCATGAGGCTGGCCTGTTCGGCGACAAAGGGATCATTCATCAGAAAGAGGGACTGCGCCGGCACATTTGTCACATCTCGTTTACCGAATGTATTAAAGGGTGTTGGCCGATCAAATGTGGTCATCATCCGGTCCAGAAAATTTCTACGAACCTCCAGGTAAATGGAACGCCGGCCATTTCCATCCAACGGACCCGACTTTCCGGGTCTTCCCCTACCTTGCATAAAATCCGTCAGGTGTACCGGAACGGGTTCTCCGAACCGGGTATTGTCCAATTCCCCGGACGCAACCAACATGGCATCCCGGATCGCTTCTGCTTCCATTCTCCGAATAGGATAATGGGATAAATACGTATTTTCGGGATCCTTTTCACCATTCACCGAGGCCGTGCTTCGGCGAAAAGCATCCGTCATGACCATCGCCTTGATCATGGATTTTAGGGACCAGCCTTCCTCCCTGAATGTAATGGCCAGGTAATCCAGCAGTTCCGGATGACTGGGGAGTTTTCCTTGCAAACCAAAATTATCTACCGTCTCCACCAGGCCTTTTCCATAGACATGGTGCCACAGCCGGTTCACCATTACCCGGGCGGTAAGTGGATTGTCCGGATGCAGGATTGTTTCTACCATTTCCCTCCTTCCGCTTCCAGCATCTTGGAAGGGATCCTGTCCGTCCAGAATTTCCGGAAGAAAAGCCCTGGGAACTGCCTGCTCTTCCGGTTCCATGTGATTTCCGCGGATAAAAATCGGGCTTTCACGTGCAAACCCTTCCGAGACTCCCTGAATAAACACGGTATCCTTGATCGGTGCCAACAGCAGATCCATTCCCAAACGCATTTTCCTGCTTTCCGGAAAACGACGCGTAAGCTTACCCGAAGTTAGCTGTTGATTGAGGAAGTCCACATCGGCGGCCGTATGACCCCCCTCTTTCCAGCGGTAGACTGCCTGCGAAAGGGACTTTACCGGGGCATACCGGGATCCTTCTTCCGGATAAAACCAATCCCCGTCAAATGCAGTTGCATAGGCCACCTCAATATAGGCATCCGGATCCTGCCGGTAAGTATGGCGCACATAGGAACCTGGTAGGAACTCCAGATAAACCTCATGTCCCCTCCAGTCACTTACATCAAAAACATAGTTTTGCCAATCGGCTTCGTTCACCTTCTGGTCCAAACCTCCGTAAATGGGGTAAGTGATCAATTGAAAATTGTCCATGATTACCCGGATACTGCCTCCTTTTCCACGGGCACGAACCCCCAGGTAGTCATGATCGATTTTAAAATCAGGGGACCGGAGGGCACCGTAAATTCCCTTTCCCAAAATCCTGCTAGAGGCCATCCCCGCTTTCAGGCCGGTAAGCACACCAGTTTGGGAGTCAAAATCAGGTTCTCCCAGGGTAGTGCCAATCCCAAATGCTCCTCCATCGGTCTTCCACCCCTGGAAATCCGGTCCGCTAAAATCCCCCAAAACGATACCGGCATTTTCCCCTTTTGTTGCCTTAACGGGTTGCGATTGGTCAACCAGCAAAACCGGCACCGAGTCGGCGGTAGGTTTTCCCCAGGTACCTCCCAGCATTTCCTTAAGTTCCTGCTTAAGTTGCAGCACCTCCTGCAGCGCTGCCTTCTTTTTTTTGAAATTGCCTACGGGAATGGGGCTGAAACGGGTACTGCCCAATACCCCATACAACGCATAGTAATCGGAGGTGGGTATGGGGTCAAATTTATGATCGTGGCATTTGGCACATCCGATCGTGAGCCCTTGAAAACTCTTGCCAATCACGTCGGCCATGTTATCTATCCGGTCAGCCTCATCCTTTTTCGTATCCACGGGACTATGCGTTCCCTCTGTCATGGTCAAAAACAGGGTGCCCAGAATGGATTCATTCTGCCCGGTTTCCGGGTGAAGCCTGGGGGTTGTCATTAGGTCTCCCGAAAGTTGTTCCCGGACCAACTGATCGTAGGGGACATCCGCATTCAATGCCCGGATCAGGTAATCTCTAAATCGCCAGGCACCCTGAATTTCATAGTCAAATTCATGTCCCTTGGTTTCCGCATAGCGTACCACATCCAACCAATGGCTGGTCCATTTTTCTCCAAATGCGGGGTCGTTCAGGTACTTGTCCACCAGCGATTCGTACGCTCTAGGTTGATCAGCTTCCAAATAAGCATCCATCTCTTCCTTTCCGGGCGGCAAGCCGGTTAATACATAGGATAGGCGACGGATCAACTGGTACTTTTCTGCTGGTTCAGTCTGCGAAAGCCCCTGCTCCGTCATTTTTTCATCCAGGAAGGCGTCAATTTGATAGGGAATGCTTAGCTGAAGGTTTGCTTTGGAAATTATTAGAGGTAAAAATGCCCAGTGAGGTTGGTATTCCGCACCTTGGTTAATCCATTTTTTAATCAGGCTTACTTCTAGATCAGTCAATTCAAGGTTGGATGCGGGGGGAGGCATTTTCAGCTCGGGGTCAGAATTGGTAATCCGATGGTATACCGCACTTTTGGATAGGGAACCTGGGACGATGGCCGTTACGCCGCTTTCCAGCAGCCGGGTGGCACCTGCTGCCAGATCCAATCGCAACCCGGCCTCCCGGCTGCTGGGATCAGGGCCATGACAGAGGTAGCATTTCTGTACCAGGATAGGCTTGATATGGTAGTTAAAATCAACCCGCTCCGGTAAACTTGCCCTTTCCGTTGATTCGCAGGAAAACAGTACTTGTCCGCTAATGATCGTTAACAGGAAAAGTTTTAAGGTCAAAACCTTCCTCATAGCCTTACCATAGAATCTCATTACATTTTTCACCAACACATCAGTTTTCAGTCAATTTACTTATTAATCCAG